>NZ_CP194516.1:908775-1211700 GCF_050931845.1 Poriferisphaera sp. WC338
TCGGAGGGGAGTTGCGTGTGTTTTTTTTACGTGTGTTTGTTGAGATATTATCTGCGTGAAATTACTTTGTATTCGTAGGTAAGTTTGACTTTGTTTTCGAGGCCGGGTTTGAGTGTGATTTTCCAAGTGAGTTTGGAGGTTGGGTTGAGGCGATCGAGATCTTTGGCAAGCTTGATGATCTCAGGGTCGTTGGATGATTTTAGGACTTGGCCTGAAAGCGTTTTAGAAACTTCAATTTCCACAGGTTTAGATTTGTAGTTGGTGAGTTCAAGGGAGCCGCGGGCGGTGATGATGGCGTAATTGCGTGAGTTGCCAGCAAAGATGGCGATCTGTTTTGAATTGGCTTGTTGGCGGGAGAGTTCTTCTTCCTGCTGTTTGGCTTTGATCGCGAGGGCTTGGGTGATCTTGAGGCGTGAGGTTGCTTTTGGCGCGGTGTAGGTGATGGTGTCCTGTCCGAGGATGCGGCCGTCTTTCATCGTGACGGCAGGAGCGGTGGTCCAAGGGCGATCGGTGTTATTGGTGAGTTCGAGTGAATGCCAAACGGGTTGGACGAGTTGTTTTTGTTGTTGTGGGTTCATGTAGTTGTCGTACTGATCGACGAAGTCTGGGATGTCCCATGTGTAAATGGATTTTGCACCGATTTCAGAGGCGAAGAGTGGGAAGTAGCCGCGTTCACCTTTCTTGAGAGAGACGTTTTCAAGTTGGTAGAAGTAAAGGTCTTCGGTAGTTTCGCCTTTGACGGCTTGTTGTGGCATGGAAGGTGCGGCCATGCTCATTTCTTGTACCATATCCATGCGTTGCGACATGACGTTGGACATGCCATTGCCACGACCGGCATAGCGTGCTTGTTTCTGCATGAGATTGTTAATGAATTGGTCAAGAGGTTGGAGGGTCATGCCGGAGGAAGCGGTTTGGAATTGCATGTGGGGGAAGCCAGCGATGAGTTCTGCGGAGACGTTATCAAGGTCGATGAGGTCGTTGATGAGTACGGCCTTGGCGGAAAGGTCGGCGGTGAGATTATCGTCGGTGAGCTTGTCGATGTTGACGATGTAGGAAGGTGCCCATGCGATGCCCTTGGCGAGGTAGGAGGTTTTGACGATGGTGGGTAGTGTGACGCCACGAACAATGGGATTGAGGTTGGCATCGAATTGCAGAACGGGCTTGTGAGAAGTGTGATCTACTTGCGGAATGTTTGATCCTGCGGGGAGTTGGACGTCTTGGATTTGGTGCATGCGTTTGACGAGGATCGCATCGCCGGTTTTGAGATAGACAATATCGCTGAAGCGAGGTGGGGGAAAGATGAGTGGGCGGGGTTCGCCGGGGTTTTGCTGCTTGATTTCAGGCACATCGAGGATGGTAGCACGGATCCAGTTCTTGTCGATTTTAAGATTGATGTTGTTACCGATATTGGCACGGATAACTTCCTGAATGTTCGAAGCGACGGCTTTCTCTGTTGCTTTGGCATAGGTGGATTTGATGTTGGTAAGGTTTGCCCAGTTCGACCAGTTCATCCAGAAAGTACCTTGGGAGGCATTGGGGAAGAGATCAATTTGGAAAGTGTGAGGCTGTTCCCGCTCTTCAACAGTGAAGGTGCTGGCGGTATCAAGATTGGCTTTGGAAACAACGACGCCATAGCCGTTTTTGAAGAGCGCGATGTGAGTAGGTTTGGATTTAGCGGAAAAGATTTGTTTTTCTGTTGTGTGTTGTGTTTCGGGAGCCGTTTCAGGGGTTGCTTCTTGGGCTGTCAGCGGTGTCGTTGTCATGAGCAAGGATGCAATGATCGGCAATGAAAATCGTTTAAGCATGATCGTCTCCTAGTTAGATCAGGCAATAGTTTATGGGGGAGCCAGTAAATTTCCGAGGGCTTCTATGTTATAGACGTATGGTGAGGAAGAAGGTTCCCGAGGATGAAAGAAATGTTAACTGAATTTAGCGCGGGTGAGGAGGGGGCTGAGGAAATAAAAAACGCTCTGCGTGATGCAGAGCGTTTGGAGGGGGTGGGGGAGGATTTTTATGCTTGATTGCGTCTGCGTGCGACGACGATCAGGCCGAGTGAGAGCAGAGCGAGGGAAGCAGGTTCTGGGACCTCAGTAACAACAAGGTTGTCGTACTCGTAGACGCCTACGTAATTGGTTGCGGTGTCGCCCCAGATGATGTTGAAGCCTGTACCGTTTTTGGGTGCGCCTGTGCCGATGAAGCCGTTAGTGTAGACGCCAGGATCGGCAATGGTGAGATGTGCGAGATCTGCACCAGTGACATTTGTCCACCCACCGAGCCCGTCTGATTTTTGCAGATACTGGTTAGAACGATTCGCGGGGTTGCCGCCGAGGAGCCAGTCAAGATCACTGAAATCTGTTTCGAAGACCTTGAATTCAGCATAGGTTGCCCAGTTGTCTCCACGGTAATCGTTTTCGGTGGAGATAATGGCGTAGTTGGTGCCGTCGGTTACCCAGATGTTGACGTATGGAATGATGGTGGTTGGTCCGGAGACATAATCGAAATCAACGGATTCGATTGAACCGAAGGTTTTGCCGTTGAAGTAATTTGTACCGTAGCCGACTTTTTGTCCGTCAAGAGGAGTTGCGCAGTGAGCACCATCGCCGTCTAGGTTTTCGGTGATGGTAGGTGCAACGCTGCCGACATTTGAGTTGCGGATGACAAATGGATCGAAGTCGATGGCTTGTGCAGCAGAGGTTGTGATGGTTGTTGCTGCGATAATCAATGAAGCCAATAGAGTACGTTTCATCTCTTTCTCCAGTGTGGTAAAGATGGTTTGGAAAATTGAACCGCGTTCTGTTGCGGCATTGCAGCAGAACGATTAATTGCATTTAAGTTGTAGGGGTCCGGAATAATGTATGACCCAGTAGTTACAGCTATTTGTTCCACGTCAGCAATCACTATGCGGATTGAATGAATGTGGTTTGGTTTGACCGTGTGTGATACGTTGCCGTGCTCGGCAGGGTGGGAGTATTTCGATCAAACCCAAGACGGGAGTTTATCACAGATTGCTATGAGTTCAATTCATATTATGTAACAAATTAAATAAACCAAGATAAAAAATTTTGGATGTTAATTTAGGTGTTTTTAAGTAAAGCAGAGGATAGGACATGATGTTGGGTTTTGATGGCGTAATAAAAAAAACCTGAACCCCATAAGGGTCCAGGTTGGATTGTTATCAATTTGCTGTTGTGTGACAGGTTACCTTACCAACAGTTCTGCGATTTGAACTGCATTAAGTGCAGCACCCTTACGAACTTGATCGCCACAAACAAAGAGATCAAGACCGCGGTTGTCGTCACGAGAAATGTCGCGGCGGATGCGGCCGACATAGACATCGTCTTTGCCGGTGGCATCGAGTGGTGTGGGGAAGGTATTGCTATCGCGATCATTGATGATAGAAACGCCGGGCGCTTTGTCGAGTGCCGCGATGGCTTGCTCTTCAGTGATCGGGTTTTCAAACTCAAGGTTGATCGATTCAGCATGTGCACGCATGACTGGCACGCGGATACAAGTTGCAGTAATCGCAGATTGATCGCCGTTGAATTGGTTCCAGATTTTGTGTGTTTCGTGAACCATCTTGAGTTCTTCTTGGTTGTAGCCGTTCGGCTTCATGTCAGAGTTGTGACTGAAGAGGTTGAAGGCATATTGGAATGGGAAGATTTCAGTGGTCACTGGTTTTTCTTCAAGGACTTCGCGGGTTTGCAGTTCGAGCTCACGCATGGCGGCTGCACCTGCACCGGAAGCGGCTTGGTAAGTTGAGACGACCATTCGCTTGACGCCAGCCACTTTGTGGAGCGGGTTGACAGCCATGAGCATGATGATGGTCGAGCAGTTGGGGTTAGCGATGATGCCGACGCCAGGGTTGCCGACTTCGATGCCAGCTTCTTTGACTGCTTCGGGGTTGACTTCCGGAACGACGAGCGGAATGCCATCGGCCATGCGGAAAGCAGAGGAGTTATCAATCACGACAGCGCCGGACTCGACCGCGATGGGGGCAAATTTTTTGCTGATCCCGCCGCCTGCAGAGAACAGTGCGATGTCGATATTTTTGAAGCTGGTTTCGGTCAGTTCCTCAACTGTATGGGTGGTGCCTTTGAAGGTGATGGTTTTGCCAGCGGAGCGCGCGGATGCCAAAAGGGTGAGTTTTCCGATGGGGAAATTTCGCTCATCCAGGACATTTAAAAATTCTTCTCCAACGGCTCCCGTCGCACCGACGATTGCCACGTTAAGCGCTTCGCAGCTCATGGTCATTTCACCTTTCTTAGGTTGGTATGAAAATAAAACAGTTTGAGGATTTTGAGCCGCACATTATATCAAGGCTGAGGCGGCAAGGCGATTCGGGAGGGTGTTAGGACTGGGTTTGTGAGGAAGGTAAGGGTGATTTTTGAGGTTGTTGAGGGGCAATCTTTCGGGAGTTTGGGAAGGGGGGATGATTCCTCAGAATTATCGTGAGGGTTGCGTGCCGATGACGTAAACTGGGCGGTGGTATTTTTACGCTGTGAGTGAGCCCAGTGTTTGCGTAACTTAAGTCAGGGATTATCAATATGATAGGGCGATGTGGGGTAGGTAGTAGGTGGGTTGGAACAGGGCGAAACAGTCACGTGTGGGGCGTGGTGATGCTGTTGGCTGGCGTGCTGATCGGATGGGTATGGGGAGGGGCTGCTTCACTGCAGGCTGCGGAACTTCCGGGAGCGGGGCAGATGCGGCCAGTGTACATCGAGGACTCCCCGGTGGTAGCGGAGAACATGGATCGCGCGATGCGACTAATCGCGGAGGATCAATTGACCGCGGCTGTGCGGGTGTTGCAGGGGTTAATGGATGACCATCCAAATAAGCTGCTGCCCAAAGGGCAGGTGACGGTTGTGGCTGAAGAAATGTTGGTGGAGACTGAGGAAGAAGATGTGGCTGGTGCGCTACATCACGACGCTGTTTTGCATGTCAAAGATTTCATCCGTAGCAATGCTCGGTTGTACACGGTTTACCGAGAAGTATTCGAGCCGGTTGCGGAGCGGGAACTGCGTGACACAGCTATTAAAAATGACGATCAAGTTGGTCAATTGATTCAGCGATATTGGCTGACTGAAGCTGCGGTGGCAGCGAATCTTGATCTTGTTGCTCGCAAATTAGAACAGGCCAGGATTGCAGATGCGCGCAGCATGCTTCGGTTGCTTGCAAATCACCCATTGATTGATGAGCAGGGTGAGCGGTATTTGGAGCTTTCCGCCATTGGTGCGTATATGGCCAATGACCAGCACCAAGGGGATCAATATGTCACCAAATTGAAAGAGACGGGAGCAAAAGATGCCGCTGAGCGTGTGATACTGTTCGCTTCGCAAATTGATCCGAGTCTGCACGAACAAGAAGCCATCAAGTTGCACTTAAAAGAATCTTTGCCCAAGCAAAAAGAATCGACGCTATGGGAGGTCACATTTCATGATCCGAATCAAGCGTACTCAAGACAGGTACGACCAAACAATACGCGGCAAGTAAGCCGCATTGCGTTACAAAACACATTGGCCGTGCTGGGGCGGGTTCGTGGAGATGCAATTTACATTAATCATGGCGAATATTTACTGGCATTAGACCGGTTTTCCGGACGAGAGATTTGGCGGTACGTACCGGAGGAAGCAGAGGAGAATAAGCGATCTGTACGAGCACGTTCAGGACGAATGTTGCTTGACCCGCGGCAAGTGGCGACGAACGGAACGCATTTGTTTGGTGTAATTGGCCGCGTGTCTGCGTGGGCAGGGCATCGGATGCGCGAGTTTACCGAAACGAAATTAGTGTCCGTCGAAATGCAGACCGGGAAATCAGCATGGGAGGTTCGTCTTGCGGGGTTAAAGAATGAGGGATTGGATCGGGCGTTTTTTCAGGGTACGCCGATTTTATCAGAGAATCGTTTGTATGCGATTGCAGAACGCCGACCCGCTACAGGTTTTCAAGATACATACTTGTTGGCGTTTGATGCGAGGTCGGGAGACCTTTTGTGGAAGCGGCATCTGGCAAGTACCGCTAATATGAACCGCAACGCGATTGATTCGATCGCGAACATGCAGCTACATGATGGTGTGATTTATCTCACAGATTACCTCGGCGCCGTGGCGGCGATTGATGCACGGCTAGGCACGGTGAATTGGGTTCGTTTGTTTGAACGCTCCAAGCCAAAGCGTCAAGAGTTTGCCGTTCATGCTTCGAATATGTTGCAGATGCGCCCGCCGCCATTTATGACCGAACAAGGTTTGGTGGTTGTGACCGATCAACGCTTAGGTGTGCCGGTGCTGCTTGATCCGCAAACCGGTTCAATCCTGAGAAGTCTGACCGAAGCGCACTGGCAGAATCTTGCACAGATGAAATCATATCCTTCGGGATTGATTTTGATTACCGACAAGCAGATGCATCATCTTGATCCGCAAACACTGGAAAAGAAATGGTCGATCCCGATTTCTGAGAGCGGTGTGAGCGTACTTGCGGGGCAGGTCGGCGTGGCAGAAGGTGTTGCACTCATTAGCACGAACAATCGTCTGCTCATCATTGATCTTGCGACGGGAACGGTGACTCGGCAGATGATGCCGCTGGATACAGGCAATATTTTGCTCGCAGATCGACAGGTGTTGATGTTGAATGCTGCGGATGCACGTTGTTTCATGCCTTGGGAAACAGCGTTATCGCATTTGCGTGGCCAAGTCGCAATGTTGCCGCAGGAGGTAAAGCCGGGCTTGGCGCTTGCGCATATTGCAATGCGTTATGGGTCAGATGAAGTGATGCTTGAAGGGATGGATGATGCGGTGCGGGCATTGGAACAACTGCTGATTAACCGTGAACATGATCGTCATCAGAAATCTCAGAAAGAAGTGTTCGATCAGATTTTTGCAATGCTCCGCTTGGGATCCGGGCTTAGCGATGAGATGAAACTGGAGATGTTTAACCGTTTGGCTGCCATTGTGAGTGGCCGTGAGCAAGAGATTCAGTACCACTTTGCTGCAGGCGAATTTTATCAGCGGGTTGGCAAGGTACATGATGCGGTTGAGCACTATCAATCGATCTTGCTTGACCCACAGTTGACGGATGAAATGCTTACCTTCGCGCAAACGACGCGTCCTTCTGGTGCAGAAGCGAAGATGCGTATCAGCCAGATGATTCAGTTGTATGGCCGCGATATTTATGGTCGCTATGACCATATGGCTGAGTCAAACTTCAAAGAGTTACAGTCCGATCCAACGATGGTGGCTGAAGATTATGTGAGTTTGGCAGAGAAGTATCCACATGCTTCGGTAACGCCAGCAATCATGTTTCATGCGGGACAGTTAGTGGCGCGAGATGGTCACCCCAAAACAGCGAAACGATATTACCGTGATGCATACCACATGATGGGCGCGCTTAATGACACGGAGCATCCTTTGCTTGGACAATTGGTTTCGCAGCTCACTTTGTTGCATATACAAGATCGTAAGCCTGATCAGGCCATTCAGTGGCTGCAGCGTGTGAAGCGAGATTATCCAACGATTGTAATGCTGTCCCGTGGTGATGCATTTGTAGAGATCAATACATGGATCGATGAGTTGGCTAACACGCCGGGGTCATCAGATCAGTATGCACAGGTCCGTTTTCCAATTACGTCTCTGACGCGCTATAAGGGCGAGCTATTGACGTGTCGTACACAAGTGCAACCGGGGCAGGATCATTTTCTTACCGCCACCCCCTTTAAGCTTTATTGCTTCAAACTGGGAGAGACAAAGCCGATTTGGTCGGTGAAGATGCAGCAGAGTTCACCGCAGTTAATTCACATGTCAGATACCCATGCCTATTTGGCTTTTACACGCAATGGGCATATGAAACTTAAGTCAGTGTTGTTGGCTGATGGTTCAGATGCGTGGCCAATAGTTGATCTGAAGCCTGTGTTGAAGCGGATGAGCCTGATGGCACACGAAAACGATGCGGAAGAGATTTTGGCAGAAATTTTCGTGCAGGAAAATGATAATGCGGATGAATTGACCGGCAGCACGCACTACAAAGTACTTTATGATGCGCAAATGCTGATTGTGTCTGACGGAAAGGGTCGGCTTGTAGCTGTGGATGCCGCACGCGGTAAACTGAAATGGAGAAATCGTATTCATCTGGAAGCGATTGATGAAATACAGATCAAAGAAGATGTGTTGGCCATCCTTGGGCGAAAACATGTTGCACTGGAAACCGAAACTTCTGGCATTATGTTACTAAGTGTCTCAACAGGCGAATCAATCCGTCACCCGATCGAACTTGCTGAAAAACCAACACAGGTATCTTTGACCGATGATGGGCGATTGATTGCGGTGAGCCGAAGGCAGTTAACCGCTTACCAGTTATTTGATTCATCGATCCTCTGGCGAATTGTTTTGACAGATGAAGAACTTTCCAATCATGCGTGGTTCGGCGCAGATCATACATTGGTCATCGATCGTGATGGTTTGCTGCACGTAATTGATGCAAGGCATGGCATGATTCTCAAACGTTTAACACTCCAAACCATTGGTGTGCCACGTATGGCGAAGGCGAGGCAGATCGGTGGGCATTGGTTCGTGATGACAACCTCCAATGCGGTTGCAATAGCAGAAAAAGGTGAAGTTGCTTGGCGGGATGCCATTGTTATGCCCGGTCGCAAGCTTTTTGCAACACAAGCTTTTACCAACTCGCATGCGGTCTATCTCTCCGCAGTGGTTGGTGAGGATGATTTTTGGCATCAAGAGGAGATGGTCGGCCCTGCGGATCAGCTTCATGCAAGTTTTAGATACAATGTCTATGCGCTAAATAGAGAGAATGGATTGCTTCAGCATGTGTATCAGTTACCGGGATTGGAGCAGCCGCTTCTGACTGAGCAGATGCAACTGATGAATCAGGCAATTTTGTTGACTGACGGACAGGAAACGTTTGTGTTGCAGGGCGAGAAATAGTATTGATCTGACAGCTATTGTAAAATGCCCAGCAAAGACGGATGTAGAGAACTTTGCTGGGCTTTGCGTTATTAGTTTATTGAATTGCTCGTCTAGGCAGCTTGTTCTTCTTTTGCGGCATCCTGTTCGTATGATCGATTACGTTTAACTTTGAAATATTGAACGAGCGATTGCAGATGTTCGGACTTAGATGCAAGCTGTGATGCAGCTGCGGCAGCTTGTGTTGTAGCTGCACCTGCTTGCGTCGTAACACTTGAGATTGAGTCAATATGCTTAGCGACCTCGTCGCTTGCCGCAGATTGTTCTTCAGCTGCAGCAGCAATGGATTGAATCATCGCAGATACATGGTGTGTACGTGTCATGATATCTTCGAGATTGGTGCCTGCACCGGTTACGCGCTCCACACCCTTCTGTACTTCTTCGGTCCCCATCTTCATGCGCGAAACTGCTTCACTGGTTTCTGACTGAATAGCTTCGATCGATTCAGCAATTTCATCAGTCGCATTGGTGGTTCGATCAGCCAATTTGCGTACTTCGTCTGCAACAACCGCAAAGCCACGTCCATGTTCGCCGGCTCTTGCAGCTTCAATGGCTGCATTTAATGCGAGTAGGTTTGTTTGATCTGCAATGTCATTGATGACTTCGATGATCTTGCCAATTTCTTCTCCGCGTTCACCAAGCTGTTTCACACTGTCCGAACTGCGTTGTACGGAATTGTTGATGCTGTTCATCATCTCAATCGTTTCTCGCACAACCTCGCCGCCTTCTTCCGCAGCTGTACCTGATCTTTCTGCTTCGTTGGCTGCATCCATTGATTTGTTGGCGACTTCGGTAATAGACTGCGCCATTTCGTCAACTGCAGTTGTGATTTGAAGGATTTGTGAACTTTGCTCTGTCATACCAGCAGAAAGCTCTTCACTTGAGGCCGCAATTTCATTGCTCGCAGAGGCGACCTCAAATGTCGAGTCACTTACTTCAGCGACGACTCCGTGCAGTCGGCCGATTAGTGCATTGAATCCACCGGCAAGTTCACCAATTTCATCGCAACTGTTAATATCGATTTTTCGCGTGAGGTCGCCATCGGCAATGATTTTAAATTCAGCAAGGAATTTTCGGATTGGATGCACAATACTGCGTGTGATTACGACACAGATGATAATCGCAAGTACAGCCGAGACGCCGGTAACGATCATATTCACACGCTGCATGAACTGCATGCTTGCATTTAATTCGCTACAGGCTTCTTTTGCTTTTATATCTAGATGTTTGCGCAGATTCCCAATTTGTTTGCGGGCTTCAGCAAGTGCCCCAGCGGTCTGACCTTTGAGAATATGACGTGATCTGCTTTCAGCAAGATCGATTTTGTCCTCATATGTGGAAACATCCTGTAAGCACTTGCCGACTTCAGCTAATAGCGGGACCGTCTGTGTTTGATAAACATTTTTGGCGTCTACCAGTCGATTCTTTTCCAAATCCTGACTGATTTTTTGTGCTGATTGATGCAGTTTGGTATGTGGCTCGCGAATATCAGAGAAGGCTTGATGTAACGCTGGGATATGCTCGATATTCTCTCGATAATAATCGCTGGAGAGAAAGCGGCCGAGCACACAATCCTGATGTGATAACTGAACGTGTGTTTGATTAGATTCGTTGAGCAGATCGTTCGACAGTTTTTGTATCCATTGATCATGTCCTTTTGAGATAGCCCAGGTATGCTCATGTAAGCCTTCAATACGTTGTTGCCATGTATTCTGAATCTCGTGTGCAGATAGATGTAAAGTTTTATGTGCAGATTTGAGTTCAGCGATGATTTGTTCTGACGTGTCATCAATCTGAGAAACTTTTTCTGAATCCTCACTGTTTAACCATTGCCCAAGCTTACATTTGGTGTGATCCGTTTGTACTGAAATACGCTCCGTGTTTTCTAGGAAGGTTTGATTGAGACCATTAAGCCAGGTGAGATGATCGTTTTCCTTTTCCGCGAGCATTTGAGTCAGTCCCAGCATGCGATATGCTTTTGCTTCAAGTCGACTTACCCGTTTTTCAGTGATTTGACTTACAATCAATAGTGAGATAATCAGAATAACAATCAATCCAAAGCCAAAGCCGAGTTTCCTACCAATCGTAAACTTCATCTGCTAGCCTCCGGTGAGATGACCTATTGGATAAGAGGCTCCGGGTTGCGGAACCGTACTGTAAAGGCACGATTTAAGTCGTGCTTCATATGATGCTTCCTAATGTGATAAAGTGAATCGGATCAATGAGAAGATGAGATTATCTGAATTACGCCAAAGTGCGATAAATTTAAGAAAATTCTTATTTGTTCTGCTAGTGGTCTTTGATTGATCATATGAGGTTTGGAAAAATTGCTGTGTCGTGTTGCTATTCGCATGACGGTTTCATTAATCACAGTAATGTTTCAAAAAGGAGGGCAAGCTTATACATAGAGTATGGCATGGATATCCATTCGCCTTGATCGGTGCATGTGGAATGCGGTCCGACGTGAAAATCCTTACAATACGGCCTATTGTTCATCATCAGGGTCAAGCCACAACTCGTTGCACAGGGCACACATGCTGGTGGTACCCCATTTATCCCGTGAAATCCGGAGTGATTAGATGACCACGAACTCACCGCAAGTATCAGATGCGGAAAGACTTATAAGCGACTACGATGCTGCAGCTTGGCAAATTATTGCCGCTGAGCAGGACCGTCAAGAACATACTCTTGAGATGATTGCTTCGGAGAACCATGCCTCCCCAGCCGTCATCGCTGCGATGGGCACCTGCCTGACCAACAAGTATGCTGAGGGCTATCCGGGTGCCCGCTATTACGGCGGTTGTAAGTTTCATGATCAAATCGAAGACCTCGCGCGTGATCGTGCCAAGGAACTCTTTGGTTGTCAGTTTGCTAACGTTCAGCCACACTGCGGTGCGAATGCAAACACCGCGGCCTTCATGGCTATGTGCAAGCCAGGCGACACGATCCTTTCGCTGCCCATCTCTTCAGGCGGTCACCTTTCCCACGGTTTGAAAGTAAACTTCTCTGGCCAGTTCTACAACATCGTTGACTACAAACTCGATCCTGAAACCGAGTTGATTGATTACGATTACGTTCGATCACAAGCGCTTGAACACAAACCCAAGATGATCATCTGTGGCTACTCCGCTTACCCACGCACCATTGACTTCGCCAAGTTCCGTGAGATTGCTGACGAAGTTGGTGCCGTGCTTATGGCTGATATCGCGCACATCGCAGGCCTTGTTGCAGCAGGTGTGCACCCTTCACCCTTCCCGCATGCACACATTGTCACGACGACAACACACAAAACGCTGCGTGGCCCACGTGGTGGTTTGATCCTTTCCAATGATCCTGAAGTGGCGAAGATGGTTGACCGCCGTGTGTTCCCCGGTTCGCAGGGTGGCCCACTGATGCATGTAATTGCAGCGAAGGCGGTTGCCTTTGGTGAAGCACTCAAGCCAGAGTTCAAAACCTATCAACAACAGGTTGTGAAGAATGCGCAGGTGCTCGCGGAAGCACTCACTGGCCACGGTTACCGCCTTTGCTCGGGTGGAACCGACAACCACCTGATGCTTGTCGACCTTCGCCCGAAAGACGAAAACCTGACTGGTGCTGAAGCGGAAGTTTGGCTTGAAGAAGCTGGCATCATCACCAACAAGAATGGTATCCCTTATGATCCGCGTCCACCGAAAGTGACCTCCGGCTTGCGTCTTGGAACGCCAGCTCTTACCACGCGCGGTTTGAAAGAAGAAGATATTCGCGAAGTGGCCGGCATGATCGATCGCGTGCTTGCATCCAACGGCGCTGCTGCTGCTGAGGTGAACAAGGACGTTATAGCGATGTGTGCGAAGCACCCGATGCCGCACTAAAACGCTGAGAAAAAAACGCAAAATTAGGGCGTCCTGCACGGCGCTCTTTTTTTTGTGGGCTGGGAGGTTGTGCTGTTGCTCAGAATTTGGTCGTAGCGTGATCAAATCCCAGTTATGGTGCGTATAACCGGTGTGGCATGATTGATTTCACGCCAGACTTGATTAATCGTAATCTGTTGGCAATACTGACTTTCTAGGAATCATTTTTTTGAATCATTGAGAGGGCAGGGTACCGGAAAAGTTCGGCTCATGAGTAGCATACAAGCACAATCTGGAGATGGCAGATTAGATAAGCCAGGCGGCGAACTTCGCGTGTTGGTGATTGTACCTGCTTACAACGAGGCCGGTTCAATTGCAGAAGTAGTGACTAAGATTATAAAGGCGTCACCGGTGTTACATGTGTTGGTGGTAGATGATGGGTCGGTAGATGCAACTTATGCGAGTGTGCCTAAGCATGATCGTGTGACCGCGATTCGTTTGCCGTTCAATCTTGGTATTGGTGGTGCGGTGCAGACTGGCTATAGGTTTGCTGCGAACAATCATTTTGATATCGCGATCCAAGTTGACGGGGATGGACAGCATCCCCCAGATCAAATTAGTAAACTTATTGATCATATGACAGCTAGTGAAGCTGACCTAGTGATCGGTTCACGATTCTTGCCAGAGTCGGGCGCTTACCGTGCTCCTAAATCAAGACGTTCAGCGATTAAGTTACTCGGTTCATTGATACGTCTGCTTACTGGTGGGCAGCGCGTTACCGATTGTACCTCAGGTTTTCGAGCAGCTAACAAGAGCGTACTACGATCATTCGCTTATTGGTATCCAGAAGATTATCCGGAGCCGGAAGTTATTGTAGCATTGCATCGCGCGGGCTATGTTGTTGAAGAAGTACCTGTGGATATGAAGCAGCGTGAAACAGGTACGTCGTCGATCTCGTTTTTGGATGGGATGTTTTACGTGATTAAGGTTGGCTTCGCGATCATCTTGACAACGATTCGAAACCCTTGGCCGAAGGAAAGGATCAATCACACATGATCCGCACCTTGATCCTCTTTGCGTTTGCAGTGTTATTGGTCGTGTTGACGATACGATCACTCCGCGCTCAGCGGTTGAAAGAGCGTTACGTTCTTCTTTTTCTTCTGACGGGTTTGCCGTTTTTGGTGTTGACGTTTTGGCCCAATGGGATTGTGTTTTTCTCGGATTTGCTTGAAATCGAGAAGCCAACACTGCTGGTATTGTGTGCATGTATGTACTTCATCATGACCACATTCTCGTTGCTGTCGATTGTTTCTGTGCAGGAACGCAAGATTACAACGCTGTCACAGATGGTTTCGATTTTGCAGGAGAAGCAGGGAATCCATAGCGCCGAACGCGGTCAAGATCTTGATCTCAATCAATCAAATCCGGAAGATGAATCCTCCGTATAGCGGTTGTCCGCACGATACTCATCATGTCAAATCCATCCGAATCATCATCTCGGTTGCCGCATGTTGCGGTTCTCATCACTTGCTATAACGGTAAGCAATATCTCGATGATTTGTTTACTTCATTGCAATCATGCGCTTCTTCGAAAGTAAAACAAACCATTGTTATGGTCGACAATGCTTCGACTGATGGTAGTAGCGAGTATGCGAGGGAAAAATATCCATTCGTAGATGTGGTTCGACTTGATCCAAACAAAGGTTTCGCTGGCGGAAACAATTTTGGTTGGGAGCATATTCAATCTCATTATGCAGATGTAGATTTTGTCTTGCTGCTCAACACAGACACTGCCGTGACAGAAAATTGGCTCTTGCCGTTGGTCACTTTCATGCATGAGCATCCAGAAGCCGGCGCGGTGCAGCCGAAGATCATGTTGCATGATAAGCCAGATCATTTCAACACGGTGGGGAACCGTTCGCATTACCTTGGCTTCGGTATGATGACCGGCTACGACGAGATCGATCAGGGACAATATGACCAGCCGCGCGCGATTGCGTTTGCATCAGGGTGTTGCGTGATGATCCGTACAGATGTGCTTCGTTTAGTCGGTTTGTTTGATGAAACATACTTCATGTATCTTGAGGATGCGGAATTGGGTTGGAAGATTCGGCTTGTTGGTTATGAGAACTATTATTGTCCGGATACCAAGATCTATCACAAGTACATCGCAAATGCGCCGTACAAATACTACTACTATCTGGAACGCAATCGCTGGCTGCTCATGCTCAGTTGCTACCGATGGGTGACATTGTTATTGCTCTTACCGATACTGATCTTCATGGAATTTGGGCAATTGATATTCTCGGTGATGGTCGGTCGATTAGGGGATAAATTGCGAGGATACGCCTACTTTTTGTTGCCAAAGAATGCGAGGAATTGCCTTGTTTCAAGGCAATTCACACAGGGAAGACGCAAAATTTCGGATGGTGTGTTGCTGAGAGATGCGGTGAGTGAGATCGAGATCCCTTCGGGTTCGCCATGGTTACTGCGGCGAGTTGCATCACCTATTATGGCGGTTTATTGGAAGCTGGTGCGAAGATTGATACGATAGATCGGCTAATTGTCTATTCATGGGTTAGATCGAATTTATGGAATCACCGGAAACACCAATATCATCCAGTAAACCGCACTTGCTGCCTCGCGTATCGGGGGTAGCGGTGGTCAATGCGATTGGTGCGGCATTACTGTTACTGTTGAATTTGGTGTTGGCGCGAATCGCGGGTGAGCGGGGCGTTGGGGCATATAACTTTGCATGGGCGTGGATTGAAGTGATTGTGGTGTTCAGTATGTTGGGGATGGATAAGCTTGCGATGCGCGATGTGGCGTATCATTTGGCAAACGGTGCTTGGGGGAAGCTGCAAGGTTTGGTACGCGGATCGACGCTGTTGCTTATTTTAGCAACAGTGATGTGCGCAGGGATTTTGGCCGGCGCAATGTTTTTGTGGTTTGGTGACTACTTTAAGCCGGTGTTGTTGACCGCAGTTCTGATCGGGATGACGGTGGTGCCGTTTCGAGCACTGGCATTTCATTTGCATGGAGTGCTGTTGGGGTTAAAAAAACCGCTTCATGCACAGATTCCGATGTTCATCTGCCAACCTCTGTTTACGATCATGATTTTTATCGTGCTGGTGATTGTCTATGGGCAGGCTTATGCGACGGGAACGGTAGCAGTTACAGCATCGTCAGTGAGCGCTTTTGGGGTGGCGGGATTGTCAGCTATTTATTGCTTAAAATATTTGCCACGCGAAATGAAGGGTGTGCGAGGTGAATATGATTTGCCGCAATGGTTAAGGGTGGCTTTGCCAATGATGTTTCTGGCATCCATGACTTTGCTGAACACGCGGGCAGATATCATTATGATTGGTCTTTTCAAGACAGCAGATGACGCGGGGATTTATGCGGTTTCAAGTCGAATTGCCGAATTTATTCGGTTTGGAGCACTTACCATTAATCCAGTGATTGCAGGTCTAATCGCGCAGCATCATGCGCAGAATCAGCGAGAGAAACTTAAGCGAGTGGTGCGATCATCATCGCGATTGTTACTGTTGTGGTCAGTACTGTCATTGGCAGTGTTGGTGAGCTTTGGCTATGTGATTCTTGGTGTTTTTGGGGAAGGGTTTCATGCGGGGTATGTGCCATTGCTAATTTTAGCGGTAGGGCAGTTTATGACACTCGCACTTGGGCCGGTAGATAGTATTTTGTTGATGACAGGTCATCACTATGCTGCAGCTTATGGTTTGGTTATTGCAACACTACTTAATGTTGTGTTGAACATTCTTTTGATCCCTATTTTAGGTATGACTGGGGCAGCTATTGCAACTGCAGTATCTGCATCAATTTGGTCATCTATTCTAGCATTTGCAGTGATTAAACGCATGCATTTTAGGCCGTTTGCGTTCTAACGTATGATCTTTTGCGGTATAACTTTCATAGTTCCGTTTCGTGACTTTGGTAATAATCGAATTGTTTAAATGATTTATAGAAAAACGAATAGATCAGAAGTTTAAACCATAAACTGGTATTGCATGGATAACGAAAAAAGTCTCTGTATGACTTTTCATTGTGGCTCAGAATTCTACCGATCCGATATTGAATGATGAGATTATGTTTTTGTTTTGCTGTCAAAGAAATGTTTTTTGTATCGAGAATTTCTTTAGCGATCATTGAGCGATATACTCCGATTTGGCGATACTGGCTACTTTTATTTTCATCATGTGCATGAATCAATGCGATAGTGTGATTGTGTATTATTTTATAATGATCAAAGATCCTCAAGTTTTTCAGCCAGAAAAGCCAGTCTTCAAGATAACGTTTGTTAATATCAAAATATTTGATGAGAGTTTCTTTTTTAAAGATGATCGATGATTGTGTGAGCGGATTTTGTGCGGTAAACAGATCATATAATTTGCTCTGTTTTATATTTGGTGGGTTGAATCGTTTGTGTTTTAAGCCATTCTTTATAATTTCGACAGGGTATAAGAGGCAGGTTTCTTGTTGTGCGTCCATTACACTATCCATAGGATCATTTGCAAGTTCATCGTCGACATCAAGGAATAGTATCCATTTACCAACAGCTTGATTGAGACCGGTATTCTTCGCAGCAGCCGATCCGCCATTTTCTTGATGTATTACAGTTATGCTATTAAACCCCTCTTGCTCACTTTCATATTGCCTAATGCGGTTCAAAGAATTGTCAGTCGATCCATCATCAATAAGTATGATTTCGACTTTATATCGATTCTTTGGATCAATGCGCAGAAGTGAATGAGAATAGCGGTCAATAAACCGTTCGCCATTATAGATGGGCGTAATAATGCTTAAAACAGGGAGCATAGCAAAAGATTAACACAAATGAATATTAATATCTAGATTACAGCTTTGTGATTGTAGCTATGCTGCCGCAGATGAGATCGAGTTCTTGTGCGGCACTTCCATTTCGCAAGCCGATTTCTAGTCGCATGGATGAGCCGATATAGGCCACAAGTTCCCCTTCGGAGACATCGGAGAAAGTGGATTGGATGCCGGAGATAATTTGTACATGACCACAGGTTAAGGCAATGCGGTCGCCATGTGCGAGGATGTACTGTTCGAGCATATTGCGGTGGATATTGGTGATAAGGTTACCGAAGCGATCAATCATAATAACATGACCGGTGAGTGTGCTGTTGTGTGTGGTTGGCTGGGGGAGATCTAATGTGATGTATTGTTGCAGAGGATCACCGAGTGCGGAGAGATGGATGCCCGCAGCTAGGTGTGCAGCGGTTGCTGCAAAGATGTCGCGGCCGTGGAAAGTAGAACTGCTGCCGAACCAGTAATCTGGCTGACTAAGTTCGACGATTTTGATGATACGTTTGTTTTGAAGGGCAGCAGTAAAAAGCCCGTTGTCAGGGCCAATGAAAATAGCATCACTTGTTTGGATGGCGATGGCTTTGCGTTTGCTGCCGACACCGGGATCAATGACCGCGATATGAATGGTATGGGTTGGGAAAGCGTCCAACGCATCGGCGAGAAAGTATCCGCCGTAGGCTATATTCTGAGGTGGAACATCATGTGTGAGATCGATGACGTTTGCGGCAGGGCAGATGTGCGCGATGACACCTTTCATTTGGCCGACGTAGGTGTCGCGGTGGCCGAAGTCGGTGAGCAGTGTGATCACGGGGCGGTTCATAGTGTGATGCTCACGGTGTTTGGGAAAAGCTGGTGGCTAGTATGATCTTTATTTAGCCTTCATTTCCAGGCCGAGGATCATCTCACGCGGGCGAACCATGGTGAGTTCGTCGATGACGGATTGCGTGTAGGTTGCGATGGCGATATCGAAGCCGTCGATACGGCCCATCATACTGTCGGGTGCGTGGGCATCCATGGCAAGGAACGTGTACCAGCCTTCTTCCATCCACTTGCGGATGCGGACATCGGCGAGATAGCCTTCTTCGCCGGTGAAGCATTTGAAGTTGCCTTGCAGAAGCACGCCTTGTGTCATCCATACTTCGAGTTGCTGGTCGAGTTTTTTGTAATCACCAAGGCGTTCGGGGTGTGCGAGGATTGGTGTATAGCCTTCAGTGAGGAGCCATTCAAAAGCTTTGTTGACCCAGCGGGGCCATTTGGCTTCCCAGAAATCTACTAGCACGTAGTTAGAGTCTGCAAGTGTGATGACGCCATCAGCTTTCCATTCATCGATAACTTTTTTGTGCAGACGAATTTCGCCGCCGGTCCAAAGTTCGAAGGCAATGTCACGCTGCGACAGTTCATCTCGGAGTGCATCGGTCCAGATTTGAATATGCTCTTTGGAATTCCCGGGGAACATTTCTGGCCAGATATGTGGCGTGCAGATTGCACCAACGTAGCCGTGTTGCATCAGTTCCTGAATCTGTATGACGCTTTCTTCGACGGTACGGCACCCATCATCCACACCTGGTAAGGAGTGGTTGTGCATATCGATGCGGCCGTCGGGCACGACATGCTGTTCAAGTGCGTCCAGTTCTTCCTGCATAACAAATCAAACCTTATTCCGTGCCGCATGCATCAGCGGCACTCAACAAATTCTAGCGCATGATCATACCCCAGTCGCGCCGTTTGTTCACTTTGTCTCAATCGGATGCTTGGTCTCCTGCAGCGAGCCAAGCCAGCCTATTAGTTCTATCGGTTCATTGAGCAGGGTCAGTCGAACGGCTTGCAAACCAAGCTTGGCGGCTCGATCGCGTACTTTTTTTCGGTCGCCAAGCAAGTGAGCAACTCCGGTGATCGTCCGGATATGTGTTTTCTTACGAGTGGCGATGCCGAACCAGACGATGCCGACTGGTTTGTCTGAAGTGCCGCCATCGGGTCCAGCGATGCCAGAGACCGAGATAGCGAGATCGGTACCGGTTTGTTGGATCGCACCAAGGGCCATTGCTTGGACGGTCTCAGCGGAAACTGCTCCGTGCTTATCGAGCGTATTGGTTGGCACATTCAACAGTGATGACTTCATGGCATTTGAGTAGGTGACAAATCCACCGGCATAGGCAGCACTACTGCCGGGAACATCGGTGATGAGTTTGCCGATGAGACCGCCGGTGCATGACTCAGCGGTAGCGAGAGTTTTGTGTTGCGCGAGCAGTTCGTCAACGACTGTTTGCTCGAGCGTGGTATCGCCACGACTGAATACAAGTGTGCCCATTTTCTGTTCAACCTGTTGCATGATAGATTCAACTTGGGCAGAAGCTTCGGTTGTATTGGCATATTCGCCGCGGACTCGGATTGAGCAGATGCCGGCCGTGACCGTTGTGCCAACGAGGGGGTTTTTGCCGCGTGTCATCAAGTCGTCCAGTATCACAGCAACATCGGATTCGCCCATACCGAAGGTATTGATCTTACCGGTGACGATGGCGCGAGGTGATTGATCGTCGGGGTGAATCATTGTTTTGATGACGCTGTTAAACATGGTGCGCATCTCGCTGGGAACACCGGGCATGAGAAAGACTTGTACGCCGTTGTGTGTGGCATGGATGCCGGGAGCAGTACCGTTGGTATTTGTGATCATGGTGCTGCCAACAGGGTGAGTGACTTGCACGAGGTTACGTGGAGACATTGGCCGATTGCGATTGGCGAAGAAGGCTTCGAGGCGAGCTTTTTGAGTGTCGTCTTGGATGAGATTGGTGCCGAGGAGTTTGGCGAGTGCATCGCGTGTCAGATCGTCATCGGTTGGACCTAATCCTCCGCTAACTAGAACAAGGTCGGTATGTTCACACCCCCATGCAAGTACGCGCACAATATCGTCTAGCTCGTCCGCGGCGGTCAGATGAAGAGATGTCATGATGCCCATTTGAGCGAGTTCGCCGCTGAGCCAAGCGCTGTTGCTATCGACGGTTTGTCCGAGAATCAGTTCATCGCCTATGGAAATGATTGATGCTTTCATGTTCACAGTTTACTCCGCGAGGATTGGACCGACCAACCGCGGGTAGGTTTGCTGCAGAATGAAGCGATGTAGATTGGCTGAGATTGCACTGGGTTTTAAGTGCTTCGGCAAGTGGCTGGCAGGACAGTTCGGAAGAGATTTCGTATAATTTACCGCATGAATACACCCACGATTATTGACGGCAAGAAGGTTTCTGCGGAGGTTCAGCAGCAGGCGGCCGACCGTGTGAAGAAGATCATTGAGAAGACCGGCGTGACGCCATGTCTTGTGACGGTGCTGGTTGGCAGCGACCCCGCATCGGTGACTTATACGCGCATGAAGCGGAAACGCTGTGAAGCAGTGGGTATGAAGTCGATGAAGGTGGAATTGCCGGAAGAAACAACAACCGAGCAATTGCTTGCGAAGATAAAAGAGTTGGGTGATGACCCGGCGATACACGGCATTCTCTTGCAGCACCCGGTTCCTTCACAGATTGATGAGCGGGCAGCTTTTGAAGCGATCCCCGCAGCGAAAGATGTTGATGGTGTGACGATTGCGTCGTTTGGCGCGATGGCGTTTGACTTGCCGGGGTTTGGATGTGCAACACCAGCAGGCATCATTGATTTAATTGATGCGTATGACATTGACTGCAACGGGAAGCATGCGGTGGTGATTGGGCGTTCGCCGATCTTGGGTAAGCCGATGGCAATGATGCTTTTGTCACGTCATGCCACGGTGACAATTTGTCACTCGCGGACCACGGATTTGCCGGGCTTGGTAAAGCAAGCGGATATTATTGTGGCGGCGGTAGGCCGACCGAACTTCGTGCAAGGCGACTGGGTAAAGCCCGGCGCGATCGTGATTGATGCGGGCTACAACCCGGGCAACATCGGCGACTGCGATTATGAAGCTTGCGCGAAGAACGCATCGATGATCACGCCGGTGCCGGGTGGCGTTGGCCCGACGACGATTGCAGCACTGATCAACCAGACCTCCATCGGCGCGGCTCGACAGCTTGGGCTCGATCTTGAGTAAACTACAGTAAACACTGAACTCCTCACGCCGGCCGATCAAGGCCGGTTTTTTATGTCAATCCAGACGCGCATCAGGCCGCAAAATGTCCTAAAATATAGGCTTTCAGGGGCCGAACGGGCGGCGCCTTGCAGGGCCGGGTGGCTGCTCAGAAACCTCGCGAGCATGAGGCTCGCTGTATGGACACAATGGATGAGTCAATTTAATTCTACAACATACGATATTGAACGGCCGACCGGTCGGTGTGCTTTTAACGACCGTGAACTTGAACCGGGCGAGCATTATTATGCGACGCTTGTAGAGTTGACGGCTGAGGAGATGGAGCAACTTGCTAAGACCGACAAGGTAAAATCTGCGCTTGGGCTAAAGCGATTGGATGTTTCGGAGGAAGTTTGGGAGAAGGGGAATCGCCCGAATCATTTGTTCGGATTTTGGAAGACGACGGTGCCGGAGCCGAACGAGAAGAAGCGGCAGTTCGTTGATAATTCGGTGCTGATGGAGATGTTGAAGAAGCTGGGGATTACGGAAGATGAAGATAAGATTGCGTTCCGGTATGTGCTGGCTTTGATCTTGATGCGTAAGAAGTTGTTGCGCTATGACGCGGCGGAAAAGCGGACAGTTCAGACTCAGGACGGCGAAACGGTTGAGCAGGAATTGTGGTTGCTCACGCCGAAGCTTGATGTGAAGAAGGGGCCGCTCGGGAAATGGGATCAGGGGAACACCATCGAGTTGATCGACCCGAAGCTGGACGAAAAGAAAATCGAGCAGGTGACAGTACAACTCGGCGATGTATTGAACGCAGACTTTTAATCCGTGCTTAGGTGGCAGGCCAAGTCATGAAAGTGATCTCACTTCAATCCGGGTCCAACGGTAATGCCATCTATGTTGAGACAGCAGGGGTGCGGTTGTTGTTTGATGCAGGGATATCAGGGAAACAGGCACAATCGCGGCTTGCGCAGCACGGCATCGACATTCATGCCATTGACGCGCTGATCATCTCGCATGAGCATGTGGATCATGTTGCCAAGGCAGGGGTTTATCACCGAAAGTTCGGGCATGCGATTCATATCACGCCGCACACATTATTGAATGCGACGATGAAATTTGATCTGGGTGAGATCAGCCGTGTGACGCATTTTCATGCGGGCGATTCGTTTTCGCCGAAAGGTCATGATCATGTTCGGATTCACGCGATCCCGACGCAACATGACTGTGTGGATGGCACGTGTTTTGTGATTGAAGCAGACGGAAAACGGCTGGGGTTGTTCACGGATTTGGGGCACGCGTTTGCAGAACTGTCGGTCATCATCCCGACACTTGATGCGTGTATCATTGAATCAAATTTTGATCCGGAGATGCTTGAGCGATCGGGATATCCGATCCATACGCAGCGCCGTATTGCCGGGCCGCGCGGGCATCTGTCGAATTTTGAAGCCGCTGAGCTGATCACCGATCATGGCGAAGATTTGCAGTGGGTGATGCTGGCGCATCTGTCCGGGAATAATAATACGCCGGGTTTGGCAGAGATGACACATCGTGACCATCATGGCGTGCCGATCCATGTTGCGTCGCGCGAACGAGTGGGTGATTGCATCCCAATTGTGTAGTGGTGAGGGAACGATCCCATTTAATGCTTTGGCGAGGGGCAAAGTTGCCTATACTGGTTTGATGTTGAAAAAGCCGATGAAGAGGAAGGCCATTAATCGCTAAAGGATGAGCGTATGGAGATGCGTCGAAACCATTGGGTGATGTTGCTGCTGGTTGTGGGATGCGCTGTGCTATCAGCTTGTAATACACAGCCGATTATCCCGGAACAGGATAAATTATTACCGCCGCGGATCAGTGCTCCCACGGAGTGGCCGGACTATGAGACATTGGTCGCGCGGTATAACGCCAATGTTGAGAAGATCAGTAACTTGCGGGCTGGCGTTGATTTTCAGATCAAATATGTTGACGACGAAGGTAATAAGAAAACCGAGGATGGTGGTGGGAAGTTTTTCTTTATTTCCCCGGATAATATGACGTTGGTGCTTTCAAAAGCTGGGATTGAGATATTCTGGGCGGGGACCAATGCGGAAAAGTATTGGCTATTCGATCTGCACAACGATCATCTTTTTTGGGGGTACAACCGCTATGCGGGGTTGCCTAAAACGTTTGAGCTTCAAAACATTCCTATTCAGCCAGATGAGGTGACGCATCTTTTAGGGCTGCGCAAGATACCAGTGCTTACCGATGATGCGCCGGAGCCAGCTATTCAGAAAGTGAATGGCTATGCAGTGATCACATTGCCACGTCAGTATGTCAAGGTTCCAGTTGAAACAGGCCCGGTTGTAGGGGAGATTGCTGTGCTCAAAGGTGGGTGGCGGTATTACCTTGATCCTGAGACGGGCTTGCCCGCAGGGATAGATTTTTTAGATGCAGAGCTTCGCACGCCGGTGATCACATCTCGTATTTCTAATCCTAAGACGTTTTCTTCATCGCGGGTTGCGCCAGTGATGCGTCCAAAACTGCCGGGGCAGGCAGAGATGTATTTCCACGAAACAGAGGCGTATTTGCGGTTGTATTTGTTAGATTATTCCGACAGGAAACCGCCTTCGGTTTTATTTGATTTCGACAAGCAATTGCAGAAGAAGAAGCCGAAGGAAACCTTTCAGCTTGATATTGAGTACACACGTGATCAATAGCTGCTTGATCTAATGGATGATTAAATGATTGGGATGCATGTAAAAACAGCGACCGGTTGGCCGCTGTTTGTTTATCGTTTAGTTGATGCTTTCGCAGATCCTCTGGCGACGTGATTTACTTCCGGGGGGGATTTAGCTACAGCTTTCCTGAAGCACACGCAGACTACGTGGGAGGTTGAAGTGAACATCTTCTTCGACCACGTGTGATTCTTCGACTTCGCCGCCGTATTTTGCCACCAGTTCTTCGACGATCTCACGAACCAAGTGTTCAGGAGCGCTGGCGCCAGCAGTCAGTAGCAACGAATCAACCCCCTCGAACCAAGAATGATCCATTTCGGTTTTGTCATCAACGAGGTAAGCAGGCGTCCCGGTGTTCTCGCTGATTTCAGTAAGGCGGACGCTATTGGAAGAATTCTTGGAACCAACAACGAGTACAAGGTCTGATTGTTCGCAGAGAGCGCGGACGGCAGTTTGTCGGTTGGTCGTTGCGTAACAAATGTCTTCGCTTGGCGGCTTTTTGATACCGGGGTAGCGTTTCTTGATCGCATCAATGATGATGTTTGCATCATCCATGCTGAGCGTGGTTTGGGTTAGGTAGACAAGTTGATCTTGTTCCTCGGTGGTAAACGGTAGTTTCTCGACGTCTTCCGGGCTTTCGACGATGGAAAATGCATCGGGTGCCTCACCAACGGTGCCGACGACTTCATCGTGGCCAGCGTGTCCGACCAGTAACAACTTGTAGCCCTGCTTGGCGTAGCGGATTGCTTCCATGTGGACCTTGGTTACCAGCGGACAGGTTGCGTCGATCATGGTGCAGTTGCGCGCCTTGGCAGCGTTGCGAACCTCGGGACTTACGCCATGAGCGCTGAAGATGATCGTTGAATCCGGCGGGACCTCATCGATACCGTCGACAAACACCACGCCTTGCTCCTTGAAGTGCTCTACGACATGGCGGTTATGCACGATTTCGTGATAAACATACAGCGGCGTCCCCACGATCTTCAAGGCCTCTTCGACCGTCGAGATCGCCATATTGACGCCCGCACAAAATCCTCTGGGATTCACAAGAATGATCTTCATAGTGATCATCTTATCCTGCCATTCCTCCCATATCCAACTGGTTTGAGCGATGAGATCTTTTCCAGAAATCCCATTAACTGCAAGTTGGTTTTGTGACTTAAACGGCATCACACCGGACACGATCATCTTCTCATGCCCGGCAGAACCCGCAGTTCGATCCATGGTAGCACGGTATTAGAGCCGATTGTGAGGGCAGTAATTTTGTACTCACCGGCATAATCCGCAAGGCCGATAAACTCCGCACACCATCTCTGGGCCGCATCGTTTTCGCTCTTATGCACCACCGCTGCCTCGCCGAAATGTAGATAGAGAGCCGCCGCGCCTTTCTGCCCAAGACAAAGCAGACAGCGGTACGGACGCCAGCGGCCAAACGCACGGATCGGAGAAAAGCCAGCAGATCCAGGAACAGCAAATCGCTATTCCCCTCAGACACCTAGTGTGCTGAGCTGCTGAAACGGGAATCATTTATATGGCTTCAAGCAAGCTCAAAAGCGAACTCGCACTCTATCTCAAACAGATTGACGAATCGCCATTGCTCACTGCAGATCAAGAGAAGGCGCTCGCCCGCCGGATCATCAACGACAACTGTCCCGAAGCACGCGAGCACATGATCCGCTCGAACTTACGCTTGGTGGTTGCGATTGCCAAACGCTACAACAACCGCGGGCTCCCGTTGCAGGATCTCATCGAGGAAGGCAACATCGGTTTACTTCGCGCGGTTGAAGGATTCGATCCCGATCAAGGGGCGCGTTTTTCGACCTATGGCTGTTGGTGGATCAAGCAAGCCATCAAACGCGCCCTCATCAATGCGGTGCAGCCCATCCACATCCCCGCCTACATGGTGGAATTGATCTCCAAGTGGAAACGCGCTTCACGTGAGCTTGAGGAAGAGCTTGGCCGTACGCCGACGATTGAAGAGTTGGCAGAGTACATGGAACTGCCAGCCAAGAAAATTAAGATTATTAAGAAGGCGGTACGGGCTGCACAACGCCCCGCGCAGAACGGCTCCGGCGGCGATGATGATGCGCCTTCACTTTCTGAGATGATCTCAGATACGCGCCATCTTGCACCGGACGAGCAGGTGCTACTCGACGATGATCTGAACACGATCTCCGTCTTGCTCGAAGCGATTGATGACCGTGAGGCGACGATTCTTCGGCTGCGATACGGTCTTGATGGCAACGAACCTTTAACGCTCAAAGAAATCGGCGGGCAGATCGGCCTGACCCGTGAGCGCGTTCGTCAGATCGAGATTGAAGCGATCAAGAAGCTCGGCGCCCGGATGAATTCTGACCGCCCTTTCGCTGCCATCCGCGCAAGGCAGCAAATGTCCAAGCGCCAATCGGCGTAAAGTCAGCATGTATGATGACAAAATAAAAAGCCACACCGTTGCGTGTGGCTTTTTATGATCGTTTGATTGGGTTGTGTGTACGACTAAGTATCAAGCCCCAAGAATTCATTTCGCATATCCTTCAATGCTGGAAAACGCCCGCGGTATTCTGCCAGATCATCTAGGTCGATTTCGGCACTGATGATACCAGTTTCATCTTGCGCATCGGCCATGATCTCACCGCGTGCATCAATGACCATGCTGCGACCTGGATAACCAAGGAATGGATCAAGACCAATTCGGTTTACCGCAACTACATACGCAAGATTTTCAATCGCGCGTGCTTGATTGAGTGTCACCCAGTGCTTTACACGCCGTTTTGGAAAGTTCGCAATCACCGTAAACAGTTCCGCGCCTTGCGCTGCACCATGCCGAAAGATTTCCGGGAAGCGCACGTCGTAACAGATCAGTGGGCAGACCGTCACGCCGCCCCATTTGAATACATAAACTTCTTTACCTTTGGCATAGAAATCAGTTTCTTGACCATACGAAAATGGATGAATCTTTGTATACCGACAAACTTCAATCCCATTCGGATCAAACACCACGCACTGGTTCAGCCCTTTGCGATCCGCGCCTCGCCGTACCACGCCGCCGAGCATCCAGACACCGTACTGTTTTGCTTTTTCTATCAAAAACGTCTCGACGATCCGCGCTTCGCCTTCCTCAGCCCTATTCACCTTCAACGTAAAACCGCTTCCCATCATCTCCGGCAAAACCACCAGTGCACCTTCCTTTAACTTCCCTTCTTGCGCAAAATCTTCCAGTATCTTCCCGGCAGTCTGCACGTTCTCCGCAGGTTTCTCCCAGGCGATGTCATACTGCACGCCGACAACTTGTTGGGTTTGACTCATGTTAGCATTCTAATCACCGCAGCAGCGGATAGCGACCGTGATTTTACGATCAACATACCGATGCAAAAAAACAGCGACCATTTAGCCGCTGCGTAATTCATAAGTTCTGATTATTTGTACGCTATTCCGGTACTCTATCGAGGGGGCGCTTGTAGAAGGGTAGGGCAACAACTTCCGCCTCAACTTGAGCCGAGCCGAGATCGATTTGGACCTTGCTGCCTGCTTTAATCTCAGGTTTCACATAGGCCATGGCAATCGGCTGCTCAAACGTCGGTGACATACAGCCGCTGGTGACAGTGCCGATCTCGCTATCACCATTTACAATTTTCATACCCTGACGTGGTGTGCGTTTGCCTTCGATTTTCAAGCCAACCAATTTCTTTTTCAGTCCCTCAGCTTTGGCTTTCTTGATTGCGTCCTGACCGACAAACACTTCGCCGCGTTCGTCTTCATCTTTATTCAGACTCACCGCAAAACCCAGACCCGCCTCTAGCGGATTGGTTTGCTCATCGAGTTCATGGCCATAGAGCGGCATGCCTGCTTCCATACGCAGCGTGTCCCGCGCGCCAAGACCACACGGTTTTACCGTAGCGTTATCGCTTTGATCTTTAAGTAGCAGTTTTACGGCCATGTTTGCCATATTTGCACCGAGGATAACCTCGACGCCATCTTCACCTGTATACCCCGTACGGCTAATCGTCATCTTCAAAATTAGTAAGTTCTTCTGGCAGAAGGTGTAGTTCTTCAGACTTGGGACTTCCTTCGAGAACTGTCCGATCATGTCCATCACCTTCGGTCCTTGTACTGCGACCATGGCCGTTGATTCGGTCACGTCATCGATCTTTACCACCAAATCACCTTTGATTGCATCAAAATGCTTTAGTAGCTTTTCGCGGTTTGATGCATTTACGACCAGCATCCAATGGCTTTCAAAACGATAGATCAAAACATCATCCAGTACGCCACCATCTTCATTACAGATCAGGCTGTACCGGCAGGTATTTTCTTTCATATCCGAGATGCGGCGTGTGAGCAGTCGTTCAAGAAACCGTCGCGCATGACGACCTTTAATGTTAATGCGCCCCATGTGAGACACGTCGAACAATCCACCGCTGTTGCGTACCTGGTTATGTTCTTCAATCACCGAGCCGAAGGATACCGGCATTTCCCATCCCGCGAAATCCACAAATTTCGCCCCGTTCTCGTTCATGTACTTATAAAAAGGTGTGCGCTTCACGCTCGTTTCCTTTGTTCAAAATCATCGTGACAATCAGGCAACCAAACCGCGGTTGCGGTGTTCGTAGGCATATCTTACACCACATCAGCAGGAAAGTGGCCGAGTACGAGAGAAAGTGATTTCCCTTGCTGTGTCATGTCACAAATATTGTGAATAAAAGGTTTAGCCGCCGTTCATCACGGTTTGTAGTACAGCCTCATCCGTAGCTTCGCCCTTTGGTGGAACACCCATATAGAGAAGTGTTCGCTCGATAACCGCACGTACAGCGGGGGCGCTGACCAACCCGCCATAGTGAGCAATGCTTTTATCTGGATCTTTTACAAAGCAGCCGACCACAAGCCTCGGTTGATCGAGTGGTGCGCAACCTACGAATGAACTCATATATCGGTCTTCAAAATAGCCTTTGCCGGGATTGACCAACTGAGCGGTGCCTGTTTTGCCAAAGATTTCGTACATATCGGAGTCCGCTTTGCCTCCGCCGCCCTCTTGGACTTGTCGTCGCATGGTTTCGCGGGTGAATTCCGCAACCCCGCTGCTCAGAACGCGCTGTTGGAGGAAGTCACCAGTACTGGTTTCGTTCGACATGGTGATGCGTGGCGTGAGCAGAAGTCCACCATTGGCGATCGCGCTGTAGGCACGCACCATCTGTAAGCCGGTGACACCAATCTCTTGGCCGAACGAGAGTGAGTGTTTTGAATAATTTTTGTTCCAATTTTTAAGTGGGTTGAGCTTGCCCTCAATTTCACCGGGGAGGCGACTGCCTGTTTTTTGTCCATAGCCAAACGAGTTCAGGATTTCGTACATCTCTTTTTGGGAAATCCGATCAACCGCTTTGCTCATACCGATGTTCGAGCTTTTGATCAATACACCCTGCCAATCCAGTGTGCCATTGGGATGAGAGTCACGGATGCGTCGGCCATAAGGTGTACGCCATGCACCTTCATAGGTATTGAATTTTTCAGTTGGTTTTACACGTCCGAGTTGCGTCACACCGCTCCAAACAATCGGCTTCATGATTGAGCCTGGTTCGAATAAATTTGTCACTGCGCGGTTGAGTTGCTGCTCGGTTTTTTGATCTTTGAATTTGTTTGGATCGAATTGTGGATAGTTAACCATGGCGAGGATCTCGCCAGTCATCGGGGCCATCACGATCATGATGCCGCTTTTAGCGTTGTGTTGATCGACGGTTTTTTTGAGTTCTTCCGCGACAATTTGTTGGATAGCGATGTCGATGGTTAGCCGAACATCTTTGCCGTCCTCATTGCCTTCATAGGAGTCGCTTGCAACCCAGAGCGGCTTGCCCTTGGCGTCACGGAGATACTTGAACTTGCCAGCTTCGCCGCTGAGCATCTTGTCGTATTTCAGTTCGAGTCCCGCAAGCCCCACGCCTTCCGTACCGACAAACCCGACCAGTTGGCCAGCCAGTTTGCCTTGCGGATAATCACGCACTAGGCGGTTGTCCGTCGCGAGTCCTGCAAGCTTCAGATCACTGTACTTTTCAAGCTTTTCATCACTCATTCGTTGGTCGAGAACGATGTATCTGCCGTCAGGGTATTTGGAGATCGTTTTCTCAACCCAGACTGGATCGTAGCCTAGCTCGTAGGCAACAGTCGGACTAAAAGCGCCACGATCCTTGATGAGTTTGGAGTCGACGAATAGGCGTTTGGCAACGCTGGTGATCGCCAGCGGTCGACCTTTACGGTCAGTAATCGTCCCGCGCCGTTCGAGTAATGTCTTTTTGGAGAATTGGCTATTCAATCTAGATTCGATGTCTTCGCTGGGACGCATTTGTAGTTGCACTACACGGCCAAGCAATACAACAAACAGAATTGCTATGGCACCAACCATCGCGCGACCGGTCCAAAGTACACGCCTTGCGCCTTCAGATTCGCCACCACGTTCACCACTGCGCATGGGTGGCGCTTTTTTGCCAATGCCGGTGGCGCGTGCAAACAAACCAAACTTCGCAGGGTCTGGTGTGTCGTAGAAGTCATCAGCTTTGATGTCATTCTCTGAGTCGTATTCGTTATTTGTTTTGGCTTCGAGAGCCGCCTGCCCAAGTTCTTCGCACATATCATCGCCGTTAGCCATGTCATATGCATCGTCTTCGTGCTCATCATCGATATGATCAAACAGTCCCTGCTGCATCCTAGCATGCTCCTGATGGTGCGATGTCTATCCGTGTGTTAGATTGATCATTCCCCACTGACTACACGCATGTTGTTTTCAGTTGCGGAGGTTGGAGAAGGCGTAGCTGGTTCAAGGACAAGGTTAGCGCGTGCGCTGGCTTCCTTGAGTGATTGCGGATCGGTTTTTTCAGCGATCTTAACTTGCTTCTCCCAGATGTCTCGGCGGATGACATCCATCTCGCTGTGCAAACGGGTCATTTCGTGCATCATTTCAAGACGTTGTTGACGCAGCGCAAGCAGGCCGATTCCGATGGCTGCGGCACAGATGATCGCCACAAGTAATCTTGAAAACATCACACGCTCCTTGATGGGGACGTTTGTCCGCTTTATCGCGCGGTCTGTTTAGGGCAGCTTGAGTGTTTGCCCGACTTTAACACTGTCGGGGCTGTCGAGGGTAGCTTTGTTGAGTTCGTAGATTTCTCGCCACCGCGAGCCATCTTTGAGTTGTGATAGAGCGATATTAGTGAGGTTGTCACCACTTTGAACTTTATATGTTTGGGTGCGTGTTACGGGTCGTGTGGGTTGGCGAAGCTCCGCAATCGTGTTCCGCTGAATCACGTTGTTTCTACTGGCAGAGGTATTGTTTGCGATAACGGGCAATTTCAATGTCATACCCGAACGCAGGTCGCTTGCATTTTGCATCTGGTCTTTGTTGGCTTGGAGGAGTTTCTTCCAGTGCCGGACACTGCCAAGATGTTTTTGCGAGAGCTCACTGAGCGTATCGCCGGGAGAGACTTTGATAGTGTTTGCACTTGAAGCACTGAGGCGGATTTGTGGAGTTACCACTGTACGTCGGGCACCTTCATTGGTGACGGGTACAAAGGTCAATTCTGCTTTGGGCTGGCGTGGAATGATCAGTTTGATGCCGGAACGGACGTGTCCGTCGCTGTTCACATTTTTAGGATTGGCTTTAGCGATTTTCCGCCAAAGGTCGCCGTTGCCGTAGTACTTTTGGGCAATGCGGTAGAGGTTTTCGTTGGACTTAACCGTGTGCATCACGTGAGTGCTTGCGTTTTCGACTGGCTTGTTTTTAGGTGGGTTGTTTAAGACGCGCTGACTGATGCCATTAATGCGGTTGGCCATGTTCTGTGATGGCGTATTTGTCTTATTACTGGGTGTAAGTTGGCGAGGTGTAGGAATTTGTTTTTCTTCGCGCTGTTGCATCTGTGCGACTCGCTGCTGATATGAGTTGTTTGCCGCTGGGGCAGAGGTGGTGGAACGTGACTGAAGATTATTTTTGAAACTACTGGATTGGCTGAGCGAGCGGCCGGTTGTTGATGTGGTAGTGTTTGAAGTTTGGTTTTGTGCGGCTTGTCCTTCGACAGCTTGCGCCTTGGGCAGATTGGTGAACTGGCTGGTCAGGCTTGGCCGAGGCTGGCGAAGGTCCAGCGTGTTGCTGGGGTTGCGGTGCGTATCCAGTAGCGGATTGGCGCGTGTAGCATCCACAGCCTGTGGTTCGGTAGCAGTTCGTCTTGGACTGTAGTAGGAAGGCCTTGCGGCGGGAAGTGCTCTGTTGGTGGGGCTTGCATTGGTACGCGGCAGATCCGCAGCACTTGAATAGCGGCTGTCTGGGTTTGGCTTGGTTTGCGTCGATGTCGTGCTGTTGCCAGCTTCACCTGCAAACTGGCGAGTCATTTGTTCGTCGGCGGGTGAATCTTCGTTCACTACCGAAAGATGATCACTGACAATAATCCCGATCAACAGGATTACGGCAACACCAAAAAGTAGTCCGACTTTTGTTTCACGTGTCATGGCTGGCCATCCATGTCCAGGGTTAATGCTTTGCCCGTCGCCATCCTAGCGACATCAAAATTCTAACACATTCTGTTCCAACCTGCCGCTGCAAATTGTGTGCTTGATTTTTTCCACGCTGTCCTAACGCACCCGTTTGATCACACGCAGTTTTGCACTTCGGCTACGTGGATTATCGTTGCATTCATCGTCTTGTGCTATGACGACTTTACGGTTGATAAGTTGCCAGTCGCCGCGCTGTTTGAGCGCGCGGAATGCTAACTTTACTCGTCGATCTTCAAGCGAGTGGAAACTGATTACACCCACGCGCCCGCCGACTTTGACCAGATCTGATTCGCGCGACAGAGTCGCTAAGAAATGGTCCAACGCCGCAAGCTCACCGTTTACTGCAATTCGTAGTGCCATGAATGTTCGTGTCGCGGGATGAATCCGACTTTTACGTCCACCACCCGGATAGCATCCGCGCACAAGCTCGGCAAGCTCGCATGTGCTTTCTATCGGACCATCCTTCCTCTTTTCCACAATTTTTCGTGCAATCCTTCTGCTAAGTCGCTCTTCACCAAATTGGTAGATCACGTCGGCGAGTTCAGTCTCATCTAGCTCGTTGACCAGCTCGGCTGCTGTGACGCCGTCGCCGGTGGTGTCGAGACGCATGTCGAGTGGGCCGTCCTCGCGGAAACTCATGCCGCGAGCCCCATCGTCCATCTGGTTCGAGGCGAAGCCTAGGTCAGCAAGGATGATATCTGTGCCATGGATATTCAGGTCCTGCAAAACCCGATCCATCTCGGTGAAATTTCGGTTGATGATGTTGATTTGCACGTGGTCGCCGAGCTGGTGGGCGACTTTTTGTAGCCTGTTTCGAGCGAAATCGGCGTTGAGGGGATCGACATCCATGCCAATGTAAGTGCCTTTGGCTCCGTCATTTCCAATGGCACGGGTCAGCATTTCGCCGTGCCCGCCGCGGCCAGCAGTACAGTCGAGGACGGTCTCACCCGGCTGTGGGGCCAGCAAGGACATTACCTCCCGCCAGAGCACGGGTTTGTGCCCGACTTCCGCCCCGTTAAATGCATCTTTGGCTTCAAAATCTTGATCCATCCCACCATCATACCTGCGACCACCAGCCCACACACGCCCACGAAAAAACCTGCTCACCCTTTCGGGAGAGACAGGTTTACAACTCTCTAAGCCGTCCCTTATCCGGAGGTTCTATTCCCGGTATCGCGTTTTAAGTGTGTAGCTTCTTGCGGCGAATCATCATTACTGCACCACCCAAACCCATCAGTATTATCCCGCTGGGCTCTGGGACGGGTGCATCAAAACCCACCACAAGGTTTGGCGTATGGCTGGAAAAAACCACTCCATCACTTAACTCGACTGATGGACTGTTTCCAAGGGCACTGCCAATGCCAACGACGCGCAGCCATGCATCATCACCCGGCGACATTCCTGCATACATCGCGCCCAGCAGTAGTGATACGTCACGTTGCACGTCGTTTTCACCACTACCCCCGCTAATAATCGTTGCATCCGGCGACAAACTGCCACGTACAATCAAGGCTTCCGATGCAGTTGCAATCCCGTCGTTACCAATATCGAAAAACAGTTGTAGATCTGAACCCGCTGATTGATGGACGCGCAGATCAAGCATCGCAAACTGGAATGTTGCGCCTGTTGGAAGGTCCGGAAGTTTGACCTCAAACACAAAACGGTTTTCAGTAATGAGATCAAGACCCGCGACATTTTCGAGTATTGAACTTGATTTACCAAGCCCACCAACCGCATCGGTGGCAACATCTGTTAGCTCGACAAAATCTTTTAGTGTTGACTGTTCATAGATCAATTCAACGGCTCTGCCATGTGATTCGTCACCGATGATGGTGTCCGCTTGGATGGTTGTACTTCCTGCTAAAAAACCGCTGAAAATCAAACTTAAAGCAACTATTCCTGATTGCGTCTTCATACCTGATCTCCTTGTGATAGACGGCTATATGCATACCGTATACCCGATTGCTAAATGGCATCATTCAGCAATATGGCGCATCAATATGCGTTATGAATCTGATTGAATTACCCGCTGATCGCCGCATACAGATCGTTGCTAAAAGACATGCAACACAGGCGAACGTGTTGATCACGGATAAGTATCGCCCGGATGAGCGGATTGGCCAGAACTTTTGTCCGCAAAATTTTAACAACCACTTTTAGTCGCGTTACAGCCTTTATAGATTGACGGTGTGTTTGCCTAATCGCTACAGATCAACCTACTGTGGGCATTGGACAACTCAAATAACCAAAGATCAACACCTAGATAATCTCTTTGCACACATGCGTTTGTGCCGATGCAAAATCCGTGTTGAGGGGAAGTTTTTGGGAATGGGGTTTATGGCGATGGAACGGCCAATATGGAGGTGATCAAACTTCCAGGGAAGAGTGGGGTCGCTCATCCACGAACAGGCAACTACAATAATGAGCATGAAGAAACCAAAAATCAGATCCACAACTGTTCTCTCCGTACGCCGTGGCAATCAGGTTGCGATAGCTGGCGATGGGCAGGTGACGATGGGCAATACGGTTGCAAAAGCGGATGCAACGAAGGTTCGTATTCTGCCAGAGCTTGGTGCCGAAAAAGCTGGTGTGTTGGTCGGCTTTGCGGGTTCAGCTGCGGATGCGTTTGCACTGCTAGAGCGGTTTGAAGAACACTTGCGAGATTCACCAGCAAACGTGAAACGCGCTTGTGTTGAGCTTGCTAAGCAATGGCGGACTGATCGCGCGTTGCGGAAGTTGGAGGCGCTGCTTTCTGTGGCAGACCGTGAATCGTCACTGCTTGTTTCGGGGACGGGTGACGTGATAGAGCCTTCCGATGGTGTTTTAGGGATTGGGTCAGGTGGTGATTTCGCGCGATCGGCAGCTCGGGCGTTGCTGACACATACGGATCAGTCGCCGGAGGAGATTGTTCGTAATGCGATGGCGATTGCAGGCGATTTGTGTATCTACTCGAATACGAATATTACGGTGCAGTCATTGTAAGTGTAGTTTGAGACGGGTTTTCCCACGCCCTTATCCACACCAGCTTACCGCTGTAGTCATGGTTTGAATCGCAGGTGACATCGGCTAAAATGGCTCGCTACCAATAAACACACAAGCCCGTGTGGCGGAATTGGCAGACGCGCCGTCTTCAGGTGGCGGTCCAGGCAACTGGGTAGAGGTTCGAGTCCTCTCACGGGCATTCTCGCAACGCTTTGCAGATCGCAAGGCGTTGTTTTTTATGTTTCATTTTAATCGAATATAGCGAGACTTTGTTCTCGCCATTTTCCCGGGGGTAGGCCATGCGATTCACGAAATCTACGAATGAAATGGTTAACGTCCTGATAGCCACAGATATGAGAGATTTCTTTGATCGATAGGTAAGGTGATTGTAAACAGGTTTCCGCGGCTCGCATACGCTGATTGTGTAGGTAACGGATGGGGCTCGTTTCCAGATGTGTTCTGAAAAGCAGATGAAGATTGCTGGTACTCATGTTGATGGCTTCAGCCAATTTGTCGATGGTAAGTGGCTGATCAAGATGATCTTTAATATATCGCATCGCGGTTTTTAGTTGCAAAGGAATATGTTTTTCTTCTTGTTCTTGAGTGAGAAGATTGCTGAGGTATTCAAGTACGCCGTGGAAGATTGCATTGTAGGCTGAGCTGAACGTTTGTTGATGGATTGAATGAACCAACAGTTGCATACAGGTGCTTACAAAATGTGTGTCTGCAAGATGAAATACTTGTGGCCTTGAAGCTTGCAATCGGTGTGATCCGGTGAAGCCACAGTAAATGGTTTCGATGAAGCTATCGGATACTTGGTCATGCACTTGGCGGGCGGGGATGTAAATTACATCGCCTTGGCTTGCATGCAACATTCCATTATCGGTGTTCACATCACATGTGCCTTGTCGGATGAAAATCAGTTCTGAGCAAAAATGGGCATGATTTCTAACGCGTTCATCTCGTTTGTGTGTTCCTACAAAGAGGAGTTGGACTTGGGTGTTTGTTGGGGAAATGAGGCTGGAAGACATACCATGATTGTATTTCTGTGCTATATATTGTCAATATAATCATCTATTTTGCGTATTGTATTGCTGTATCATACTAGTGTAGACAGGCATTGTGAAAACTAATGGTTAAAAGTTTCATGTTGCAGGAATGTAGAAAGGGAGTCGTCCAATGTTTAGTCAGGCAGAGGTATCAACATCGAGTCGCCGTGTTTTGTGTAAACATGCATTCACGCTCGTAGAACTTTTAGTTGTCATATCGATAATTGCATTGTTAATTGGTATTCTCCTGCCAGCATTATCCAAAGCAAGAGATGCGGCAAGAAATGCTCAGTGTTTGGCAAATCTTCATCAGATTGCGATAGCGCAAACAGCCTATAGCGTGGATGAACAGCGGTATCCCGTTCATTATGCTGAGACTCATACGGCTTCCAGTTATTGGCCGCAGCAGGTATCAGATCATATTGATCCTGATCATGATGTACGGCCGATGCTTGAGCGTTATCTAACAGATGTGAATTTTTTAAATTGTCCTTTCTTGGATGCTGTTGATCGCAGTGTTGACGCGATTCCAACCGGGACGGTGCGCGTTTATATGGATTACATTCTTGTGCCGGGCTTCTGGCGGGATCGGGTGAATGGGGCATGGACAGATAATCGTTGGGTACGGCCTGAGGCGATTTGGCGTTTTGAGGATCATAAGGTGGAGGTCATTGCCGGGGATCGGCTTTACCGTGATAGTAGTTCAGGTTCGACAATAGCCAATCATATTCAGAATGTGTCGGGTTTTAATGTTATTCAGCGTAGCGGACCAGGCTGGGCGGAAAGCACTTATCGCGCTAATTTCGCGGTTGACCCACGTAAGGATTGCGACGCTAACTTTGCTTTTAAAGATGGTTCAGCCTCGGCTTATGGTGGTGATGATGAATCACTTGTTGATGTTCGGATCGAAGCAATTGCCAGTGGTTCTCGCGTATTTGCGATGCCACTTCGTTAAGAAATTCTTATTCCAACAATATCGGATTGTTATTTTGGTCAAAAACTAATATTAGGAGGTTTCATCATGATGAATGCAAAGATATTGATCAGCGCGGTAGCTGTATCCACTTGTTTGGGGATTTCATACCAAGCTCAATCTGCAGCCGTGCTCGAGAGTTTTGATTATACGGATACTGCAACATTGGACGGTCAGGGCGCAGCTGGCAGTGGTTGGGCTGGAGCTTGGAGTCAAGGTGGTGGCGCGACTACAACCGCAACCATAGCGTCACTAGGTCTTACGCATCCTAATGTCAGTTCTGCAGGCAATAAAGCGGTTATCACACCAACAGGATCATCCACGTTCCTGACAAGATCATTAAGTGATACTTACGGCGCTGATGGTACCACCACGTATATCAGTTTCCTTGGTGAAAGATTGAATGATGCCAACACGACTACTCGCTTTTTTGGATTGAAGCTCGCAGGTAGCAGCAATGGTTTGCTGATCGGACAGAAATCGTTTGGCAGCAAGTGGGGAATTGTCGCAGGTAGCACTTCTGTGGATTCGACTGTTGATACGCTGGATGCGGCATTGATTGTGGTACGACTTGATGCGGTGGCGGGTGCGGATACGCTCACGTTGTGGGTGAACCCAGATCTCTCACTCACGGAAGCAAGCAATACGCCTGCAGCTCAAATCACAACGGTTGATATTGGCACGTTTAATTCAGTTCGTCTTGATGCGAGTGAGACCGCAATTCCTGGTGCGGATTACGAGATCGATGAAATCTCGATTAGCAATGAAGGCTCACCTTTTGTGGTGCCAGAACCCGCAAGCTTGATGTTGTTAGGTTTGGCGATGCCACTTTTGGCGTGTCGACGTGGTCGGTAATTAATAGACCCATCGCATTAGGATCGGACTGCGACGGTGTAGCTCGATCCTATTTTTTTACTCAAATTTTGGATACGAAGATGCAGCGATCAATGTGTTTTAAGGTGGTATTTCTTATAGGAATATTCATTCAGCTTTCAACGATTGGCCATGCTGCATATACGGTTTTTGATCATCAAGGTACTCAGAATAGTTTTTACGTGCGACGAGGAGAAGTTATACGGTGGCCAAATGATAAACCTTCAGAGCCATTAACGCTTTATCGCAAGCATCAGCCGGAGCAGGGGACCTGGGATAATATTCAAATCGATCAGCCACAACCCAGATCACTTAATGGCAACATGATGTTGAGTATGATGATCAATGCGGTGCCGCACAACAAGGAAGAGCTCTCGCGCATTCGGCGTATCGAGCTGACAATTGAAGGAGTGGGAAGCCGGGTGTTTGAATCTGATATGGCGATGTATCGCATCAACAACAAGCGTGTGTCGGAGAAGAAATGGATCGACCTTGACCGAAGTAAACGGTCGTGGCAGCGATTGACCTTGGATCTTTCAGATGTATTGCAGCCGAATGATCGTGTGAAGCGTATCACGATTCAGTTTACCAATAAGCTGGATTTGTATGTGCGTGAGGTGCAGTTTATGGGAGGGGCGAAATCTTCTGCGCAGGATGCGAAGACGTTAGCGCGGTTTGGGCGTTTAGAAACGCGATCAAATCAAAGTGATTTCCCGTGGGTGATAGACAGTTCATATCGCATTATATATCGGTGCGAAACATTGCCGGGTGGAATTTCCAAACCGCTAGCATGGGCGGAAATTGATTTGATTGGGATGAAGTTGAAGGGATTACTGCCGGGATTGGGTGGAGATCCGCTATCTGTATGTGTTGTGGCATATGATCCTAAGACGCAAAAGCCGATCAAGCAGCGTGATGAAGTTGAATCAAGCACGTACCTCGTTGCATCAAAAGCTGAGCAGTGGGCACGATTACCCATGCCTTACCATCGCAACCAAGTGAGGCGGCCATTACAGGTTTCATGGTTACGTGACGATCAAGGTAAAACACAGCCGATTTATGCGATCTATTTTGATCTTATTGGTAGCAAGTCACCTTCAAAACCGCAGACACCGGCGGCCTTGGGCACGGGTGACGCGTTGGCGTTTGGCCAATCAGCCGGACCGATTGCGACGCGCGGGGTTCCGATGCCGCTTGATTATAATCAGGACGGTTTAATGGATTTGATGACGGTTTGTGGCACGGTGCCAGACCGCGGCGTGTATCTGATGTTGAACAAGGGTACTGCTGAGCAAGAGCTAATGAGTGCGCCGATTTATCTGGGATCAGCTTCGATCAAGGGTACGCCTCAGGTTGCAGATGTGGATGGGGATGGCACGTTGGATATAGCACATGAAGGCGGATTTTATCGCAACGTGATTGAAGCGGGATTTACGAATCACGTGCGCATTGCTGATCCACCGGAGTTTGACATTTGGCGAACGATACCGCCAAGTCGAGGTGGACGTGGCAGTTGGTCGTTTACGGATTGGGATGGCGATGGTGTTCGAGATGTGCTGATTGGTACAAATGAATGGACGGATTATGGTTGGACGATGGCATATAACAAAGAAGGGAAGTGGACACGCGGGCCGCTTAAGGGGCAGTTTTATTTTTTCCGTAATCGTGGGAGCCATCAGGATTATGTGCTTGAGTACCCGGAACGATTGATGATCGATGGAGAAACGCCAGCCAATGTTTATGGTTACGCCAGTCCTGTGGCTGTCGATATTGACCGAGATGGTGATCTTGATCTGCTTACCGGCGACTTTCTTGATCGGCTGATGATCTTTGAGAATATCGGAGATCGAAGGCATCCAAAATTAGCGGCACCGATAGATGTGCAAACAACCCAAGGCGCGTTTCGTGCAGACCGGCAAGTTGTGACGCCAGTGGTGACGGACTGGGACGGTGATGGCGATATAGATATTTTGTTGCGATGTGAGGGTGCTTGGGCGACGCTGCTTGAAAACAGTTCGGGTGAGGGCACGGGGATGCCAGTCTTTCTGCCGGAACGCGTGATTCGTTGTGAGAATGATCGGCTTAACGTGGGTGAGTTACCGGTGGTTGATATGCATGATTGGGATGGTGACGGCGATGAGGATTTGATTTTTGGGAATAGCTCGGGGGAATTGGGTTGGTTTGAAAATACATCGCAAGGGAAGCATCTCAGTTTTGATAACGCGGTGTTGTTGCAGATTGATGGCAAGCCGTTTCGTTTATTGCCGGGGGAGAGCGGTTCGTTGCAAGGGCCGGCGGAAGCGCTTTGGGGTTATACGGTTCCGGATGTTGCGGATTGGGATCATGATGGGACGCCTGACATTATGTACAACAGTGTTCTAGGCGAAATTGATTGGATTGAGAAAAAGGCAGGATCGCATCAGGAAGTACAGCCCGCGAAGCCGGTGATGGTAGCGTGGGATGGGCCGACGCCGAAACCTGCCTGGCGATGGTGGGATCCCAAGCCCGGACATTGGCTGACGCAATGGCGTTGCAATGTGCGGATGATCGATTGGAATCATGATGAGTTGCTAGATGTTGTGACGCTGGACACAGAGGGTTATCTGGTGTTGCACAAGCGGTTCATGGAGAAGGGGCAATTGAAACTTGGGCCGGCGCAACGCATTTTTATGAACGAATCGAATAGACCATTTCGCGCCAATCATGTACGGCCGGGTAATAGCGGGCGTATTAAATTTGATTTTGCAGATTGGGATCAAGATGGAGATCTTGATTACATGCAAGTGGTCCCCGCAAGTTGGCATCGCGGGAATGCGGTCTGGTATGAAAATATTGGCACGAATCAGTCGCCGATTCTAGCTAAGCGTAACGATTTGGGAGATGTGGTGCTTACAGGTCACACAAGTAGCCCACGATGGATCGATCTTGATCGTAATGGGACGCTGGATGTTCTGATTGCAGCAGAGGATGGCCATTTCTATTTTTTCAGTGGCGAATACATCAAGTACAAAGATCAGATGCAGGCAAAGCCAGTCCTTAATTAGATAAGCATTGAAGAAAGCACATGGTATTGATTATGTCGCAGGTTAATACCGCAGCCGGTGATGGCGGATTGCGTGGTGCTTGTGCCTGAGACGATGCTTCTGTTTGTGGGTGGATCGTCGGTTTGTTTTTGCCGTTGTGGTCGTTAATGAGATGCTCATAAATATGAAAGAATGCACATGCCCGGCAATGACCGGGTTTTTATGTGCGCTACTGATCTATTGCATCTGAAATAATCCTTATATTGCTCGTTTTTTTTGCCTTCAACACAATGCTCATCATTTGGCGACTATTCGATGAGAGAGCTCTGATATTTATATCCTCGCAAGGCCAGACAAGGGAGTTCGGCCGTGACAACATTCGTAAGCGAGGATCGAAAGAGATGATTCAAACAACCATCCGTATGCGCCTTCTTCTTGGAGCGTTTCTACTACTCACCGTGCTCATGCCATCATTGGTTTCTGCGCAGGACTTTGTCCGTATTGCCACCTATAACCAATTGCACGGGCCAAGCGGAACCACTGAAGTCAACAACTTCAAGACCATCGTGCAGGGCATGGCGAATGAGAATGTTGGCGGCCGCAGCAAAACGCTCGATGTGATCGCGGTGCAGGAGACCAATTCTTCTTCACTGGCCAATGCACGAAATGCACTGAATCAACTTTATGGAGCTGGCACATACAACACGTTCATGGCTTCTTATGGTACAGGGATCTGGAACGGTTTTCTCTATAACACCAAGACCATGAACCTGCTCGGTACCAAGACGGTGAGTGGCCCAACACGTGGCGTGGCGCGTCTTCATCTTCAGGCAAAATCCAACACAGCAGAGGATTTTTATATCTACTCTGCTCACTTGAAAGCAGGTAGTGGTGGCTCGGATCAATCGAAACGCTTTACGGAAGTAAACCAAATCCGTAGTGATGCTGATGCGCTTGGTCAAGGTGAGAATGTCATTTTCACCGGCGATATGAACATCTATCGTTCTTCAGAGTCAGCTTACCAGAAGTTTCTTTCAGGCGGCAACGGTCAAGCATTCGATCCAATCAATCGTCCTGGCAACTGGCATGACAATTCATCCTTCAAAGACATCCATACGCAAGACCCTTCAGGTTCGCTCGGCGGGATGGATGACCGTTTTGACTTCCAACTTGTCTCGGGTGAGTTGTTGGATAACGTCGGCATGGATTACATCCAGGGTTCATATCACGCATTTGGTAATACCGGCCTGCATAACCTGAACGGTAATATCACTTCTGGTCCTGCTCCGAATAACACGATCACGAACGCGCTCCAAGCATATTCCGATCACCTTCCTGTGGTGGCTGACTACGTCATCCCAACCGTGCCTGAACCAACTTCCGTTCTAATGATCGTATCAACGGGCTCATTGCTCATGATGCGTCGTAAGAAAGCGGCATAAATCTAAGCCGAAACAACCATCGTTGATGATGAAAAATGAAATAGATTTGTAGAGCCTCTCTCTCATGCCCGGCCACCCTCAGCCGGGCTTTTTCATTGACATGTGGATGATGTGTGCGTCACAATATCTGCCTGAATGAACTTTCCGACAGGGGTTACCGCCTATGAATATCTTTATATTGACCATTGGTACACGTGGCGACGTCCAGCCGTTTATCGCGTTAGCTCTTGAGCTCAAATCTGCGGGGCATCATCCAACGATCTGCACATGTGAAAGTTTTCGATCCATGATCGAGATGCATGGTATTGCTTATGGTTTCATTAATGATGATTTTATGCAGTTGATTAATTCGGAAGCTGGGCGAGAAGTGATGGAGGACGCGACGAATCTTTATCAGATGTTTAAGGTTTTTCGAAAGATGGGGAAGATTGCTAAGCCGCTCCAGAAAGCAGCCATTGCGGACAGTTGGCGATCAATGCAGGAAGCGAAGCCAGATCTGGTTGTAGCGCACCCCAAAGCTTTTTATGCATCGCATTTTGCTGAAAAGTTAATGGTACCGGTGGTGATGGCGATGTTGCAGCCGATGTATGTACCGACGAAAGACTTCCCGATGATTTTGTTTCCGGAATCACAATGGCTTCGACCATTTAATCGGTTGACACATAAGATTGTTACTACCGTAACATCACTTGCGACTGCTAAGTATGTGAATACATGGCGTGTGAAAAATCAGATGCCGCCGATATCGCGCAGAGCGGATCTGCTTCACACGACCAGCGGCCGGCCGATTCCTGTTTTGCACGCATTCAGCAAGCATCTGGTTCCTAAGCCTGCTGATTGGCCGCGGCATGCTCATGTCATCGGCTTTTGGTTCTTAGATCAAGCGACATCGTTTCAACCTTCGGAGGAACTTGCGCAGTTTTTAGAGAGTGGCCCACCGCCGGTTTACATCGGTTTTGGCAGTATGTCTGGACGAAATCCTAAACGCCTAACACAGATTGCAGTGGATGCGGTTTTGCAAACACATCAGCGCGGGATCATCGCGACAGGGTGGGGCGGCTTAGACCCGAAGGAGCTGCCACGAAGTATGATGAAGATTGATCATGCCCCACATGATTGGCTTTTTCAGCGGGTGGCGGCTGTGGTACATCATGGCGGGGCAGGTTCGACGGCGGCGGGTTTACGTGCAGGCAAGCCAACAGTGATTTGTCCGTTTTTTGCAGATCAGCCGTTCTGGGGACGACGTGTATCGGATTATGGCGCAGGGCCACAACCGATCCCGCAGAAGAAATTGACTTCAAACAATCTTGCCGCTGCGATTCATCAGGCTGTAACAGATCCTAAAATACGAGAAGCTGCTGAGCTGATCGGTCAGAAGATTCAAGTAGAAGACGGTTTGAGTAATGCAGCTCGACTGATTGAAAAGTATGCGCAGCAATTTGTATCAGTCGGGAAATGACAAGAGGTAGAGTTAGTTGGTGGGTGGAGGCATTTGTTCGATCATACGTTCGATGTAGCGTAGGCCGTTAAGATGGAGGCGGATCTGCTTAGCGGTTGCATCGTCTAATCGGTTGTTAGACGCTTTGGCGAAGAGTGGTCCGATCAAGCTTAGATATTCATCGCGTTCTTCATTGGCCCATTGTCGAAGTTTGTTGAGTGTTGATTCATTTTTCGCTGCAATAGCTTCTTCCATCTCTTCACGGATTTCCATCATCTCCATCAGTAGTGTGGGCGGGAGGCTGTTGTCGGCTTCTTTGGATGGGCCGCCCAAAACGGTCAGCAAGATGTTGGCACGTTCTTCTGGGTCTTTGAGGGCGTGATAGGCGGTATTAATGGCGGCGGATCGTTCGGCAGCCTCAATCTGCTCAATCGGATCAATAAACTTATCTGGGTGGTTTTCAGCGGAGAGTGCGATGAACTTACGCTGCAGCTCATTTTGATTGATATTGAATTGCTTGGCGATGCCCAGCACGCTGTATGGATCTTGGTTCATCTCCTTATCCTACTCATTGAGCTGTATTTACGCATCTGGATATTGGCTGTTGACAGGATTGTTTTGAAATCTCATGATGGGTGGTGTTCCATCAGCGGGACGTTGCCTGGTGGGATACTTTTTAAACTTCCTTTTTTGACGGGGCAAATCATGACAAATGTTGCGAATCGTTACTGGTCGATTTTGATGCTTTTAGCCATGGCATTGATCCTTGGTGGTTGCAGTACCTATCAGGTTCAGGCCATGCCGCAAATATCGCCCAAAGCAGCGCCGGCTTCGACATCCGCTTACGAGGTGGACTTTGGTGCCAAGCCGTATGTGACAGAAACTGAGGCAAAAGCGGTATTCAATTATGACATGATGAGTAAGGGGGTGATGCCTGTTTTTGTTGCGGTTGAGAATCATGCGGATCAGGATATTGAGATTCTGCGTGCACGTTTTGAATTGCAAACTGGTAGTGGAGTCAAATTGTTGCCGGTGCTGCCTGTGGTTGCTTCAACGATGCATGGGCGGAATGCGATGGCGGAGGCATTTTGGTATTTTGGCATTTTCTCCTATGACAATGCCAACAAGTACAATGAAGCACTGAAACGCGATTGGGCAGAAAAGGCTTGGCCGGAGGTTAGCATTATTCGCTCAGGTCATACCAAATCAGGCTTTTTGTATTTCAAGGTGGGTGAAAACTATAAGCACAGCAAATCGATTTTGAGCGTGCCATTTGAGATCGACGGTTTTGCGGATCGGAAAGAAGTGAAGCTTTTCATGCAATAGGTTAAACGGCAGATCATCTTTGTTGATGATCGATCAGTTTCGATACGTGGATAGGATGGCGATCTAACGCATATGGCGTTCGACCTTGTGGCATCTCTGTGATACACTTTTCGTTTCCAACTTCCCCTCCGATGCGGGTGTGGCGAAATTGGCAGACGCGCCAGATTTAGGTTCTGGTGGGGTAATTCCCGTGTAGGTTCGAGTCCTATCACCCGCACTTCGCCCGGCATTAGCCGGGTTTTTTTGTGCGCGCCTAGTGCAAAACTCAACAATTGGTATATAATTGATATATTAGAGTTGCTGTCGGTTTGTAAGCTCGACTGTAACTTGTTGTTTTGCAACACATGGTTAGCGTGCAAGTGTAATTGAATAAACGGGTTACACGGAAATTCATGTAGCTGATATGTATAAGTTGCAAAATATGATTGGTTTCATAGTTGTAACGGCCAGTTAATCAGCTTTCAATAGTGCCCATGTAAGCTGACTTGGCGCAAATGGTTTCGCCATAAGACCTTTATAGTTGACTTCGTTGATCGCTTTGGCGGTTGGGAGATGGTGTGTTGAAAGATTCAATAGGATTACCCGGTGGTGTTTGGCCTGTTTTGGTGACACCCTATGATGAGCAGCTGCGGATTGATTATGACGCATTTAGGAGGATGGTTGACTGGTATTTGGAGCAAGGTGTGGATGGGATGTTCGCCAGCTGTTTGTCCAGTGAATCATACGATCTTTCCTCAGAAGAACGCATGCAGCTAACGCAGGTGGTATTGGATCGTGTGAATGGGCGTGTGCCGGTGGTGGTGGGTGCGATGGGGTGGGCGGATCCTACTGAGCGCATTGAGGCGATTAAATCAATGCATGCTATGGGGGCGGATGCGGTCATTATGGCTGCTAGTGAGTTGGTAGCTGAGCATGAATCAGACGAAAAACTTGAACAGGTGTTGATGGCGATTGTTCAGGAAGCAGACGGCATTGATTTGGGTTTGTATGAATGTCCGAAGCCGTATCATCGGCTGCTTGGTTTACCTTTGATTGGGACGTTGGCGAAAACAAATCGTTTCGTGTTTATGAAAGACACGTGTTGTGACATTGATATTTTTAAAGAACGGCTCGAAGTTGTAGAAGGTACACGATTAGAGTTGTATAACGCGCATTCACCGATCATGCTTGACGCGATCAAGCTAGGTAGTAAGCGGTTCAATGGAATAGGTGCAGATGTTGTGCCGCAACTCTATGCACAACTATTTGAGCAGAGCGAAATTGATCTTGAAAACGCAGAGATGATTCAAGCATTTCTTAATGATCAGCCAATTCAATTTCACTACAAGCACCCCCTGACGGTAAAAGCATGCCTCAATGCGATGGGGATTACCATGCAAGTTAACAGCCGGTATCGTTCGGAAGCACTTAGTGAGAATGATCAAGTGATGATTCGTAAGCTTGTGTTAGATGTGTCGGATTTCTATGAAACGCTGTCATCAAAAACTACATCTTCAGCTTCATGATAAAGTACGCAACACAGTTCACGTGGAAGAGATCGCTATGTTATCCTAGGATTTTTTGCCATCTGTCGAGATTCCATTTTACTTTATCTTCTGTGCTCATCTGATCGAAATCTGCGTTTATTTGTTGTGAATTTTTCTGAGGTTCAGATTGACGATTTGATTGCGATTGCGCCAATCCACCTTTATTTGTAGAGGTTTTGCCATAGCTGCTATGGCGTGATGAGGATTGAAGGTCATCTTCCAGTTTGCGGTAGGGCTGAATATTCATTTTCTTCAGCATGTTATGGTATGAGCGAACTGCGTCGGCAGGGTCATTCAACTCGCCATCGGCGATCCATCGCAGATGTTGGATGAAGCTGAGTTGGTGTTCGGAATGATTGATCATACGGCCATAGAGTGCAACGCGTGCCCCGTATTTTCTGGCTTCCCAAAGTTGGTGAAATGCATCGAAGGTTGTGCCGGATGATCCGCCGAGGATTCCCACGATCAGGCTGCGGTCATACGAAGCGATCGCTTCCATGGCGGCAGGCCCATGGTAGGCAATTTTGAGAAAGATCGGCCGCTCTTTACCAGCGACACCCGCGAGCGTACGGACGATACTGTCGTTGATGAAGCGCCCAAGGTCTTCAACTGGACGCTGTAGCGCGTTGGGATCAAAGACTTCAAGGAAATGTCGAAATCCTTTTAATTCAGCTTCAGATCTGAAATCGCTATAAGCCGAAAGCGTGCGAGCATCTAATTCGGTGTCGTTATTGAATGTGACTGAGTATAGACCGAGATCTGCGCCGCGCTTGCGTTCTTCAGGATTGCATTGAACTTTGCCGCACATGGCATGATCGATGGTTGCGCTGCGAAATGGGACTGATGGTTGCTCGGGATAGGCGCCGCCTTGAGCGAGCCAAATATCTGTCGTGTCGTTAGCGCGGATTGCGGGGGTGACATGCGAGTCATCAAAGAGGCGATCTTTAATTGTCAATATATCGTTCGTGCTTGAACTCATGAGCATGATATCGACCAGCCCTTGAGCTACATTTTCGTGGATAATTTGGCGGTAGGCATCTAGCGTGCGGAAGCGTCCTTCTTGAGCGTGATGCTCGGGGCTTTTGCCGGGCGCGGCTAGGCCGGCAGCCATATCTGCGTCCTTGGCATCGGCGATGATAAAGTCTTTGCAAGATGGATCGGTCAATATACGAGCCAGTTTTTCATCTAAGTTTTTTGTTGCCACCTGCGTGACCTTTCGATCATTCATGTTGAAACAGTATCGCATGGAAGGCGATAGGAGGGTCAGTAGATTGATTTTACAGTATCAATGACACATTATGAACAAAAGTGAACATAAAACAACAAATTATGCCAAAAGATGTCGCTGGGGTGTCAGGAGGAGGTACTGGAAATTGATGCTTAACTGTTTACTGAAAACGGTTTAAGTTTATAAATCTAATCTTTGGGTTCATGCAATATTAGATCGGTGTTGTGTGACAGATCTGTTGAAATCTTAAAGAGTGGGCAGGCATCCTTTTTGGAGCATTCTGCATCATGGGTTAGGGTGCGCGAAAGCACAAAAATGCAATAATTGCATACAATTTTACCAAGACCGTGATAAGCGTTAGGTTTATGCTGTGTTTGATCATGGCATATGTTGTAAATGTGTGCGCTTTGATTTAGCTAAGCCAAATGTGCAAAGGATTGGAATGATGAATAGTAAAGAGCGTGTGATGTGTGCGATCAATCTTGAAGAGCCTGATCGTGTTCCGATGACTTTGCACGGTACTACTTGGGTGCAGCAGCGGCTTTGCCGAGATCTTGATTGTCATAGCCATAAAGAGCTAATGTTGAAACTACGCAGTGATATTGTGGATATTCGTGGTGTGGTGGATCCAACATATGTGGGGCCGGGAGAAGCGAACGAAGAGATTAGTCCGGGTGTTTTTAGGAATTACTTGGGTTGGGAACTGCGGGAGTATGAAACGGAGTTTGGCATCGAAGCCGATTATGATGGATTTATTTTGCAGGATGCTGCGAGTATTGAAGAGGCGGCAGAACGATTTGAATGGCCGAAGGTAGATTGGTTTGATTTTAGCGGCTTTGCTGAGCGTCTAGATGCGTGGCAGGAATTTGCCGTGATGGTGAGTAGTTGTAGTGTTTTCCAGCATTGTACTTACTTGCGTCATATGGAACAGTTCATGCTGGATTTGGCGATGGATCAGGCAATGGCTGAATATCTGATGGACGGTTATACCGATTTTTATCTGGCATATTTCGACAAGATGTTTACCGAAGTGAAGGGGCGAATTGACATTCTGCGGTGTGCGGACGACTTGGCCAGCCAACGATCACTCATGATCAGTCCAGAGATGTTTCGATCACTGGTAGCACCGCGACTGAAGAAGTTGATTGACTTGGCCCATAGTCACGGCGTGAAATTTTTCTTTCACTCTTGCGGGGCACTTACGCCGCTGATTGATGATCTGATTGGACTGGGGATTGATATTCTTGATCCACTGCAGGCTGCGGCGGAGGGGATGGAGCCTGAGATATTAAAAGCGCGTTTTGGTGATCGGGTCTGCTTGCATGGTTCGATCTGCACACAGTATTTACTGCCCAACGGCACACCGGAGGAAGTGGCAGTGGAAACAAAACGCCGGATTGATCTCCTTGCTCCGGATGGTGGATTTATTTTGGCGCCGTGTCACGTGTTGCAGAATGATGTCTCGACCGCCAATGTGATGGCCCTTTCTGACACGGGGTATCATTACGGGCAACAGGTGATGGCGGGGCACTAAAAAACCCCTCACAAATGCAAGGGGTGCGTAAGCGGAGAGGGAGGGATTCGAACCCTCGAGGGGATTGCTCCCCCACACGAATTCCAATCGTGCGCCTTAAACCGCTCAGCCACCTCTCCTTGGGGATAAAATCTCGTCAAGCGATTTCAGATCAGATATCCTATTGGTTTTCACGGATTTGTAAAGAGAACCACCCCGTTGTGAATAGCATAACCCCGCCATCTGATAAGCTTTGCGGCCTGATTACCGTTGACAAACCTCTGCACCGGACCTCTATGGACGTGGTTCATCGGGTTCGGCAAGCGATGCCACGCATCGTCGTCACCGGCAAGAACGGCAATCTCAAAGAAAAGTGGACGAAAGTCGGGCATGCAGGCACATTGGATCCTCTCGCGACGGGGTTGGTGATCTGTCTCGTCGGTAAGGCGACCAAGCATGTGAATGACTTCATGGATGAGCCGAAGCAGTATGTGACCACGATTGATCTGTCGGCTTTTACAACGACAGATGATCTTGAAGGTGAACGTGAGGAGATCAATATTAATGGCGATCCACCGTCTATCCGTGAGATAGAATCCGCATTGGTGAAGTTGACGGGCGATGTGATGCAGACGCCGCCGATTTATTCTGCGGTGCATGTTGGGGGAAGGCGGGCGTATAAGCTGGCGCGTCAAGGGGAGACGCCGGTGTTAAAGCCGCGCATTGTGCATATCGAAAAGATGGCTGTGATGGATTATGCGTATCCGATGTTGTCGCTGAAGATTAATTGCGGGAAGGGGACGTATATCCGTTCGATCGCGCGGGATCTTGGGAAACTGCTTGGGACGGGTGGGCACTTGGCGAAGCTGCGGCGAACGCGAATTGGCGAATATCATGTGGATGAGGCGCAGCCGATTGAGAGGTTTGAGCAGCCGGTTGTGCAAGCGGATTTGATTCGGCTGGATTGATTGTTGAGTGTGGTTTTGTGTGTGGAAAGATGAGATCAATTTAGATAGAAAATAAAAACCCCGATCGAGATGATCGGGGTTTTTATGATTCATTGTAGATCATGGTCTATTTGTTGAATAGATATCTCGTGCCGTTATGCTTTACGGCGACGTGTAGCGAGGGCAGCGAGGCCGAGGATGCCGATGGGCAATGCAGCGGGGGTTGGAACGGTAGGGGTACTATTTACTGTGAAGTTGATCGTTAAAGTAGGTGGTGTGTATTGGAAGTACTTTGCACTTTCAGTGGTACGGATGCCGACTTGATGGCCAACGTCAGTACCGATCTGTACCAAGCCAACATAATCGCTCAACGTCCAAGCAGAATTGATCGCATCAACATCTAAAGCCACAGTATGCTCGCCCAGTCCACCAACTGTTTGCTCCCACAATGCGAGATATGAAAGCTGGGATGCATCACTTGCTGAGATAGCACCATCGCCGGCATATGCGTAAAGTGAGAATTCTGCGTCGTTTTGATTATCGTAGGTCAAGATACCTGCTTGAAAGCGAAAGCTAACGCTTTGGATTTGAGCGTTGTCTGGCAGGATGGAGAAGTCGAACTCCATAAAGCCTCGGCTGTCTTTAGGTGTATACGGAGGATCAAGTTTTTGTGAAAGCATGGTCCAGTCCGTTGAATCAATAGTCGGTGTCGTATCACTTAGATTGATTTCGGCATCAAAAATCGGTGTTACACTCACAGATGCTGCATTTGCAGTACTGTTCAAGCCAAGTGCCAGTGTACCGAAACCACACAACAATAATGTTTTGACTTTGCCCATCGGAAATCTCCTCGGATGATTCAAATCGAAATGCCCCGGCTACTTCCCGGATAGATGCTTGCAGTATATTGCGGATGTTATGACTCCGCAATCAGGCTGTGTAAAAAGTATGTGAAGGGTTCGGGCTGAAAATTGCCTAACTTAACAGGGGTTTGGCGCAAGTGGATGTTAATCATCGGCGGGTTGGCGCTCGGTTATCTTCATCAGGAACAAGCCAAATTCAAAGAGCAGGTAGAGTGGCATGCCGAGGAGCAGCATGCTGAAAATGTCCGTTGGGGTTAGGACTGCACCAGCGACAAAACAGGCAAAAAACGCATACTTTCGCATCTTGGCAACCATGCGCCAATCAATCAACTGCGTCCAGCCAATGACCAGCATGATCACCGGCAATTGGAAGCCGGCGACGACGCCCAACCCCATCATGGTTGCAAACGAGATGAATTGCCCCGCATCGGGCAGGGGCGTGATCACACGTGAGGTGGTGAAGGCGATCGATTGAATCTCATTGCCGAGCGCGATCTTGAGGCGGCGCTGCGGTGCGTTGATCCAGATGGACCCGGTGGGCGCATCGGTTGGGTCTTCTTGCAAGACCGGAAACTGCTTGAGTGGTTCGGTGGTGGCAAGGTTTTCAGTTGTCGTATTGTTTTCCGTGTTGGCCCCTTCACTTCCGAGGGCGGAGGCATCTAACTGTTGGTTAGACGTGAGAGCGGTACTGGGTACGAGCAGGTCGATCATGAAGTTGCGGGAATCGGGATTGATCTGTGGGTAGGAGGCGGTGAAACCAATAAAAAAGACAAGGCACGTGGGGAGCAGGATGTAGTATGTGAAGAGGACCCCGAGGGTGGTCATGGTGAGGCTGAAAGGGGCAAGGATGTGGGCGATTTTCTTTTCATGATCATAGAGGCCTTTGGAGACGAACTGCCAGAGTTGCCAAACGATCCACGGGGAGGCGAGGATGAGTGCGGAGATGAGGGTGACTTTGATGTAGACGGACATGAAGCCGGCGGTGGGATCGGTGGTGATGATTTCAGGGGAGTGCCCGAGAGCAACTTGGGCCTGGATGAGTGGGAGGAGGATCCATCCGATGATGGAAGTGCCGTAGTAGCAGGTGATGAGCAAGATAATGACGATGCCGATGATGGATCGGATGAGGTTTGATCGGAGTTCTTCGAGGTGTTCGCCGAAGGTCATGCGGAGTTCTTCGGCGCGCTGTTCGATGGGTGTTTGTGGCTCGGGGGGTTGATCCAGTGGCATGTTGGGATTGTAACCTGTTTGGGCGGGAGAGACGATTGTGTAGATGTTGCGAGGGCTTAGATGATGAGCATAGCGTCGCCGTAGGAATAGAAACGGTAGTCGTGGTCGATGGCGGTTTGGTACCAGTTTTTGAGATTAGATAGCCCGACGTTCGGAAGTGCGGCGACCAATGCAAGTAGGGTTGAGTTGGGCAGGTGGAAATTGGTCAACAGTGAATCGGTGAAACGAAAGGTGTGTCCGGATTGCGGGGTGATGAAGAGACTGGTGTCGGTGCTGTATGTTTGATTGGTCTCAAGTGGCGGGATGGTGTCGGGAAAAGTGGCAGGGAGGGATTCGAGGGCGCGGACTGTGGTGGTGCCGACAGGGAAGACACGATTACCAGCAGCGTGTGCGGCTTGAATGTCTTCTAATGCTTGCCGGGTGATGGAGAAGGATTCGGTGTGGATGTCGTGGTCTTCGAGGTTTTCGGACCGGACGGGCGCGAAGGTGCCCATGCCGATGTTTAGGGTGACTTGTGTGCGTTTGATGTTTTGTTGTTCGAGGGTGGCGAGGAGTTCGGGGGTGAAGTGGAGTCCTGCGGTGGGCGCGGCGACGGAGCCGGGGTTTTGCGCGTAGACCGTGTTGTAGCGGGTTTTGTCGTAGTCGGTGACTTCGGGTTGATGGTGATGTTTGCGGGCGCGGCGGATGTAGGGAGGCAGGGGGGTTGTGCCGATTTGCTGAAGGAGTGTTACGGTTGGTGTGTTGTTATCTGATTCGTATAAGGCTTCCCACTCACCTCCCGTACCGGAAGGGGCGGTTTTGTGTAACAGCTTTAAACGGGCATTTTCAGTAAGCGTAATGATCTCATTGGGTTGGAGTTTGCCGCGCGATTGGATGAGCGTGATCCAGTTACCGGTTTGGGATGGCTGCAGGTACAGGCCAGAGACATGTCCACCGGTTGCGGTGCGCGTACCAGTCCAGTGAGCCATGAGGACTTGAGTTTGGTTGACGATCATCAGATCGTTGGGCTTGAGGAAGCCGAGGTCGGGTAGGTCGCGGACATGATGATGTGCGATGGATTGATTGGCGCGATTGATGACCATAAGTTTGGCGCTATCACGCGGCTCGGCAGGCTGGGTCGCGATCAATTCGTCGGGGAGATCAAAATGGAGTTCATGGGTAAGCATGGGTTGATGGGGTTCATAGGTTGATGGTTGGTCATGGGATCGTGCCGGGAGGAGGAATTGTAGCGGATTGGGCCGTATGCAGCATCTAATGTATAGCTGGTGAAGGATTGCTGTTCGGATTGAAGAGGCGTGGTATGCTGTAAGCGTTCGTTTTTAGAAAACATGAGACCATTTGATGTGGGAGGTTCTATGGGCCAGCAACGAAGTGATTTGTTGTTTGTATTGATACTGATTGTGTTGGGTATGGGGTTGCCACATGAGCAGGTAGTTGCCAAGGAGACTGATCGTGTCGATCTGATCCGTGCTTATTTGTTGGATGCCAACAAAGGCGGTTGTTTGGTGGTGGCGCACCGCGGGCATCATAAGGATTGGCCAGAGAATTCGGTGAGATCTATTGAAGCTGCTGCAGAGGCTGGGATACATATGGTCGAGCTTGACGTGCGTCAAACAGCAGACGGCGAATATGTGCTGATGCACGATAAGACCGTGGATCGCACGACTAATGGCAAGGGCGAGTTGGCCAAGATGACCTATGCAGCGCTTAGGCGTTTGCAGCTGAAGCATGCTGAAAGGCCGACAGGGTTGGTCATACCGCGGTATGCCGAGGCGCTGGCGGCGGCGCGTGGTAAGGTCATGATCAATGTGGATCTGAAGTCTGGTAGCTTGCGGGATGTGGTTGAGATTGCACGGAAAATGGGCGTGCTGGACCATTGTTTGTTCAAGGCGAATTATAAGGATGTGGCTGATGAGGAAATGACTTGGCTACAAGCGCAGGAAGGCGTAGTGTTCATGCCGATCGTTTATAGCTTGGATGAGGCACAGGAGGCAGCAGGCGATGGACAGTTCAAGGCGATTGAGGTTGTGGTGAAAGGTAGTACCCGCGGTGGATTTACCGAAGGGGTGATTCGTAGATTTCAAGCGAAGGGGGTGCGCGTATGGATCAATACGCTGTGGAATGGACGGCTATTTGCGGGGATGGGAGATGAGCAAGCAGTGCGCAAGCCAAGCAAGGTGTATTCGAAGCTAGCGCATGATGGTGTTGGGATGATCCAGACAGACTTGCCGGAGCTTGCGATTAAGACAATGCGCGAAGATGGCGTGCTTGTGCCGTAGTAATGCAATTAACAAAGCGCCTAATCAATGGTTAGACGCTTTGTTGAATTAGATATATTGCAATTGTATATGAAATTTCAGCGGTCCCAGACGCCATGATCATCGATAGTCGGATCGAGTAAGCCGGTTGTGCTGCCTGTAGTCGTGGTTTCGCCTAGTGCATCGGGATCATAAGGGTTCATCAAGTCTAAGGGTGAAAAAGCTTCTGCGTGTCCATCAGTATAAGCAATATTCATAGATTTTTTGGCGTGCCTGGGGAAGGGTATTCCGGCCCATGCAAAAGATTGTGCAAACGTAAGGTAATCTACGGCAAGGTAGTTTCCTGGGCTTGTATGTAATGCATTTTCAGTGAATGCACCGCCGTTTCTAGCGGTATCGACAAAGAGTAGTGTGTCAGAGGGGCTTAAGATTTGATGGATTTGTGCAGGTTTGTTTTTTAGATTATTGCTACTCTCATATCGGAGGCTTGTGAGAATGTGATAATGGTTTGCACCATAGCCTGTGGCATTAGATCGATATGCGTTTTTATATTGCAAATGATTGCCCCCGAAAACTCTTTCCGCTTCATCACGATATGAATCGAACACTTCTTCAAGTTTTTCGTCTGCAGGACATCTAAATAGATCATTGGGTAAGTCGCTGTGATAAGTAAGCCATGCACTCCAGTATAAGGGTTTTCTAATGCCAATTAAGTTATTAAGGTATGCGCCACTGGTTCGAGCGATAACAAACGAGCCTTGGTAATCAACAATATACGCGTGATGTGCTGTGAGGATTTGGCGCTGGTTGCTGAGGCATGTGGCAGACCTGGCGGTATCTCTCGCTGCGCCTAGAGCGGGAAGGAGTATGCCCACAAGCAATGCAATGATAGAGATAACTACAAGTAGTTCAATGAGCGTGAAGGCCTTGCCGGAGCGCTCCGAATATGCTGTGCAAACATATTTCGATGACATGCTATACATCCTTTCAGATTGGTGATGAGTGAAGTAATGCAGTGTTTTGATGTGAAATGCAGAGATGCATGTTTTTGTGACAGCCTGTTAATGATCAAGAAGATGTCATGAATCAATGATAGGTTTTATATCATCAAACTAATGCGAGAGTGTTGTGGACACAATAAGGGCATGTACCTAGGCCGCTTTGATTTGTGGCAGCTGATGGGGTGAGAAGGATCGTTTTGCATCGAGATCATTATGATACGAATTGAGGAGGTTTATAGAAACCATGCTAGTAGCGTGGGCGAGTCTGTTTCGGGTTTACTGCATTGCCTGTATTTATTTAATAGAGGAGTAGCGCGTGTTGTTGGTTATGGCTGACGGGTAGATCGATGCAGTTGCTGAAGATCTTTAATAGCCAGTGATTATGTGTTTAATGCACCATTGGTGATGCATCAGTTGTATTTTTAGCGCGTGCTCGGGCTGATGAGTTTTGTGCCGATGGGAGTGATGTTGAAGGTACGGGATGCAATATCGGTTTGGCCGAACATGTCGGTGGTTTTAATTTGCAGGAGATAGGTGCCTGGCATGAGGTTGGAGGGAATTTTGAAGGCGGCGTGATGATCAGTTTTGGTTTCGAGGGAAATTGGGCCGTCACCCGGGAAGTGTCCATCTTTGTAACGTTGGAGGCGATCGCGGTGGTAAGGATCAATGTGCTTGATGGGTTTGGTAGGGAGCCAATCAGTGTAGTGGCGGATACGTGCGATGGTGGTGCTTTTAGATGAGCCTCCATAGATGTTGATGTAGGCGGTTTGATCTTTGAGTTGATCGAGGGGGATACTGTCAGCGAGATAGATGGACATCTGATCGGATTCAGGGCGGCGGATGTTGCGGAGGCGAAGGGTGTAGGTGTTGTCTGTGACGGAGAGGATGTTGTAAGCGTTGGGGGAGCCGTCACGTTGTGCGGCAGAGGGCAAACCAAATTCATCGCGTACACCGCCCCACCATGCGCCACAGATGGTGGACGCGATCAGGTGATGGTGTTCGGGGGACGCGGCACCGGCCCAGCCGTTTGAGGAGTCATAAAAATCGTGTTCTTGGAAGTGTCGGTGTGCTGAAGCGGAGAACGTGTGCGGATAATCTTTGATGAGGCTGAGCAGCGCGAGACGAGATTTCTTCGTCATGTTAGTGAGCGGGATGTGCATGAGCGGGATGACGAGTGTGTTCTTGGACACGTTCTTCAGGTCGTTTTTGATAAAGGTAAGTTGATCTTTGGAGAGTTCGCCGCGGTATTTTTTAGTTTCTTCGCCGAGGTATTTGATGTTGTCAATGACGATGTAGTGCGTGTTGGCCCAGTTAAATGAATAGGTGGGTGGGCCGAAGTGGCGAAGCCACGTTTCCATGGAGAGCGCATCGTCGGGGACATCAAAATTCACGTCGTGGTTGCCGGGGACGTTGTACCAAGGTATTTGAAGCTGCGCGATGGAAGTTTTGTATTGCTCGAAGGCGGCCAAGTTATTCGAGACGACATCTCCGAGGGTTACGCCGAAGGAGGCGTTGGTGTTGTCGATGAGTGGTTCGATGGTGTCGTGTCGCATCCAAGTGGTCGCGCGATAATCCGGGACTTGTGTGTCGCCGAAGAGCAGGGCGGTGTAATTGGGTGATTCGTTTTGTTTGTAGAGCGGAAAGTTTAGCGGTTTGCCTGTGAGGTCGGAGGGTTTGTGGCCACGGAATTCCAGATGTTTGGGTGAACCTACGGGGCGATTGACATAGTAGAACTGCGGGATGAAATCCTGACTGAGTGGTGATTGATAGCCAGCAGGTTTGATGAGGAATACGGTGTCGTGTTTTTCTGCGAGCGGTAAGCTGTAGTTGCCTTGTGCATCGGTGGGAACGATATCAATGCCGTTGGAGACAAAAGCATTGGGGAATCGCTGGTCGGTTGGGTCGAGTTGCTGGTTGTTGTTGAGATCAACAAAGACGGTGCCGGTGACAGTCTGCTCTGCGGCAGAGATGCTGATCGTAAAGAGTGACGATAAACAGGCGGCAAGGAGAGCGTCTTTGATTTTCATGTTGGTATTCATCAAGTTTGGAGTATGAGAAAAAAGTATTGTAATGACTTTGTGAAGTTCGTACGGCCAATATAATTGTGAAAAGTGGGTGATTGGTGTGTAGTTATGAAAAAAGCCTGGGCGACAAGCGCCCAAGCTAAGGGAAGGGAAACAAATTAAATCCGAATTTAGTTGAATGAGGGTGAGTCGGTATCTTTCAGGGGTGGAGGGACACGGGGCAGGGTTTGGAGGATTGCGGAGAAAAGAACAGCTATCAGCAGAGATACATGTCTGAACATAATAGCGGACGTAGGTGCTGACGCTGATAGGGGTGTTCAGATCGTTAATGGGGGTTATATACGGATGGTATTATGGGACTATTATATCGAGAAATGCATTGAGGTGTTGTGATTTATTGCTTGTGGGGGCAATGATTTTTGCGTAAGTGGTGATGAAGGCGGGAGCGATGTGTGTGGTGATGGGTACAAAAATCCATCATTGGGTTGAAAAATGGGGCGGGGCATGGACAATGCACAGGCCAGATCTTTCTTATGTTCGGATGCTGCAAGTATTTCCAGATTTGTACGAATGAAATTTGTGAGCGGGGGGATTGAATGTTATGACTGAAAGGACGTGGGGTGATTTGTAGAGAGACGCCACGAGATGGATTTGATTTATATGGAGAAGACCGTCGTCGGATGATCCGGGAGACGGAAATTTTTCTGAATGCAGCGTTAGGTTCAGGCCAAGGCAAGGCACATAAGATCCATGGGATACCGCAGATTCCAAGGCGGCGTGTGTGTGAGGGTGGCTTTGCGAAGCTCCTTAAGCAACGTGGTGCACAGAAGGCGATTGAGAAATGGTGGGATGATGCATTGGGGTTATTGGGCAATATGATGTCATAGCCGAAGATGGTGGGTATGCCGTGTGGAGCGTAACGGGCGCTCTATTAAGATGTACGGTACTGAATGAGCAATTTGTGATTGAAACAGGGTTAGATAATGTCAGTTAAAACAGTGATTAGTGGTGGTTACCGGGCGAGGCTTGGCGTGATTGGTTTGGTGTTGATCGGCTTCGGTATTTATTGCCTTTATGATGGGTTCATCGCTTATCCGGAAAAGCAACGGATGCAGATCGCGTTTGCGGAACTGAAGAAAGATAGCCCGGATGACTGGGCGGAGAAGTGGCGGGTAATGTCTGCGGAAAACGGTTGGTCTGAAGCGCAGCCGGAAGCGCCGATGAGTGATCTATCGATTTACACGCAGTTTATTATGGCGGGGATTACCTTGCCGTTTGGTTTGTATTTTGGCGGCTTATTCTTACTGTCAGGTGGACGGTTTGTAGAGGCGGATGAGAAGGGGATTCGATCGAATAAGGTTTCAGATGTGTCATGGGATGATGTGAAGAGTGTGGACAGTTCGCGTTGGCAAAGCAAGGGGATTGCCGTCGTGCATTATGAGAGAGCAAGCGGTGCGGGTGTGGTCACGCTAGACGATTGGAAGTTTGAGCGTGAGCCGACACAAGAGATTTATTCGATGGTTGCGAACCATCTTGGGGTTAATGTTGATGAAGAAGATGTGGAAGAAGAGGGTGAAGTTTAAAAAGAATTATAAGAGATAAATAATCTAATCAAGAGATAGATGATAGCAGCCGCTTCTGTGGGAAGCGGCTGTTTTATTTATATGAATCTTGGCTAGGCGAGATAGAGTCTTATTTAACTTTAATTTGAAATCAATAGTTTTATGGAAAACGATAGGGTTGGTTCGTATTGTGATTGATATTTCTATGTATCAGGTGAGTTGTAAATTGTATTTTACAGATTGTTTACGTGTGATAATTATCCAAGAGAATGTTGTGTGGCCGACAAAATGTACATTCAACGGTTTTGATTTTTCAAATCGCAGCGACACTCATAAGTTTGAAAACGAGAGGTGTGGGTAATATGCGCTATGTTAAATTATGGATCGCTTTTGGTTTGGTTATTCTGCTGTCTTTTTGTGTTTTGATATTTTATGGATTAGAGATTTACAGAGAAGCGCCACCGGTTCCTAAGGCGATTGTGACCGCACAGGGTGATGTACTTGCAACGGAGTCGGAGATCAAAGATGGGCAAAATGTTTGGCAATCGATTGGTGGGCAGGAGTTAGGCAGTATTTGGGGGCATGGCGCGTATTTGGCACCGGATTGGACTGCGGATTTGCTGCATCGCGAGAGTATTTATCTGTTGAATTTGTGGGCGACAGAGCAGTATGGCAAGCCGTTTAGTGAGATTGATGACTCTCAGCGTGCAGTACTGCTTACGAAGTTGAAGACGGAACTTCGCAAGAACACCTATAACCCGGAAACTGGAGAGATCACGATTAGTGCGGATCGCGCGAAAACGTATCACGCGTTGGCGGGTTACTATGCGGCGTTGTTTGGAGATGCGGAAGAATTTCCGTCAGATGTAAGGTTTTTAGCGGATGATAATCGTACGCCTCCAGAATTGCGGGATGCTTATGCGATTCCAGCGAATACGATCAAGTCGGATGAGCGGCAGAAGATGATGTATGCGTTTTTCTTCTGGGCGACGTGGGCGTGTACGACGGAGCGGCCTCAGCTGGTGAATGAAGAAGTTGGGGGGATTAGCCAAGATGGATACCTACCAACGCAGCCGATTACGTATACCAATAATTGGCCTGCGGAGCCACTGATTGGTAACCGGCCAACAGGTGAAATTATTGTTTGGTCGGTGCTGAGTTTTGTCTTGCTTTTAGCGGGGATTGGGACGTTGTCATGGTATTATGCGGTGCTGAAACATCGGAAGGATGATGAGCATGTGCCTCCGAAGCATGACCCACTACTGGCGATGAATCCAACACCTTCGATGAAGGCAACGCTGAAGTATTTTTGGATTGTCGTTGTGCTATTGTTGGTGCAGATGTTGATGGGGGCGGTGACGGCGCATTATGGGGTAGAAGGTGAAGGGTTTTACAATATTCCGCTTGCGAAGTGGTTGCCTTACTCGGTGACGCGGACGTGGCATACGCAGTTAGGAATTTTTTGGATAGCAACGGCATGGTTGGCGACAGGTTTGTTTATTGCGCCAGCGGTGTCGGGGCATGAGCCAAAATTTCAACGGCTAGGTGTCAATTTTTTGTTTGTGTGTCTGGTGATTATTGTTGCGGGGACATTATTCGGAACGTGGTATGCGACACGGCAGCAGATGAGTTTGGAAATGAATTTCTGGTTTGGTCATCAAGGATATGAATATGTTGATTTGGGACGATTCTGGCAACTGTTTTTGCTTGTAGGCTTGTTCTTATGGTTGTTGTTGATGATAAGGGCGATATGGCCGGCGTTTAAGCAGCCGGGGCAGCAGAAGCAATTGTTGGGCATGTTTTTGATAGCATCGGCGGCTATTGCGATCTTTTATGGCGCGGGGATTATGTGGGATCGTCAGACAAATTTAGCGGTGGCAGAGTACTGGCGGTGGTGGGTGGTGCATCTTTGGGTTGAAGGATTCTTTGAAGTGTTTGCGACAGTTGTAATTGCATTTTTGTTTACACGGATGGGATTGTTGCGCACGGCAACCGCATCTGCTGCGGTCATTTTTTCTTGCACGATTTTTTTGACAGGTGGAATCATCGGGACGTTCCATCACTTGTACTTCACGGGTACACCGACGGCTGTTCTTGCGTTAGGCGCGTTGTTTAGTGCGTTGGAAATTGTACCTTTGGTTTTGATTGGTGCGGAGGCGTATGAGAGTCTGACATTGAGCCGGGCTGCACCGTGGGTGAAGCAGTATAAGTGGCCTATCTATTTCTTTATCGCGGTGGCGTTTTGGAATTTGGTGGGTGCAGGATTGTTTGGGTTCTTGATCAATCCGCCGATTGCACTGTATTACATGCAGGGACTTAATACGACATCCGTTCATGGTCATACAGCATTGTTTGGTGTGTATGGATTATTGGGAATGGGATTGACGTTGTTCTGCGTGAAGGGATTGGGGACGCGGAAGATTTGGCGAACAGGGGCGCTGTCGTTTGGGTTTTGGACGATTAATGGAGGGTTGGCGTTAATGGTGCTGATTTCGTTGCTGCCTGTAGGTTTAATGCAAACATGGGCGAGTGTGACGCATGGATTGTGGTATGCGAGAAGTGCGGAGTTCTTACAGTCAGATTTAATGGATACGCTTCGTTGGTTACGGATTGTGGGTGATACAATTTTTGCGATTGGTATTCTGTCGTTTGCGTGGTTTATCTTTGGCTTGAAATTTGGTTGGTCTACGAGAGGAGATCGAGAGGATGTGATTGCATAATAGTGCGGAATTGCATCATGCGGCAGAATTCAATCTTTAAATGTGGATCGTCCATTGCGTGGTAGAGATAGATCCGGTGCGTCGGTGAAGTCAGGGACGTGATGTTGGATCGCGCGGATGTTATAGGCGCGAAGGATGGGATGGCGGCTATCTTCTTCCTGGATGGTGATGTGGAGATAGTGTGGGCGGAGGTTGTAGTGTAGTGGTTGATCGAGCGAGACTTGCCTGAGGATGAGACTGAGTGCGACATGTGCTGGGACGTTGTGCAGGTTGAGTGAGATGGGGATATCTGTTTCAAGGCCGTAGTCGATGAAACGTTTCCAGTTGAGGTAAATGGGAATGCCGGTTTGTTTGGCCCAATAGCGGACGGCTTCTTTTGCAGGGGTTTCGTTGAATTGAATATGTGAGATCGGCGCGTTGAGCTTGTGGGTAAGGGCGCGGTAACGGCGGATGGATTGATCTTGTTGTTTGCAGCGGAGCTGTTGACGCTTTAAGCGCATATTGGCGATTCGCTCGTCTAGCGTTTGCGCGGAGAGGTATGTGGAGGATGCGAAGGGTAGTATGAATGCGATGAGGATGATGAAGTGGTTGTGCCATTTCATGATTTTTTGCCCACGGTGGCGAATGATATGAAACGATCTCATTTTAATTGTAAAACAAAGGTGGTCTGACAGGTAGGTTAATTATGTTTTGCCAATGAGCGGAGTTTGGGCAAGAGGAATTCAGAGGAGAGGATCTTGATGCAGGCGGCGACGGGGATGGCGATGAGCATGCCGAGGATGCCGAGGATGGCAGCGCCGAGGAGGACGACGATCATGACGGTGAGGGGATCGAGATTTGTGGCCTTGCCTTGGACGAGCGGTTCGACCACCCAACCATCAAGACCTTGTGCGAGGAAGTAGACAAGCGATGGCCATAGGAAGACGGCGAGATAGTTAAGGTGGCCAGCATCGGTGAGTAGTTGGGGGGCATCGCCGGAAAGTGCGGTGAGGTAGGTGGTGAGGATCACCGTTGGCCAGATAAGAACGGGTGCATAAGGGATAAGGTTGAGCAGCCCGCCGAGGATGGCGAGGAGCAACCAGAAGGGTACGCCACAGATTGACCAGCCGATTGCGAGGACGACAGTGATGATGGACATTTGGATGAGGCGGCCGCGGATAAAGGCGGCAATTGAAGCATCCATTTTTTTAATCATGTCCAGCGTGTCGTCTTTGTATGACTGAGGGATGAATGGGATAAACCATTCGATCATATCTTGGAATCGCCAGACAAAGAAAAAGAAGGCGAAGATGATGATGCCGAGAGAAAGCGCGAGGTAGGAGGCGAAACCAAGTGTTGAGGCGATCGCACCAAAGGAGGTGGAGAGAAACTTGGTGAAGGCGGCATAGATGGTGGAGAGCAGGTCGGTCGATAGGGCTGGCTTACTACTATTCTCTTCGGTGGTATCGGATGCTTGGGGAGTTGTATCTGTTGATGTGGATTGCGATTCTGTTGGTGTGGGAAGGGGGGTGATACTTTCGGTTTGGTTTGCATTGTTCGCGGCTTGATTATCAGTTGTTCCTGTCGCGTTTGGTTCTTCTTCATCAGAAGCGAGGAAGGAGAGGAACGATTGGCGGAGGTCGATGGAGTAGTTGGCAGAGGTTTCGTCGATTTTTTCTTGGAGGGTTTTGTAGTAAGCCGGTGCGTTGGTGATGAGTCTTGCGGATTGTGCGAACAGTGGTGGTACGACATAAACGATCAATGCGAGTAAGGCAATGGCGACAAGGGAGAGCAGGGCGCATGCTGAGAAGGGGCGGGGGATATTGGCTCTTCGCTGAAGGAGTGTGACAAGTGGGTTGACGATGTAGGCAAGTGTGAAAGCGATCGCGAGGGGGATGAGGACGCCGGAGACAAGGTTGAGAAGCGAAAAGATTGGCGGGAGGATGATGATCATCACCGTAATCAGCACAAGGATGCCAATGGCAACCTGAAACCATCGGCGTTGCCAAATGGGAATGGTGGGTGTGTGATGGATGTTCTGTGGATGATGGTGTGAAGCGTTTTGCGAGTTGGGTTTTTTATCTGGGTTCTGCTGATCGTTCATGTTGGAAGCTTCCAAGGCAAGGCGAAGTCAGATGAGTCAAAGGATGATTAAATGCGGAGCCATTGTAACAGTTGAGCGTGTGCTGTGGTGAGAACCTTTTGAGGCTGAGTTGCAGATATGATGTGATATGGCCATTAAAAAACCCCTTCGTTTGAAGGGGCGTGTGTGATCACGAAATAGAGTTTGATCTAATTAAGTTGGACTTCTCGGCTGAACGCTTCGCGGAAGTCGAAGACGTTGATGAAGTCCTCGATGGAGTCGTCATCGGTTTTGTGCATCAGGCCAGCGTCGACCATTTCGAAGACGATGTTACCAAAGTCTTCGCAGGTGGAGACGTGCCAATGGCGGAGGACGGTGCGGGCGAGCAGACCGTATTGACTGATGGCGTAATCGCGGAGACCTTCGCAGAGTTGTGCGCCTGAGACGTGACGGGATTCATAGACTTCTTGCGGGAATTCAGAATCCTGATCAAAGATGTCACTTGGGCTTGGGATATCGTTGTCGTCGATGTCGTCGACTTCGCCGTGGATATTGCTCACGGTGTATTCGAGTCCGCGCTGTACAAAGACGAACGCATCAAGTGCGTACTTGGATTGGCGTGTCAGTGCTAGTAGGTCCTTTGATGGCATACTGTCTTACCTGGTGTCAGGGTACTCCGGGTGCTCCTGAGTTACATAAACTATCGGACGATGGAGTGGCTTGGGTACAAAGAAGGGCCACCCACGATATAGGTATTATACTTAGAGCTGAGACGCATCAAACCTTCAGTTGCGACAGGCCGATCATCTACAGCTAAATTCTGGTTGCGAGTATAACAGAAGTTCGTGAGAACCAAGATAGGGTAGTTGGCATGTTGGGCGGCAAGTGTGTGCAAATATGGGAAAGGCAGGCGGCGGCAGTTACCCATGTTGCCTCATTCATACAGACGGATGTGCGACGGTTGCGGCTGTTGTGTGCGGGATGTCTAAAGCGGTCCTACGGGAGTAGTAGAAGCGAACTTGGGATGGTCGAGTCTTAAAAAAATACGGGAATTATTGTAGTCGCTAGGGGTATTCACTGTGATGTGAACAATGTGACAAACTTCAAGGTGTATATTGCTTTAAACTTTTGGCTCGTGATATTGCACCAACGCAGCGGTTCGTGTTGTTTTGTTGGCGATGATTGGAGGGTGTGTGTTGATTGGGGTGCTGGCCATGAAAAACCCCTTCGGGATGAAGGGGTAGTTGATCGATTTGTTGGTGTGTTTCGAGGCGGGGAATATCTGAGGAGGGTTAGGAGCCGCCGAGACGCATGTTGTCCAAAGAATCTGGAAATGGGTAGCGGGCATAAACCGAGGTTGGAGCGCAATCCCACATGCGCGGTGAGGGATAGACATCGCCGGCAAAACCAGACTCATGCATAATGCGGAGGACGGTCTCGAACGAAGGCTCATCTTCAGAATCGATATCGCATACACGGTTGGCTTTGGCACCGAGGAATGAGACCGATGCGACCGGGCGGCGGGTTGGTTTTTGCTTGATCATTTCAGAGACGAAGCGGAAGCCGTATCGCAGGTCAGCCAGCTTGAGGTGTTGTTGTCGTTTCGGGCGAAGCAGGCCAAGTACTTCGACTGCATCCATATCAAATTTGATGACCGAGAGGGATTCACGGTGGGCGAACATGTTGGCGTATTGCGTGATTGATTTGGCATCCCATTGAGAGGAGGGAAGCAAGTGTGCGAGTTGCGCGATGATGCCGTGGGAATTGTCTTCGGTATTGACCGCGCAGACTAATGAAGCGTATCGGCCGGCGAGTAAGTCGTCGAGCAGATGTTGTCCCCACATGATGCGTAGGCGTGCATTGTTGTCTGGGCCTTTAATAGGCTTGGAATCGGGTAGCACGACGATGCGCTGGTGAAGGTTCTGATCCTGCATGAGCAGATCGCCATCGCCGTCGTAGATGCGTTGCTTCTGTGTGGGTGCGGCCATGATGTGCATCCTTTGGAATAGGAGGAATGAATGGGTGATTGTATGGGGGCTATTGTATCAAAGTCGCCTTGGGAAGTTGAGATAATGGTGTTACTTACCATCGTTTGACGGGGTGGGGGGGTGTGACGGTAGGATGGTGGGTGAGATAACAGTGGAGACGGGGATGGTCCGGGAGGATTGAGTTGTGTTGGCTGTTTGCCGGGGTTAGCGCGAGAGGATTGATGATGAGTGGGTTTGAGCATTTGTCGGAGATAGATGAGGGCACGTTAACCGAACGCCGGGAGCGGATGTTCTTGGTCATGGCGGGGCTGTTTCTTGGCACGCTTACGATGCTCAATATCCTTGGCATCACGCGGTTCATCAAGTTCTATGAAATCATGCTGGGGACAGATGATAAAGCATGGTCACTGGTCTTCTCAGTGGCGGTGGGTGTGCTGCCTTATCCGATGACCTTTTTATGTACGGACTTGATCAGTGAGTTTTACGGCAGGCGGCGGGCAAACTTCGTTGTGCTAATCGGGCTGCTACTCAATGTTTGGGTCGTATTCATCCTCTGGCTCGGCGGGGTGCTACCGGGTTGGGAGAGTATTGATGCGGAGACGGGAAGGGTTGTGTTGGATGGAGCAGGGAGGGAGCCGCTTTATTTTGAGATTCAGGCTTTGGCTTTTGGCGCGGTGTTCGCTTCAATGGTGGCATATCTTGCCGCTCAGTTTTGTGACGTGTGGCTGTTTCACTTTTGGAAGAAGCTAACTGGCGGCAAGCACCTTTGGTTACGCAACAATGGTTCGACGCTGATCAGTCAGATGGTCGACTCGGTGGCGGTTATTCTGGTCACGTACTACGGAACAAAAAGCGGCTTGCCAATTCCTGAGGGAACCGCAGTCTGGTTCCAGCTGGTGTTTGGCTATATTTTGGCCAGTTATGTGTTCAAGATGGTGGCGGCGCTGGTGGATACGCCGATTATTTATGCCGCAGTTTGGTTGCTGAAGGATTACCTGCGGATTGATCCAACGGCGATGCACGACACACTTGGGGATTGAATCTCATTAAGCGAAGCCGTTTTTGATCCAAACCGCCTCTGCTGGTAGGCTTTGAGGGTTATCGCTCGGATTTTTGAGGCGAGGGGTGGGGCTGGGCGGTGGCTCGGAAAATTGGTTTGTTGATTGGAGACGCTGCGGCAAAGCTGGCAAGATGGTCATGCGGCTGCGGCATAGGATTGAAGATCGTTTGGCGATCGAAGGAAATGCGAGATGTTTGATAAAATCGAAATGGCACCGGCAGACCCAATTCTTGGCCTGAGTGAGGCGTTCAAGGCTGACCCGAACCCCGAGAAGATCAATCTCGGCGTGGGTGTTTATAAAGATGCAAATGGCGCAACCCCGATCTTGGCTTGTGTGAAAGCGGCTGAAGAGCGTCTTGCCAAAGAAGAAACCACCAAAGGTTACTTGCCGATTGATGGTGATGGGCGTTATGGCGCTCACGTCCAAAAACTTCTCTTCGGTGAGGGTAGCGAGATCATCCTGAGCGGTCGTGCGGCGACAAGCCACACCCCCGGTGGCACCGGCGCCTTGCGTGTTGCAGGTGACTTCATCAAGGCCAACCTTCCTGGGGCGAAGCTTTGGGTGAGCGATCCGACATGGGCTAACCATGCTGCGGTCTTTGGTGCAGCAGGCGTTGAAGTTAAAAAATATGCTTACTACGATGCGGCGAGCAGCGGCCTGAATTTTGAAGGCATGATCGAAAGCCTTAAGACCATTGATGCCGGTGATGTTGTTTTGCTCCACGGTTGCTGCCACAACCCGACCGGCGTTGACCCGACGCTCCAGCAGTGGACGCAGATTGCTGCGGTGGTTGCAGAGCAGGGCGGTATCCCGCTGGTTGACTTTGCCTATCAAGGCTTTGCTGAAGGCGTGCTCGAAGACAGCGTCGGCCTGCACGAAGTGGCAAACGCCAACAAGGAACTGATCGTCTGCTCCAGCTTCAGCAAAAACTTTGGTCTCTACAATGAGCGTGTTGGCGCACTGACGATCGTTGCCAAAGATGCAGACGAAGCGAAGAAGGTGCAGAGCCAAGTCAAAGTTACGATCCGTCGCAATTACTCCAACCCGCCATGCCACGGCGGTGCGATTGTGCGAACTGTGTTGGATGACGAAGGGCTGTCTAAACAGTGGTTAGATGAACTGGCTGCGATGCGCGACCGGATCAACGGTATGCGGACTTCACTCACACGTGAGCTGGATAGTCGCGGCGTGAAGCTTAATCCTGCTGGCAACGGCTTTATTGCAGGCCAGCGCGGCATGTTCAGTTTTTCTGGCTTGACCAAAGAGCAAGTCGGCGTGCTTAAAGCCGAACATTCAATTTATATTGTTGGCAGCGGTCGCATTAATGTGGCTGGCATCACCGAGAATAATATTGCTCGCCTCTGCGATGCGATTGCGGCGGTGACTCAGGCTGCGGTGTAATCTTGACGGCTATATGAAGATCAACGAACAGAAAGCTCGGCCTCTCGGCCGAGCTTTCTTAAATGGTATTGTATGTATCGTTGTGGTGTGTTTTAGTATGCTTTGAATATTACTTCTTTATAATGTTATTAACGATTAAGGTGACATAAAAAATTAGAGATAAGATTATGCATATCCAACCAATAGTACGATATGGCTCGATTACTTTATGACTGTCTGCAGACAACAGGAATGACGCGATACCTAAAAAGCAGAGAACCGATGCCAAAACAGTCAGCCAAGTCTGAGTTTTTTTGCTATTGATAGGCATGGTTTTAGTAAGTCTGATCGCAACAGTCTTTGCATGTACAAAACCATCGATCTGCGCAAGCTAGACCAGCAGCATTTGCAACTGAATCCCAGAATGCCTCTTTGAAACCATGGGATCTCGTTAGTAAGTCCCGTGTTTCTTTTGCTAATCCGCCTAGTATTGCAGCTGGTTTCCCGCCACAATAACTAGCAATTTTGCATGTTGTGTAGCAGTGTTTCCATTTGTCAGATGTGTTGCCGTATGTTCGATGGGTGTATTCAAAAAAGGCATAACCGCATAATGCAACAGCTCCTACAGCTAATCCTCCAATAATAATTGGCGACTCCCCGCTAGGATCAACGAGAGTAAGCGGTTGTGACTTTTGGTATTGGTATAGATTAATTCCATCTTGATAGCCACCGCCTGCTTGAGTGTTGTTTAGTGGGTCTCGTTGCATGAAGGAGCCGAAACGTGGATTGTACATAGCCGAAGCATCGGTAGAGCAGAGTAACAGCGAAAGGCATACCAGTATAATTTTGAGTGTTGATGGCAGATGAGTTGGCATTTTTCCCCTTTCAATTGTTCATGATAGCAATTGGCAATAATAAAATAAAAAGATACTAGCAATAGAATGCAAAGGATTACTCATTTTAGCGCAAAGGTAAGGTACAGTTTTTTCAACTTGAGGTAAAGTTAAATCCTGTCGGAGATGATTTTATTGCGGATCAGCGCGGCATGTTCAGTTTCAGTGGTCTGACCAAAGAGCAAGTCGGCGTGCTGAAAGCGGAGCATTCGATTTATATCGTCGGCAGCGGTCGCATTAATGTGGCTGGCATCACCGAGAGTAATATTGCTCGTTTGTGTGATGCGATTGCGGCGGTGACTCAGGCTGTGGTGTAAGAGCGAAAACTCCATGGGTGGAACCCGCAGGTTTGGTAGATTAAACGATAAAGTTCGGCTGAGAGGCCGGGCTTTTTTGTTTGGAGGAGGAAGAAGTTTTTAGTGGTGAGCATTTTATGGTTTCATTTGTGCTGTGCTGTAGGTATTTTGGTTTTGATTATATGTGAAGCTTGTGAGCCTGTGCTTTGAATGTTGCCTGTTTATAGGAGTAGAGTAATGAGGTTTGCATGGGTTATTGCGATGTTACTAGGTGTTTTTATCGTTGAGCCGATGAGTAAGGCGGCGGCAAGAGAGAGCCAGGGTGGAGCTGCGGGATATTTGTGTATTGATCATACGAAGCGAGATATCCGTGAATTAGCTTTGGCGGATATTTTGCGTGCGAAGAAGATGTTGCGTGTGGTGTATGGGCATACATCACACGGAAGTCAATTGACTGAAGGGATGAAAGGGTTGGTTGGGTTTGCGAATAGGGGTGGGTTGGGATTGGATTTTCCGCGAAATGTGTTTGCGTTTAACCATGGTGGCAGAAATGGTGGGTTGGATTTGCATGATTATTTTGCACCGGGTGATTTGGGGAATCCTGATCGGGTGACTTGGGCGAAACGGACGCGGGAATATTTGGAGAAGCAAGAGAATCGCGATGTGAATGTTGTGATGTGGTCTTGGTGTGGGCAGGTGACAAGGGCGAGTGAGGAAGAGATTGCGTTGTACTTGGAGACGATGACTGAGTTGGAGGAAGCGTTCCCGGATGTGACGTTTGTTTATATGACGGGGCATTTAGCGGGGCGATATGAGAACGATAACTTTTTTGCGCGTAATCAGCAGATCAGGGAATATTGCGAGAAGAACGGGAAGGTGCTGTATGATTTTGCTGATATCGAGAGTTGGGATATGTCTGGGCGGTATTTGGCGGATAAGCGTTTGAGGGATACGTGTGATTATGATTCGGATGGGGATAAGCGAGCAGATCGGAATTGGGCGAGAGAGTATCAGGAAAAGTATGAGAAGGATGTGTATTGGTATGAGTGCAGGGCGGCACATACGCAGCCATTGAATGCGAATTTGAAGGCGTATGCGGCGTGGCATTTATTTTGTGAGATTGCGAAACGTAGGAGTATGGAGGAATGAGGGGCAGGTTTGCTGGTGTGTCTTTGTAGATAGGCGGAAGGACTAAAGGGCTGGTATAATGGTGGGCTGGATATGTATGGTATGACTAATTTGGAGAATCAATCTTGCAGCACGAGAATTTACCCGGCCTGCTCAAAGATATTGAGGCGCGGATCTTAACCATCCGCGACTCTCTTTAACTACGACGCTAAGAAAACCCGCTACGAAGAACTTGAAAAAATCATGGGCGGTGATGGCTTCTGGGACAATCAGGAAAAAGCCAACGAGATCGTCATGGAGCTGAAAGGTATCAAGGCCAAGCTCGGTCCCTACGATGCGGTTGCTCAAAAGATCGAAGACGCGACGGTGCTTTGGGAGATGGCTGAGGAAGCCGACGATCAGGACAGCCGCGAGGAAGTTGACGGGCAGATCGATGAGTTGCAGAAAGGTCTCGATAGCCTGGATACCATGCTCATGCTTTCCGGCAAATATGATGACCGTAATTGCTATGTCTCGATCTACTCGCGTGAAGGTGGTACTGAAGCGCAAGACTGGACCGAGATGCTCATGCGGATGTATCTCTACTACTTTGAAAAAATGGGTTGGGATGTTTCGGAAGTCAATAAGACGCACGGTGAAGAGGCTGGCCTGAAAGATGTGACGCTTTATGTGAAGGGCGGCATGGCCTTCGGCTACATGAGCGCTGAACGCGGCACGCATCGTCTTGCAAGAGTCAGCCCCTTTAACGCACAAGGCAAACGGCAAACCAGCTTTGCAGCGGTTGATGTCGTTCCTGAATTCCCAGATACCGGCGGGCTTGAAATTCCGGACAATGAACTTGAAGTCACGCCCTTCGCACGATCCAGTGGCCCTGGCGGGCAGAACGTCAACAAGCTCGCGACCGCGATCCGTCTTGTTCACAAGCCGACCGGCATCATGGTCGTCTGTTCTGCTGAACGAAAGCTCGAGCAGAACAAGAAGCAGGCGATGTCGATTTTGCGTGGTAAGCTCGAACTGCTCGAAGAAGAAAAACGTGAGGCGGAAATGAATCAAGCCACCGGCGGGAAACTCGAGATGGGCTGGGGGTCGCAGATCCGCAGCTATGTCTTCTATGACAACCGCGTGAAGGATCACCGGACCAACTACGAGCAGTCTAACCCGCAGAACGTGATGGATGGTGATCTGCAGGGGTTCATTGATGCGGAACTTCGTCGCAAGGCCAAGGGGCGGGCCTGATTTCGATTGCCATGGGATTAGCACCCTAAAACATCATCGTAAAACTAGCCCAGCAGATGCTGGGTTTTTCTTTGGGCTTGCACAAGATGTAGTGGTTGGGGTCGATGTAGTTAGGGCTGCTGGGTTGAAAGCGAGGGCGCCGAAGTTCTGGCGCCAAATTGAGTTAAAGTCATTATGGGACGTTGGCCGATATGTAAAACGTAAACCTACTGGGCTGTAGGTTCGGCGCATGGAGGCGCTGTAAGAACGATGTGTGGTTGGCCAGGATGTGCTGATTGCTGAAAGGAATGGATTCCGTGAGTCGAGGTACGGTGATGCAAGTAGCTGGGGAATTGAAGCTCCCGCCGAAGCGATACAAGGTCGGGGAGCTTGTTGCGTTTACGGGGCTGAGTCGGCAAACGATTCATAATTACACACGGTGGGGATTGATCGGCGAGACGGCGTGGACTGAGGGTGGGCACAGACTTTATGACGAGAGCGTGTTCGAGCGGTTGGCAAAAATTGTTCGGTTACGTGGCGAGCACGGTGTGGAGCAGATGCGAGAGATCCTTGACCGGGAAGACGCATCTGTTTGCAGTGCGATGGGTGGCATGACCCCAAGTGAAGGGCAGGCGTAGTTTTGGCTGAGCAGGATGAATTACAATCTGAGCAGTTGGAAGCTGGCGATGAAGCTGGGGGTGGGGATGAGCTTCGTGGCGAGGCGGTGCGACCGGTATCGTTTGAGGAGTTGCATTGGTCGCAGGTGTGGCAGTTGCCGGTGTTGCTGCTTGGGATCGGCATGTTTGTGCTTGGGGTGTGGCTTGTCTTGCCTGCTGATGTAAAACACGATTTTGATGGCAAGCTCAAAAGTGCAAGGGAATATCTGCACGCGAACAATCTTGATGCGGCGGCGCAGACGCTTGCGGATTTGAATCCTGTTTTGTTTAACTCGGATCAGGGGACCGCGGCGCATGAGGCAGAATACTGGTATATCGCGGCGGACCTGAATTACCTGCAAAACGCGGGTGATCGGATGATCCAGACACAGACGATTCAGGAAAACAACAAGCAAATCCTGAAGTATTATGACGATGCGGTGGGGCTTGGCGCGGAACTTGGCCCGCAGGCGATCAAACGCTATGCGGAAACATTGATCGCATTAGGTCGCATGGATCAGGTTCGTAGTGTCATTGATCAACTTAAAGACGATCATATGACTCGTCAGGAAATCTTTAAGCGGCTTGTTGCTCACGAATTTGATCGGCGATGGGTGACTGATGGCAAGGGATTGGTTTCACTTATCGCGGAATACAGCGAGATGCTTGAGCATCTTGGTAAAGCGGATCGTGTGGTTGAGGATGTGTGGCTTACAGATATGCGTGCGGCGCTGATGCTTGAAGCGGGTGATGGTGAGGCGGCGCTTGATTTTCTTTTGAAGCGTATTCAAAGATTGAACGGTCGGGCATCTGATCGCCAACTTGCGGGGTTGACGGTGAAGCTTGCCAGGGCGTATGAATTAGAGGGCGAGCTGGAAAGTGCCAAGCGGTATTACCAATTGGTGCAGCAGCATATCGAGCGAGATGATGATCTGAATGCGGATATTTATACCGGGCTTGGCCGTATCGCCTTGGCGGGCAGTGATCCGCAAGGTGTGCAGCAGGCGCAGGCGTACTTTGCAACAGTTGTGAAGGAATATCCGCTTGGGATTCAATCGCCTTATGTTGGTGCGCTTTTAGGTGCGGCTGATTGTGAAGCGCGATTGGGTGAGTTTGCTTCAAGTGTTGAGCATTTTCGGCAAGCTGCGCAGATGCTCAGTGAACAAGCTCGTCCGGGTGATCGGCGTCGTGATGAGATGCTTGACGTTGTGCAAAGCCACATCCGTTTTGCATCTGAAAATAAAGAGTATGAGCAGGCACTCGAATACTTAAAACTTCTCCGTCCGCTATATGGTAAGGATCTTCCTGCGAGAGTGTTGCTATCATTCGCTACGACGCATGAAAAGATTGGCGAGCAGGCAGCGGCGAAGGCGGCGGCGATTGATCCACGTGAGACCGGCGATGCTTCGGTTGCTCGTGTGGCTTCGTTTAAACGGCGTAATAAAGAAGGCGTGATCCATTTTGGCACGGCGGGTGATTATTACCTTGAGCATGCGCGAGCCGTTACGATTGGTGATAACGCGGGCCATGGCGAGAGTCTATGGAAGAGCGCGGAGAACTATGATCGCGCGAACAAGTGGGAAGATGCGGTTGATGTTTATGCGGAGTTTGTGAAAACCAGAGAAAGCGATCCTCGCCGGGTGCGTGCGATGAATCATCTGGGGCGGGCACTGTTTACGCTTGGACAATACAAGCCGGCGATTGAAAAGTTTAGTGAGGTGGTTCGCGATCATCCCCGCACGATCGAGGCATATGAGGCGCGTGTGATGTTGGCCAAGGCCTATGAAAAGGAAGGTGAAGTTGAGAAGGCACTGCGTGGGTTGGAGCAGGTGGTGGTGGATGACCCGGTAGTGACACCGGACAGTAAGCAGTATCGGGAGGCGTTGATTGAGCTTGGCCGAATGTATTATAAGCAGATCGGTAAGGATGATGGTGCCGCCGAGCAAGCTATTGAAACATTGACTAAAGGTGTTGAGCGGTACGGTTCGGATGATGAAGGTGGTGTGTTGCGATTTATGTTGGCAGATGCGTATCGGAAGAGTATCCCCGCGATTGATCAAGAGCTTTCGCGGAAACTCACGAACAAGCAGCATCTCGAACTTAATGCGGAGCGGAGTCAAAGGTTAAAGAAAGCGCAAGAATATTTCCATCAGGCCAAGACGGATTTGGAGAGTCGTCCGGAAGGGACGCTCACGCCGCTCGAACAGATGTACTTGAGAAACAGCTATTTTTATAAGGCTGATTGTGCGTATGATCAGCAGCATTTTCCACTGGCGATCGAATTGTATGAAGAGGCCGCGCGGAAATGGGAGCATGATCCATCCTCGATGGTGGCATTGGTGCAGATTGTGAATGCTCGTTGTGAATTGGGGCAGTTTCAGGAAGCAAAGTTGGCGCATGATCAGGCGATATGGCAGCTTAGCCGTATACCTGAGGAGGCATTTAATCAGCCGGGGTTGCCGATGACGCGGCAGCATTGGGAAGATTGGCTTCGTTGGAGTAGCGAGCTGAATTTGTTCAAAATGAATAGCAAAAAGGGCAATGTGATGCCTGTCAGTCAGTAATGTATGAAACCATATAACGTCAATTTATGTGGGTAGAACCGTTTTTGATGTTATGACAAATAGGCGGTGGATTTAAAAAGTAGCCGATTGCATCAAGTTTGTGTCCTGTGTATGGACGATTGAAGTGAAAGCGGGGTTGCAGGGCACGCTGACGGAGTCGGCGTTAAAACGAGTCACGGATGACCAGAAGCATGAAAACATTTTCTTCAAATAGGACGCAATCGAATGGCGATGTACCTGCCGTGATTGCGCTTTTGCATCAGCAAAAAGAGCTGTATGAGAAGTTGGATGTGCTGAGCGATCATCAATCCGTTCTCGTAGGGCAGGGTGACACGGATCAATTGCTTGCGGTGCTTGCGCAGCGGCAGGCGCTGGTTGATGGGCTTGTTGCGCTTAATGGCAAGATGCAGCCCTATCGTGAAAAATGGGATGCAGTGGCTGGCGGCATGAACGCGGCATGCAAAGCACAGGTTAACGGCCTTGTCGATGAAGTTGAACGGCTACTTGCTCAAATTCTTAAGCGGGATGAATTGACGCAGGGACAACTTCAAACCGCCAAAACACAAGTTGGGCAGGAATTGGCAAAAACCAATCAAGGCGGTGCTGCAGCAAGTGCCTATTCAAAAGGTACTGCGGCGAACGCGTATGCTGCGCAAAGTAAAGTCGCACGATTTATGGACAATCGAGGTTAATTCTTCGAGGCGAGATCGTTCTATATGCAACATGATGATCGACAATTAAACCAACAGATTGCTAGCGGCACAGACGGCAAGGTCGACCCCGCGGGTGATCTGCTTGCTTCCGGTCGCATGGACGATCTCGCACAGATTATCGAGGCCTACAACAACGTCACCGATAAACTGCAGCACAGTCACGAAAAACTTCAGAGTGAAGTGCTCCGTCTCAGAGAAGAACTTGCAAGCACCAACGCGCAGCTGCAAAGATCCAAACGCTTGTCTGCCCTCGGCGAGATGGCGGCAGGCATTGCCCATGAAATCCGTAATCCACTAGCTGCGATTCAGCTTTATGCGCAGATGGTTCAGGAAGACCTCGGTCTTTCTGTGAAGGGCGAGATGGTTGACAATAATCTGATGATCGATAACACAGGAAAGATTGTCAGCGCGGTGCGCGGGTTAAACGGGATTGTGAATGATGTGCTCAGTTTTGCACGAGAGATTCAGATTGAACGTGGGGATGTTTGTGTGGGGGCGCTTTTGGGTGGTGCAATCGAAGCGCATTTTCCAGCTATTGATGCAGCCGGTGTGACGGTGATGCGAGATGATCTTGAGCATGCCGATTTGATGTTACAGGTGGATGAGCAACTGATGGGGCAAGTTTTAGTGAATCTGGTGCGTAACGCAGTGGATGCGATGGCTGACTGGGAAGGCGATCGGGTTTTGCGATTGGGTGTCCGATTCGATGAATCCGAAAGCGTTGTGGTCTTGAGTGTGAGTGACAGTGGTCCCGGCATTGATGGTGATGCGGTTGATCGGATCTTTAATCCGTTTTTTACCACACGTAACACCGGTACGGGGCTGGGGCTTGCGATTGTGCACCGGATTGTTGAGGCGCATGGCGGCGCGATCGTAGTTGGGAACACAGCGGATAGCGGGGGCAAGACAGTCTTCGCTGCCAATGGTGGAGGAGGGGCAGTTTTTGAACTGCATTTCCCGGTGAAAACAGTGATGGCATCAGAGCATGATGCGGTGGTAATGGCAGGGACGTAAGGAATAACACAAAGCAGGCGGAGCCGGCAATGAGTCAGAAGATATTAGTTGTTGATGATAAACAGATGATGCGGGACAGCGTGGGTGCGACGCTGCAGCGTGGAGGGTTTGTCATTGTGTCGGCTTCCAACGGTAAGATGGCATTGGAAATGGTCGCGAAGCATCAGCTTGCTGCGGTAATTACTGACCTCAAGATGCCTGAGATGGATGGGCTTGAACTCTTGCAGCAGCTTCGGCAAGCGGATGATCAGTTGCCGGTGGTTTTGATGACCGCATTTGGAAAAGTGAACGATGCCGTAAGTGCGATGAAGGCTGGCGCGTTTGATTTTATTCAGAAGCCGTTTGAAGGGGATCAGTTGGTGGTGGTGATGAAGCGTGCGGTGAAGCATCGTGAGTTGGTGCAAGAAAATGCGGCCTTAAAGCAGGCGGCGCGGATGATTGATGATATGCCGACGATGGTCGGGCGTAGTGCGGGAATGCGCCGAGTTGCGCAGCAGATTCATCAGATTGCGAACTCAAGCGGCACGGTTTTGATCTGTGGTGAGAGTGGCACGGGTAAAGAAGTGGTCGCGCGGACCATTCATGCGCATAGCTCGCGGCGAAACCGTTTGATGTTGTGCCTGAACTGTGCAGCCTTATCCAGCAGTCTGCTTGAGAGCGAATTGTTTGGCCACGAAAAGGGCGCGTTCACCGGCGCGGATCAACTCCGCAAAGGCCGGTTTGAACTGGCGCATGGCGGAACGCTTCTGCTTGATGAAATCAGTGAGATCAGTCCGCAGCTTCAGGCGAAACTGCTTCGTGTGTTGCAGGAAGGTCAGTTTGAGCGGGTCGGGTCCAGTCTGACGATGAATGTGGATGTGCGGGTGATTGCGACGACGAACCGTGATCTGTCGCGGAGTGTGATGGCGGGCGAGTTTCGGCAGGACTTGTATTACAGGTTGAATGTGTTGCCGATCAGTGTGCCGGCGTTGCGTGAACGGACGGATGATGTGCCGCTATTGGCGGAGCATTTTTTGAATCAAGTGGCGCTGCGAGAGGGTCGCGAGCCGAAGCGGTTTGATGCGGAGAGCTTGTCGCTAATGCAGGCTTACCATTGGCCGGGCAATGTGCGAGAGTTGCAGAATATTTGTGAGCGGGCGAGTGTGTTAAGTCGCGGGCAGGTGATTGATGGAGGGCTGATCCAGCCGTGGCTCATGACGACGAATATGCAGATGCAGGGTTACTATACGCCGGTTCCCGGTAGTGCGGGAGCTTCTATTGCTGGCAGCCATGCAACTTCTGCGAATCATGGGGCAGGGAGCATGGGGATGCCGCAGGTTGTGGGTGGCGGATTTAATCAGGGGCACGGTCATACAGTGGCAGGTGGCGATGGTTTTGATGGCGGGATTAATGGTGGTGTTGCGGTGGCGGCTCCACCAATGGCTCAGGTAGAGGGCATGATTGGCGGTTTGCCGGGCGAGGTGCGATCGCTTGAAGAGATCGAACGCGAGCAGATCGTGAAAACACTCGGCCATTTTGATGGTAATCGTGCTCATACCGCCAAGGCGCTTGGGATCGGTGTTCGAACGCTTGGCCTGAAGCTAAAGAAATGGAAAGAACAGAACTTGGTTGCTCAAACACTGTAGGGCACAGGCCGTGAACGACGTTCGCAGGAAGGAAGATGTAAGTATCTAATCGTTGATTGGGTGTGCTATGCGGGTTTCAGATTATGAGGTGCAGGAATTGCGCCGTGTATAGGTTTGAAAAACAGGATTAAGAGTCATTAGGACGGATTGATCATATGGTACGAAATTTGCTTGTAAGTACTGAGTGATAGACTTGGATTGACGTGTTTGATTTTCAGCATTGGAGTGTTAGATGATTGCAGGATTGTTAGACAGCGGCGCGATGCCGACGATTGAGCGGCTGGTGCAGTTCACCGGCGAGCGTCATCGTGTGCTGACGAACAACATTGCGAATCTGGATACGCCGTATTTCAAGCCGCGTGATATGAATCCGAAAGAGTTTCAGGCTGAGATGCGCCGGGCGATTGGCCAGCGTCGTCGGCAGGTCGATCCGCTAAGTGGCGCGCTCGCGGTCCGTGACACGCGGCATATTGATTTCCGCTCGGACGGGATCACGTCCAAAGCCGGCCCGATGAACGAGAACATCATGTTTCATGACAACAACAATCGTGATCTTGAGGTCACGATGAAAGACCTGGCAGAGAACACGATGGCTCACAATGCGGGGATTGAGCTGCTGAAGAATGAGTTTGAGATGCTCAAGATGGCGATTCGTGAGCGAATGTAAGTAGCGTGATGTGATTTAAGCTGGAAAACAGGCGGTTTTAGAAGGTCGCAGAGGAATTTGAGATATGTTTGGTGCATTAGATATTTCGACTTCGGCATTGGTAGCTCAACGTGTGCGCGCGAACACCATCAGCGCGAACATGGCGAATGCGAACTCGATTTACAATGCGGAGGGCGAGTACGAGCCGTATCGCAGACAGATTGTTGTGTTCGCGCCGGGTGATACACGGACGGGGAATAAGGACGGCGTGCATGTTCAGAAGATCATGATGGATGATTCCCCGCTGAAGATGACGTATAACCCAACTCACCCTGATGCTGATGATCAGGGTTACCTGGCGATGCCGAATGTTGATTCGACCATTGAGCAGGTGAATATGTTGGAAGCAAGCCGAGCGTATGAAGCAAATATTACTGCAGCAGAAGCGACAAAGTCGATAATGCAAAGTAGCTTGCGCTTGCTGGCATAGTTGATACAATGTGTTAGTCAATAAGATTGAATGGTTTAAGCGAAAGCAATCAGGGATAGACGGATGGCAGATCCACTGGGATTAATACAGAATGTTGGGGGAGCTAAGCCGATCGGGCAAGGGCCGGCTGCGCCAAAGGGTCCGGAGGAAACCGGTGCCCCGTCGTTCAAAGATGTGCTGATGCAGAACATTGAACAAGTGAATCGTTTGCAGCAGGACGCTGAGGTTGCAATTGAAGATCTTGTCAGCGGCAAGCGGGATGATATGGATGCGGTGTTGATCGCGAAGCAGAAGGCTGATATCGCGTTTCAAACATTGCTTCAAGTAAGAAACAAAATGATGGATGCTTACGAGGAAGTGAAGCAGATCCGCGTTTAGTTTGGGATGGGATTGAGTACGAGCGGGACGGAGTCTTGTTCGTGAGAGGGATGCGGGAAGAGATCAAGGCGAGATAAAGCGGAGCTTTATCGACACACAGTCGGCATGGAGGCCGAAGCATGGAAGTGCTGAAAAGAAGTTGGGCGCAAGTAGCTGCTTCACTCGGCGGGATGACCCGGACCGAGAAGTGGTTTATTGGTGTGCTTGCGGCAGTTTTGGTGGCAGTGGTGGTGATGCTGGTGACGTGGGTGAGCCAGCCGGACAAGATTGCGATGGGGGGCATTTCTTCAGGGCGGGTAGATCAAGCGGTGGCCCGTCTGCAAAACATGGGGATCGAAGCGACAGTTGAAAATGGTCAGGTGATGGTGCCGAAGGCACGGTTCAGCGAGGCGGTCGGTTATCTGATGAGCGAAGATTTGATGGCGGACGATCCGAGCGCGGCGATGGATGCGTATGTCAAAGGGCAATCGGTTTGGATTACCGAAGAAGCATCACGTCGAAATTTTTGGATTAGTTTTCAGACGAGTTTGGCGAGGCAGATCGGTCAGTCGAGTGATATCCGCCGGGCAACAGTACAAATCTCATTTCCGGACAACCGCGGTTTTTCGGCAAGCCATAAGAATCCAACGGCGAGCGTGAGTGTGGTCACGCGAGGCGATCGGCTTGCGCGGAACAAAGCGAAGTCGATTGCAGAATTTGTTGGTGGGAGCGTGCCGGGGATGTCGGCGGCGGATGTGACGGTGCTCGACCAGCACATGAACAGCTACAAGGGTGATGAAGAAGGCTTGGTGTCGCAGGAAGAAGCGATGGCACATCAGAGTCAGCTTGAGAAGAAGACGAAGCAGAAGATCGAGAATTTGCTGAGTTTTATCTCGGGTGTGGTGGTTGAGGTGAATGTGATCACCGATGCGATCGCGCAGAAGCAGCATGAGGCGTGGGACTATGAGAAGGATCAATTGGTGCTCAGTGAAGAAACTGAGGAAACGAACCGCAAGAACACGCAGAATTCGGGTGAACCTGGGGTGGGGTCTAATACACGGTTAGAAGTTCGAGGTGCTAGCGCGACGGGGATCGAAGAATCGATGAATCGGACGAGCGCGCGGATGGGCGAGAAGCCGATGACGGGTCGCACGAAGACGTTGATGATTGGGCAACGGCCCGAGACAGTCAATGTGTCGATTATGGTGCCACGTGGGTATTTTGTTTCGTTGTGGAAGGGGCAGAACCCTGAGAGTGAAAATGATCCTGCGGACGCGGATTTGAAGCCGGTTGTTGATGTGGCGCTTGCCGATATTGAGGAATTGGTGACGCCATTGGTTCGTAGCAGTGGTGATATGAAGAGCCAGATTGCGCTTCGGATGATGCCAGATCAAACAGCGCTTGCGCCAATGGTTGCAGGGGGTGGTGTGACGGGTGGTGTTGTTGGATTTATGGAATCAGATTTAATGAAGCCGGTCGGTGGTGGTTTGCTGGCTTTGGTGGCTGTGGGTTTGATGTTTTGGATGGTGAAAAACGCGACGAAGCCAGAGTCGATGCCAACTGCAGAGGAGCTTGCAGGGATTCCGCCACAACTGCCTGGCGATGATGAGCTTGTGGGTGAGGTCGATGAATTAGAAGCAACGATGGCTGGGTTGGAGTTGGATGAGGATGAATTGGAAAGTCGGCGGATTGCAGAGCAGATCAGTGAGATGATCAAGAACAATCCGGATGAGGCGGGGCATATTTTTGGGAAGTGGGCAAGGACGGATGACTAAGCGCGTGTTAGTCGCTACAGATGGCCGATGAATGTACGGCAGGCTGAGAGTAAGCTATGGCAGGACAAGCAGCAACAGAACAAGGTGAGATGACGGGGATGCGCAAAGCTGCGATCCTGCTACTTGCGCTGGATGAAGAAGCGTCGACGCGGATGCTGGGCGGTTTGTCTGAGAACGCGGTGGAGTCCGTGACGAGAGAGCTTGCGAGTATTGGCAATATTCCGAAGGGGACGCGGGACGGGGTGTTGCGTGAGTTTTATGAATTGGCGGTGGCGCAGAGTTGGGCGAGTGAAGGTGGATTGGATTATGCACGTGCGCTTCTCATGAAGAGTCTTGATCCAAAGGAAGCGGAGCGGATCATTCAGCAGATTAGTCAGCAGGTGCGGAAGACGCCGTTTGCATTTTTACAAAAGGCGGAGGCGCAGAACCTGCTTACGTTTATTCAGGATGAGCATCCGCAGACGATCGCGCTGATTGTGTCGCACTTGGCCTTTCATAAAGCGAGTGAGATTTTAGCGGGATTACCGACGCCGAAGCAGATTGAGGTTGTGAAGCGCGTGGCGAACATGGAGCAAACCAATCCTGAAGTGATCAGTGAAGTAGAACGCGGATTGGAATCGCGATTGGCGAACATGTTGAACCAGTCGTTCGAGAAGATTGGTGGAGTTGAGACGGTCGCCGAGATGTTGAACTTGGTCGATCGCACGACCGAGAAGAGCATCATGGAAGGTTTAGAAGCCGAAGATCCGGATCTGGTCGAAGAGATCCGGCGGCTCATGTTCGTCTTCGAAGATATTCTGCTGGTGGACGACAAGGGTATCCAGGCTGTACTCAAGGAAGTGGACAACGACGAACTTGCACTGGCAGCGAAGACGGCAAGCGAAGAACTCAAGGAAAAGATCTTTGGCAATATGTCCGAGCGTGCAGCCACACTTATCCAAGAAGACATGGAGTTCATGGGTCCAGTGCGCGTGAGCGATGTGGAGGCGGCGCAGCAGCGGATCGTGGATATCGTACGGCGGCTTGAGGACGCGGGTGAGATTATCATTACGGGCAGAGGCGGCGACTCGGATGTTGTCGTTTAATGAATAGCCTTAAAAACCAGTGGTTTTTGAGGGGAATGTGAGGCATGGATGGCCATACTTAAAAACAACAGCGCGATGTCGGCAATGAAAGAAGCGGTGGTGTTAGACCTTGGGGACATTGGTCGTCAGGCAGCAAAGCTGCGCGTACAGGCTGAGGGAAGGGCGGCAGAGATTTTGTCGGATGCTCAACGCGAGGCGCAGACGTTGGTAGCGGGGGCGCATGAGATAGGTTTGCAGCAAGGCAAAGAAGAGGGGCACGCAGAAGGTTATCCCGTGGGTTTGCAGCAGGGAAAACAGGAAGCGCTGCAGTTGGAGCTGGAGAAGTTATCGCAGTTACAGACAGCATGGGCGGATGTAGTGGGGCAATGGGATGGCGCGCGGTCGCAGATGGAAGCAGAAGCGCGTGAGTCGATCTTGGAATTTACGCTAAAGTTGGCGGAGCGATTGGTGCACCGTGTGATTGAGGTTGATCATACGGTGGTGGTCGATCAAGTGGCGAATGCGCTATCGAATATTCTGCGGCCATATGATGTGTCGGTTCAGATCAATCCGGAAGATCGTCCCATGTTGGAAGAAGCATTGCCGGAGTTGATGAATGAGTTTCGTCACCTGACGCATGTGGAGTTGGTTGATAATGTAGAGATCACGCGCGGTGGCTGTACAGTGGCGTATGGGCGCGGCGAGATTGACGGCCAGATCGAGACGCAGCTAGAGCGAATCATTGATATGATTTTGCCGGAAGAAGTGCCGGGGCAGATTGTGGAAGAAGTCGGTCAGTCGATGGGTGAATCGTTGGGGACGGTAACAGATGTGAGCGATTTGCCGGGAGGTATTCCGGGGATGTTGCCTGGTGATGCAGGGTTGGCGGATGGCGTGAATGATGTTCAGGGTCTTGAGCCACCTCAAGACGGGATTGATCCAGCGAGGTTTGATGATGCGGGTGGGATGGAGCTTGGCGGGTCGGATCAACCGCCGTTGTAACCACATATATAGATACAGTTGGCGATGTTGCATGATTGGATAATCGAGGCAGCACGTTTTTATTTGGCGCGCTATTTGCTAGGAATACTGGGTATGGCTGTATTAGAGCAGCAAATCGAGATGTTGGAGCAGTCGGCCCCGCTAGAATTGCGCGGTACGGTGGTTGAAGTGCGCGGTCTTGCGCTTCGCGTGGCTGATTTGCCGGTGCCGGTGGGCGCGATGGTGCGCGTGGTGGGGCGTGGTGCCGGGCGAGATCAATTGCAATTGTTGGTCGAAGGGGAAGTGGTTGGCTTTGATGAAGATGTGACGATCGTAATGCCGTTTGGCGAACTGAACGGGATTAAGCGTGGCGACAAAGTGATCGCGACGCAGTTTGCACAGTATGTGCGTGTGGGTGAGTCGGTGTTGGGGCGTGTGTTAGATGGATTAGGTCGGCCGATTGATGGGCTTGGACCTTTGGCAGAAACGGTATCGCGTCCGCTGAATCCAAAGCCGGTGGATCCGCTGAATCGTCCACGGATTGATGAAGCGTTGGCGACTGGCGTGCGTGCGGTGGATGGCATGATGAGTGTGGGACGCGGCCAGCGGATGGGTGTGTTTGCGGCTCCAGGTATGGGTAAATCGACTTTATTGGGGATGATGGCGAAGCATACGGCGGCGGATGTGAGTGTGATCGCACTCGTGGGAGAACGCGGCAGGGAAGTAAGAGATTTTATTGAAGGGACACTTGGGCCGGAAGGGATGGCGCGGAGTGTGGTGGTGGCGGCGACAAGCGATGAGCCTGCATTGGTTCGGATTCGATGTGCGATGGTGGCGACAGCGATTGCGGAATATTTCCGTGATGAAGGTATGGATGTGCTTTTGATCATGGATTCAGTTACGCGATTCTGTCAGGCGCAGCGGCAGGTGGGTTTGGCAGCAGGTGAGCCGCCGACGACGAAAGGTTTTCCGCCGAGTACGTTTGCGATGTTGCCGCGGATGCTTGAGCGTTCGGGCCGCACGGAAACAGGATCGATTACGGGTCTGTATTCAATTTTGGTTGAAGGCGACGACATGACTGAGCCGGTGGCGGATGCGTGTCGTGGGATTTTGGATGGGCATATTCAGTTATCGAAAAAGCTGGCGGAGCAGGGGCATTACCCGGCAATTGATGTGTTGGGGTCGGTTAGTCGTGTGGCGGATGATGTGACGATGGTGGATCAGCAGAAGGCGCGGCAGGAAGTGGTCAAGTTGCTGGCATCTTATGCGCAGGTTGAGGATTTATTGAATATCGGCGCGTACACGATCGGCAGTAATCCTGATTTTGATTTGGCGATTGCATGCAAGCCAGCGATTGATCAAGTGTTGCAGCAGGGGCGGGAATACAAAGAGGAATTACGGAACTTTGGGAATACCAGAGGGATGTTTTTGGCGCTTGCGGGCAAGATTGAGGAGGCACGTAAGCAATTGAAGCAGCAGCAAGTAGGTATGCAAGAAAGCACGCCGCTGCCACAGTAAGCGAAACGGTTTGGTTTACTGTATTTGCTCGGAGGATCCGAGCTTGGATGAAAGAGGATTGAGGATCGATGCCAAGATTCGCATTCAAATATGAGACTTTGCTGGACCATCGGCGGACGATTGAGGAAGATCGTCAGCGCGATGTGGCGCGGTTGCTTCGGACGAAGATGATCTTTGAGGGCGAGCTTCGGAAGATGCAGGAAACGATTGTAACGAGCAAGCATGCGTTGGCTGACGGTTTGGTCGGCGCGGTGGATGTTCGCAGGATTGCAGAGTTTGCCGGGTATAGTAGCCACGTGACGGTGCGTGGTCAGAATCTGGTGATGAAGATGGCGGAGCTTGAAAATCATCTTCAGACGGCACGCGGCAAGTTGCTTGATGCGACAAAGCAGCGGAAGGCATTGGAGCTTTTGAAAGAGAAGCAATTCGATGCTTGGAAGTATGCAGAGAACAAGAAAGAATCTGCGGAGCTGGATGAAATAGCCACGCAGCGTTATGCGAGGAAACTCGTGCTGGGAGGGGCTAACTGATGATTAGATTGCTAGGGGTCGCAATCATCATTGCTTTGATCTTGAATACGCTTGCCTTGGCCGGATTGATCGGCTGGCTCGGATTTTCAGGTCGTTTGGATCGTGATCGTGTGGATCAGGTTGTGTCATTGTTTGAAATGACGATCGAAGATCAGGCGGCCGCGGAAGCCGCGCAGTTAGCCGAAGCGGAAGAGATTTTAAAGAAAACGCAGGAAGCAGCACGTCTTGAGGCTGCGTCACGCGGGCCGCACTCATTTGCTCAGCGTCTGAATGAGGAAGGTGTTGCGAGTGAGGTGGCAGTGGCGCGTTTAGAGCGATTGAATCGCGAAAAAGCTGATCTTCATCGTTTGTTACAACTGGATAAACAGATGATTGAGCAGCAGCGAAGTGCGTTAAAAAAGGAACGTGAAGCGTTTGCGGAAGATATTAAGCAGCAAGCAGCGAGCAGTAAGGATGAAGATTTCCAGCGGACCGTGCAGATGCTGACGAAGCTAAAGCCGAAGCAATCGAAGGAAATTTTTTTACGGATGTTGGATGCGGGGGAATTAGATCAAGCGGTGGATTATTTGAATGCCATGCCGACACGTGTGAGTGGGAAGATACTAAGCGAGTTTAAGACTGCGCCTGAGATTTCTCAGATGAAAGTGTTGTTGGATCGGATGGCGACGCGTGGGAGTGGGCCTGTGTCTGTGAACGATCAATTAGCCGAGGTGAAATCATGAGTAGCATATTGTTGCAAACTTTAAGCCAGAGTTTACCGCAGGTTGTGGCGGTGAAGAAAGATGCACCTGAGGCGAAGGTTAGTTCGGATTCGTCGTCGTTCAAGCAAACCCTTGACCGAACGCAAAAGCAGAGTGATCGCGGCGTGGCGGTTGAGAAAGATGCGGGCCAAGGGCGGCAGGTTGTTCGTGAAGAGGATGTTGATGCGGGTACGGAAGTTGATCTGAACGACGGCGGCGAAGAGCAAGTGATTGCAGATGTATCCCAGAAGGAAGAGACTGTAAAACAAGGGGAAAACGGGGATGTAGAAGGGGGAGATCAGGTTGCTGTTGGTGGGAGATATGAAGGTGAAAGTCGGGGCGATGCGAAGCAAGCCGCGAGCATTGAAACACAAGTTCAGGTTGAGGGTGGCCAAGCAGAGGCAGTGGGTAAGCCGGTGACAATTGAGGATCTACGAGCGATTGTGGCGGAAGCTTTTGAAGGATCGGGTGGGTTGCAAGTTGATATTGAAAGCGAAACAGGTGAAGGCGAACCGGTTGGTCAGCAAGGTGATGACGTAAAGGTTGATGCGGCAGCGAAGCAGGTTGTGGTGACGCAGTTTGAGGGGGAAGTGGTACAACAAGATGTTGTGACGCAGGATAGTGAAGATGGTGAGCAGGTTGTTGTGGCACCTGAGAAAAAGGTTGAAGGTAAAGACAGTAAGCAAAGTAAGCGTGAAGTTAAGATTGAAAAGAGTGGAGAGGTGGCCACGAAAGTTGATGCTCCGCAGCGTGCGGTGGCCAGCGATGTGGTTATTGATCGGCCTGTTGAAGCAGCGACTCAGACGGCGCAGGGTTTGGATTATGATTCGCACCGCAGTGCGGAAGCGCGGTTGGCAGATGCGACTGTGCAGCAAACAACTTCGAACGTTAGTGAGGTCCAAATTACGGCGCAGACTCGCGGCGAGGTAAAGATTGAAAATACGAATGTTGATCAGGTGGGCAACAACTTTGCGATTCAATCGAATGATACGAGCAAGGAAACGCCGGTGAAGGGGTTGCAGCTACCAAATACAGGGGCTGATAACGAACAGCAGAATGCGGCTCGGATCACACGAGGTATTCAAACAGTGATGAATCAACGTGGCGGGAATTTGACCTTGCGGTTAACGCCTCCAGAGATGGGTACGGTGAAGATTCAACTCCAAATCGAAGGTGCGAAAGTTAATGTGCAGCTACATACGCAGCAGGAATCTGCTCGCAGCATGTTACAGCAGCAAGTTCAGCAACTGAGGCAGTCACTTGAGCAGCAGGGTTTGCAAGTTGAGCGGATTGGAATCCAGAACATGCAATCATCGCAGCAATCTTCGATGAACAGCCAATCTGATTTGAGTCATGAAGACGGACGCAGTCGAGGTGAGTATGCAGGGCAACAACGTCAGGGGCAGAATGATAACGAGCAGAAGCAGGAAGCGAGCAGTTTTGAAGAACTGGTTCAGGAAGAAGTGGCGGCGTAAGTAGCGAGCAAGAGAATCAATCACGGCTTGATCGTGAAGGAGCATACGGATGAGTTCAGCAATTGGTGGAACAGCAGCAAATGGATTGGCGAACGGCGCATCGTCTACGAATAAATTTGCGGAGATGAGCAGTGCGGAGTTTGTAAAGCTGATGGTGGCTGAGTTATCAAATCAAGATCCGTTTGAACCAAATGATTCCGCTGCAGTCTTGGAGCAATTGAGTAGTTTGCGGAATATTGAAAGTCAATCATCGCTTCAGAGTTCGTTGGAGGCGATGGTGAACCAGCAAACGATTTCGCAGGCGGGTGGATTGATCGGCTACCAAGTGACAGGGCTTGATGCACAGAATGATAGCACAACAGGGATTGTGACATCTGTACGGATCGTGAATGGGAAGGCTCAGCTTCAGTTGAACAATAATAAGACACTGGAGATGGATCGCCTGACGGATATCCAGGTGCCGCAGCAAGAGCCGGATGAGACGCCGCTCTTGTGGGATGCGAACGGGGACAATCAGGTGAACGCGGCGGATGCAGATGTCTGGTATGACCGTTGGGCTGAGCACAATGGTAAAGAGCCGGGCGTGGACAGTGAAGGCCGGATACAGACGTGGAAGTTTAGTGAAGGCGATTTTAATACAGATGGTAAGGTGGATATACAAGACCTTGCGATCATGCAGAATCTCTTTGCGAATCTCGCGAGTCAGCCAAGTACTTAATTGATCTAATGCACGGATAGAAGGAACAAGATGGGAACGTCATCAGATTTATTGAGAATGCTTGAACCTGCGGTACGACCCGTACCTGTGCAGGTGAAGGGTACGTCTCAGCAATCGCCGACGACGTTTGAGAATAAAACATTTGATCAGCTTTTGGACGAGGCGCGAACGATTGCGACGGGGCCGGAAGCAGATCAGGTTAAGGGGGCTGAGGGAGAGAGCAAGGCGGTCGATAGTTTGTCGCCGCTGACAAGGATTGATCTTGTGGAGAATGCAGCATTGCGCCAGATTCTCGAAGCGAAGCAGGATCAATTGGGAAATCGTTTGAATCAACCAACAAAAGCGATTGGCGCATAGGATCGCAAGCATCGCTGTGAGACGGATCATCACAGCTGAATAGAGCAGGAGCAGCATTATGGGTTTAGGCACATCGTTATATACCAGTCTCTCAGGTTTGACGGCGAGTACACACATGCTCAGTGTGGCTGGTAATAATATTGCCAACGTGAACACGACAGCTTACAAGCGCAGTCAGATCACGTTCGAGACACAGATTTCCCAGACGCTGAAGAGCGGTTCGTCACCGACAGATATTTTGGGTGGTACGAACCCGGCACAGGTTGGCTTGGGTGTACGTCTTGGTTCGATTCAAAAGAACTTTGAGAGTGGCACGCCACAGCCAACAGGCGTGAGTACGAATATGGCGATCGATGGGAATGGCTTCTTTATTGTTGAGAATAACGGTAGCCGATTCTTCACGCGGGATGGCAGCTTTGTGCTTGACCGTAATTTTAATTTGGTGATGCCCAGTAGTGGTAGCCGCGTGATGGGCTATCCGATTGATGATGAATTTAACGTGATTGAGGGGGTGTTGCAGCCGCTGAATATCCCGATCGGGATCATGACGATTTCAGAACAAACGAACAATGTGAACTTGTCGGGCAACCTGAATGCCGGCGGCGATATCGGTACGCGCGGATCAATCATTGAAACGCAGCAGATGTTCAGCGATGCGGCAGCAACCACGGATGCGGTGCCGGGTACGGCACTGACGAGTTTGTTCAGGGCAGATGGAACACCCTTGTTTGCGACCGGCGATATTATTTCGCTAGAAGGTGCGACCAAGGGCGGCGCGCAGGTCACGACGATGAAGTTTGAAGTGGGGGGTGCGATCACCGCGGATGGCGTAGATGACAGTGGTACGACGCTTCAAGATTTGATGGACTTCTTCCAGCATTCAATGGGTGTTGATACAGTTGCACCTGATGGGGCGGGTGTGTCGTTGTCGGGTGGTGTGATGACAATCACAGGTAACTATGGCGAGGGGAATGATCTTGAAATTGAAGATGGTAATGTTGTGGTGAATAAGGGCGCGTCGCCGTCGATTCCGTTCGCACTTTCGAAGACGCAAAGTGCGGATGGCGAGTCGAGTAAGACGTCGTTTGTGGTGTATGACTCGCTGGGAAATCCGCTGAAAACGAGTATCACGATGGTGCTTGAAGAGAAGAGCGATGCGGGGACGCGGTGGCGGTTCTATGCGAACTCGAATGAAGACACGGATGTTGATACCGTGATCGGGACGGGGACACTTCTGTTTGATAACCAGGGACAGATCCTTGGTGCAAATGATGCTCAGCTTATTTTCAATCGTGACGGTACCGGTGCAGAGACACCACAGGCGGTGAACTTGTTGTTTGATGCTCCAAATGGACAGATCACTGCGTTGCAGGATGACCGGGATCAGATCTCGATGATTTTGCAGGATGGTTCGGCGCTCGGGACACTTGAAGATTTTACCGTATCGCAGGACGGGTCGATTACAGGTTCGTTCTCGAACAGTTTGCTGCGAAACTTAGGACGGGTGCCGCTGGCGATGTTTGCGAACAATCCGGGCTTGGTGGATGTGGGTGGGAACACGTATCGCCCATCGACGAACTCAGGTATTCCGGTGATTGTCAGCCCGACAACAGGCGGCTCGGGCAAGGTGATTGGTCGAGCGGTGGAAGCATCGAATGTGGATGTGGCAGAAGAATTCTTGAATCTGATCAACGCGAACACCGGCTTCAGCGCAAATTCGCGGGTGATCTCGACGACGAATCAGATGATTCAAGAACTATTATCAACAGTCAGGTAAACGAAATGACAAACAATAGTTTGTCTTGATCTCGGTCGGCGGAGCTGGTCGTTAAAGCGAAGAGGATCTTCGCCGCGGAGCATGGATGTGAAGGCACGTGGAAAGGTGCAGAGACGATGATCACGGTGACACGTTTGAACGGCAGGCAGGTTGTTGTGAATGCGGAGATGATTCGCACTGTGGAAGCGAACCCGGACACAACGATCAAGCTGATGAACGGTGACCACATCATCGTGAAAGAGACAATGGCCGAGGTTGTGTCGTTGTCGATTGAATATGGCCGGAGTTTGCGGAGGCTGCTCCCGCCGTCATAGGCAGCAAGGAGGCTGCACGAGGATGAAGCTCGGTTGCACGTTTGTTGTGACGGGTATGGATGTTTGTCCGAGAAGATCGGATTGAGGATGAAAGCGGGCACGCTATGCGTGAATGCTGATCTTGGATTGTGGAAATCAAAGGTCGGTATTTATGCGGCCGATAAGGCCGTTGGCGATGTGCCTAACCTGAAAGAGGTGCAAGGATGGATCTCGGTGTACTTTTCGGCATTATTGGAACATGGGTGCTTATCTTCTGGGCACTACTGATGGGCGGTCGCATGGATATTTATATCGATGTGCCATCGGTTATTTTGGTTTGTGGTGCATCTGTGACGGTCATGTTTTTGTGTTTTCCAGCGGCACGTCTGAAGAATTTTATAGGCGTGGTGAAGAAGGCGTTTTTCTGGAAGAACAGTTCGATCGAGAAGTTGATCGAGGACATGGTTTCGTATGCGGAGATTGCACGGCGGGATGGGATTCTATCGCTTGAAAACACAACGAAAGACATTGAAGACCCGTTTATCGTTCAAGGGATTCAGATGGCAGTTGATGGAACTGATCCGGAATTGATCGAGCAGATCATGACGACGGATTTGGAGAACTTGGTCGATCGGCATGACACGGGGAAGGGGATGTTTGATGCGATTGGAAAATATGCACCGGCGTTTGGCATGATCGGGACACTGGTGGGCTTGGTGGCAATGCTTTCTGACTTGTCGGACCCGAGTTCGATTGGTGCAGGCCTTGCTGTTGCGCTGCTGACAACGATGTACGGTGCGATGATCTCGAACGCGATTGCACTACCGATTGCGGACCGTTTAGAGCGTCGAAGCTCGGAAGAAGTGCTATATAAAACGATTATTATCAAGGGCGTGATGTCAATCCAGTCCGGGGATAACCCGCGTATTGTGGAACAGAAGCTGCGGACGTTCTTGCCGCCGTCACAACGGCCGGTGGAAGATAAGGAAGCGGCGTGATTGAAATGAGATGTCTATCTAATGAATAGACGAGATGAATGCTCAGAGGTGTTGCTCGGGGGTCGGGCAGCAAGTTGAGAGCAAAAATTCGTACATGTTGTTTGTTGTAAGAAACGGTTTTAACGATGGCAAAAAAGAAGAAATGCCCACCAGAAGGCGCACCAGAGTGGATGGTGACGTATGGCGACATGGTCACACTGCTTCTGTGCTTCTTTGTGTTGATCGTTGCGTTCTCAGAAGTGAAGAAAGAAGACGAATTTCAGGCGGTGGTTGAGGAGATTAAAAAGGCGTTCGGGATGAAGGGCGGCGGGGGCCGATTGCCGACGGATGATGACCCGGAATTGACGCTGATTCAGCGGCTAGAAGCGTTAAATTTACAGAAGCAACGTGAGCCAAATGAGTCGAATACCGACGATCCGGGGATGGAGGGGAAGGAGCAGGAGACACAAATCATTCGTCCGGGGTTATTAATGGTGCTCGGCGGACCGATCTATTTTGAGCAGGGATCAGCAGAATTATCGAGCCAGGCGCGGGAACAGCTTAAGACGATTGCGGATTTGACCCGAGGTAATAACAATCTGGTCGAGGTTCGCGGTCATGCGTCCTCGATGGAGGCGGACGATCTTTCTGGCCGATACGAAGATTTATGGGACCTCTCCAGTGCGCGGGCCAAGGTCGTGATGCAGTATCTGACGTCGGACGAGGTCGGGCTGAACGGGAACCGGTTCCGGATTACGGGGAATGCGGATCGTGAGCCGGTGGTTCAGCGGAAATATAGTGCTGAGGAAAAAGCGCCCAATCGGCGTGTGGAGGTTGTGGTCAGTGAAAATGTGGTGAGAGATTTTACCGAGCCACATGTTTCATTCAGCAGCCGATAGATTTTGAAGTTTGAGGAACGAGAAAGATAGGAGTTCATCTCATGGCAGATGACAACGCGGAAAACACGGCGGAAGCGCCGAAGAAGAAGATGCCGATCAAAACGTTCATCGCAGTGTTCGCGGTGCTGTTGATCGAAGCAGTCGCTATTACTGCAGTATTTATGCTATCGGGCAGTCCGGATCCGGTGACAGCAGATTCTGCAGCGATCGACGAAGCTGCCAACGGTGAGAAGTCAATGGAAATGCTTCTGGTGCAGGATAAGTTCCAAAACACACGCACCGGCAGAGCATACCTATATGATGCCGCGATAAATATTGTGATCAAGAACAAGAACGAAGGTGCGGTGACTGAGATCATCGACGCCAACAAAGCACGGATCGAAGCGGATATCTCGAACATCTATCGCAAGGCTGAGCCGGCACATCTGATGGAATTTGAGCTGTCCACGCTGAAGCGGCAGATCATGTCGGTGCTTACGAACCGTTTTGGGATGGACCCTGAGGATAACGAGCCGTACATTCATGAAATTGTGATGCGACAAAAGCGTTATCGAGCGGATTGATTTTTTCGTCAAGAAGGTACAATGGATTTCCTATGGCAGATGATCTTCAACAAACTGGGCAGGAAGCCGCGGCAGCCGCGAACGACCCATCGGTGCAAGACGCACTGGATCAGGCGCAGGCGTCGGTGAACGAGATCAAAGATCAGGTGGATCAGGCCGGCGGGTTGGATCTGCCCGATTTGTCGTCGATTCCGGAAGCAGAGGGGATCGAGCTACTTGGGGATGTTGACCTTGGCGTGACGATCGAGCTTGGCCGCACGGAAATGCTGGTTGAAGATGTGCTTCGATTGACCAAGGGCAGTGTGGTGGAGTTGGATAAGTTGGCGGGCGACCCGGTGGATGTGCTGGTGAATGGCCGACTTGTGGCTCGGGGCGAGGTGCTGGTGCTGAACGATAATTTCTGTATCCGTATCAGCGAGATTGTTGCTAATCTTGAGGAACAGGCCGAGGCGGCAGCGCAGGTCGAGATTCGGCCGAGCAGCGGTAATGAGCCCGCAGCGTGAGATGAGTTAAGTTAAAATTTCTGCAGGATTTCAGAGATTTGATAGTATACCTCCTGAGGCGGTTGCCTCGGGGATGAGCGAATCATGATTGTCGGAGGATCCGGCAGTCGGTGACAAAAACACATTTCATGAAGATGAGATGTGAGTTGGCCATGGAGGGCCGAACCGTGCGGCAAGATTTGCGTGCACATATATTGGTTTTGATTGTTGCGGCGCTGTCGTTTTCGATGGGCGCCTATTCTTTTGCGCAAAATTCAGATGAACGTGTCGCAAGCGGATCGCGTTTTTATCAGCAAGACCCGGTCGCGCCGCAGGGTCCAAGTGAGGTGGGGACTGTCGGGGGGCCGGGGGGAACTCAAACCTATCCGCAGATGCCACAAGCCCCAGCCGCTGAAGCACCGAGCGAGAGTGGTGCAGTGCCGACTGATCGAATTCGGCGGATTTCAGAGTTGATCGGTCAAGAGAACACGGTCACCGAAACATCCGCAGTGCAGAAAGCAGATCAACCGGAAGTCGTGGATCGCGTGGATGTGATCCAAGCAGATGAGCGAAGTGAAGCTAATGCGGTGGGCAAAGAGGGTATTGGTGAAAGTGGGAAGTTGCTAAGTGCGAATCGGATCTCGCGGTTGCCGGGCAATGTGTCGGGTAGCACGATTGATCCGCCGGGGGGCGGCGTGACGTCTTGGATCATGAGCACGCTGACATCATTGGGCGTGGTGATCGCAGTGATTCTTGGGATCAGGTGGGCATACATGAAGATGGGTGGAAAGGGTGTCTCACGGTCGACACCGGTGATCGAGATGCTTTCGCGGACAGCGGTTGCGCCGAAGAATCATGTGGTGATGCTTCGAGTAGGGGGGCGGATTTTGATTTGCTCCGACTCGTCCGCCGGGATGCGTACGTTGACTGAGATCACCGACCCGGAAGAAGTGGCGGAGCTGTTGGCTTCTGTTTCCGCATCAAGCCAGCAGTCGGTGACGCGCGCATTTCAGAATGTATTGGGCAAATATGGAGAGGACTACGATCAATCCGGCCGATTGTCCGGCGAAGAAGGCGGGGACGTGAACGAATATCAAACGGACCGTGCTCGCGAGTCAGTGACGACGCTGCTGGGCAAGGTGCGCGCGATGGCGGGTGCGGGGAAGGGGGATGATCGGTGAGCCGAGGGTGCACGTTCATCTTGATAGTATTGAGTGTTTGTGTGCTGCTTGCAGTGCCGTCGGAGGCGATCGCACAGTCAGCAGGAGCGGTTCCAGCTGGTAGCAACGGCGAGGTTCAACTTGATCTAAGCAACCCGGTGAATTTGGTAGAGAACGCGGGTAGTGTGCTGAATGCTCTGCAAAACAAGGGAGAAACAGGCGAGCCGGGCGGAGGATTGTCGGCGACGCTATCCATCATCATTTTACTGACGGTGCTTTCGCTGGCACCGGCAATGCTGGTGTTGTGTACGAGTTTTACGCGGATTGTGGTGGTACTAGCGTTATTGCGTCAGGCGATCGGCACACAGTCGCTTCCGCCGTCACAAGTGATTGTGGGGTTGGCATTGTTCATGACGTTTTTGGTGATGTACCCAACGTTTGAGCAAATCAATCAGGCCGCGATCATTCCATTGAACAATGGAACGATTGATCAGCGGCAGGCATGGGGCCGGGCGAAGCAACCGCTACGGACGTTCATGTTTAATCAGATCGACAATGCGGGGAACTGGGACGACATCTATATGATCCTGAATTACCGCGGGGTCGATACATCGAATCCAGAGCAGCTTAAGGATGATGATGTCGACATGCTGACGCTCATCCCAGCGTTTGTGTTGTCTGAATTGAAGGTTGCATTTTTGATTGGCTTCCGGTTGTACTTGCCGTTTTTGATCATTGATATGGTGGTATCAAGCGTACTGATTTCGATGGGGATGTTGATGCTTCCGCCAGTGATGATCAGCTTGCCGTTTAAGCTGCTCATGTTTGTGTTGGTTGATGGCTGGATGTTGGTGGCTGGGAACTTGCTGGATAGTTTTGTGGTGGCAGATGGGACGGTGGCGATATTGCCGGGGGTGGTGGAGATGTATGCAGGAATGAGTATGCGCGATCTTGCGCATGTGGTATTGCCGGGGGCGGGGGTGACGTAGCCGAATGATAGGGGTGTGATTCAATGTATTTTTGATCCGATTTTTATGAAGGATTGACCGATGGGCGTAGAGCAAGCAATCGACATGGTGCGGGAGACCTTTGTGTTGATGTTGCTGCTGTCGTTGCCAATTTTGGCTGCGGCTTTGGTGGTAGGTTTAACGATCAGTATTCTTCAGGCGGTGACGCAGATTCAGGAACAGACGCTGACGTTTGTGCCCAAGATTTTAGGGATGGGGATCGTGGCGGTGTTGGCGATGCCGTGGCTGGTGATGAAGATCATGGAGTTCGCAACACGGATGTTTGCAGGCTATCAGTAACACGATAGTTGAGATCATGCCGTGCAGTGTGTGCGGCTTGCGGTTCTATTTGGTTGGTTTGTGACTGGTTTTCGGAGCAATCGGGATATGCCCGTTTCACTCGGCCCCATCTTGGATCACCTGCCGGCTTGGCTGATGGTGCTTTTCCGTCTGACAGGGATCTTTCTGTTTGCGCCGATGCTCAGTTCTCAGATCATTCCGCGGCATGTGAAAGTTTTCTTAGTTGTTGGGTTGTCATTCTGTGTTTACCCAATGCTTCTAAACCCCGGTACAGGTGCGGCGGCATCGCTTGGTTATGTGATTGATAACGGGTTGCAACTCTATTCACTCATCCCCAAGATCGCGCTTGAGCTATTGTTGGGTATCACGATTGGTTATGCGGCAAATCTCCCTATCATCGGTGTGCAGATTGGTGGGTATGTCATTGACCAGCAGATGGGCTTAGCGCTCGCGCAGGCCTACAATCCGGACATCGGCGATCAGGCGACGATCATCTCGCAGACGCTATTTTTGTTCGCCTTAGCGATCTTCATCATGCTCGGTGGGGAGCGCATCATGTTTGGTCTGCTGATCGAGTCGTTTCAACATATTCCCTTAGGTTCGTTCCATAGTTTTGAGTCCGCACTCAACCTCATCATCGGCATCATTACGATCATTTACGATTTGGCGATCCAGATCGCCGCGCCGCTCATCTGCCTGCTGTTTCTGGTGACGCTTTCACTCGGCTTCATCGCGCGGACCATGCCGCAGCTCAACATTCTTTCCGTCGGCTTCTCGTTGCGTATTCTCGTATCGGCGCTGATCCTGATTATCTCCGTCGGCATGATCGTGTCGGTCTACATCGACAACTTCTATGAAGTTTTTGGTTACATCAGAGAATTTATTACGCAGTGACAAACAGAATCATGTAAACTGTTGCCAGCGAAGCAGTACCCTTCGCTTCAGCATGGGCAGGATGCCCGCAAAATAGGTCATGGATGATGGCTGAGAACGACGCAGAAAAAACCGAAGCCCCAACGCCGCGCCGCGTTCAGGAAGCGCGCCAGGACGGGAATGTTGCGCGGTCGCCGGACCTCACGGCGGCATGCATTCTTTTTGCCGCCGTCCTGCTTCTCTACTTCATGGGCAATCAGGTTTTTGGGGGGATGAAGGTTGCGCTGCAGCAACAACTTTCAGGCGCATTTGCCGTTGATAACAATCCCGCACAACCGACTGATGTTGGCCGATTGGCGCAATCGTCTGTCTATATGTTGTTCCGTGCGGTCGGGCCGGTGCTGGTTTGTATTTTTGTGATCTCGCTGGTGGTGACGGTGGTGCAGGTTGGTTTTTTGCTGACGCCCAAGCCGCTACAGCCGAAATTTTCTCGCATCTCACCGATCAAAGGTATCGCGAATCTGTTTAACGCGCGGTCCGCGATCAAACTGATGATGTCGCTGCTCAAGGTGATCATCATCAGCGCGGTGGCGTTTGTGCTGATCCGCGCGGACCTGATTCAGATTCTGCACATCGGCGAGCTTCCCCCGCGGCAGGCGATTCTGGTGATGGGGTATCTGTTGTTCAAGTTTGCGATCATCATCGCGGTGATTCTGTTTGTGCTGGCGCTGATTGATTATGCGTTTCAGCGATGGAACCACACCCGCGACCTGCGGATGACCAAGCAGGAAGTCAAAGAAGAAATGAAGCGCATGGAGGGTGATCCACTGGTCAAGCAGCGGCGAACCCAGGTCGCCCGGCAGCTTGCCATGCAGCGCATTGCGCAGGCGGTGCCAACCGCAGATGTGATTGTGACCAACCCGACGCATTTCGCGGTGGCGCTCAAATATGACTCGGATGATATGCGTGCTCCGCGTGTGGTGGCCAAGGGCGCGGATTACATGGCGATGCGGATTCGGCAGATCGCCGCAACCCACGACATCCCGATTGTGGAGCGTAAGCCGCTCGCGCGGGCGCTGTACAACACCGTTGAGATCGGGCAGGAAATTCCATCGGAACATTATGCCGCTGTCGCAGAGATTCTGGCGTATGTGTACCGCATTGGCAGCGGATCATCAGGGTCGTCAAGCACAACACGGCGAAGGCCAGAGGCCGCATTGAACTAATCGTTGATTAGATTTTAGGAGTAGTAAGCAGAACGACGTTTGATCATCATGGCAAAACAGGCAAGCAACATCTCGATCCCTCAACTGATGCAGCACGCGGACAAATACCGCTCGTTGATCGTGCCGATTTTGTTCATAGGTATGTTGATGGTGGTGTTGGTGCCGATGCCGCCAGCATTGATGGACCTTTTGTTGTCGGCGAATATTTCGCTAGCCGTGTTGATCTTACTCACAACGTTGTACATCCAACGGCCACTGGATTTTTCAGTCATGCCTTCACTTTTGCTAGGTACGACGTTGTTCCGATTGGTGCTTAATATTGCGACGACCCGTATGATTTTGTCTGTGGATGCAGAGTCGCCGGAGGAAGCAACAGCCGTGGCGGGGCAGGTGATTCAGGCCTTTGCGGATTTCGTGACCGGCAGCAGTGAAGTCGTTGGGATCATTCTGTTTATCATCCTGATCATTGTGCAGTTTGTGGTGATCACCAAGGGTGCGACGCGCATCTCTGAAGTGGCAGCCCGGTTTACCTTGGATGGTATGCCCGGCAAGCAGATGGCGATCGATGCGGATTTGAATGCGGGATTGATCTCGGAAGACGAAGCACGGTCTCGTCGTGAAGCAATTGCTCAAGAGGCAGATTTTTACGGGGCAATGGATGGTTCTGCCAAGTTTGTGCGTGGCGATGCGATTGCGGGCATCATCATCACGGTGATCAATATCCTCGGCGGGTTCACGATCGGTATGGCCATCAAGGGCTGGTCGTTTATGGAGTCCCTTTCAGTCTTCACAAAGCTGACGATTGGTGACGGCCTTGTCTCGCAAGTGCCAGCCTTCATCATCGCACTCGCGGCAGGCTTGATCGTCACGCGATCATCTTCCCGTGCAGACCTTGGTACTGAATTAACCAAACAACTTTCCGCTCGCTCCGCGGCGCTGGCGATTACCGCCGGCTTTCTTTGTGTGCTTGCGTTTACTGGCCTCCCACCGATGCCGATGTTGCTTCTTGGCGGTGCGATCGGCGGGATCGCGTACATTATGCATCGCGCAGACAAACGCCGCATTGAAGACGCGGCAACAGCGAAGCCTGCAGAAGAAGAAAAAGCCGAGCCGGCGCCGGTCGAACAGGCGCTTCATGTCGACACACTTGAGCTTGAAGTCGGCTACGGCTTGGTCAAGCTCGTCGATGCGTCACAGGGTGGTGACTTATTAGATCGCATTTCGATGATCCGCCGACAATTGGCCAGTGATCTTGGTTTGGTCATGCCGCCGGTGCGGATTCGTGACAACATGCAGCTTCAGCCGCACGATTACAACCTGAAAATTCGTGGGAACGCGGTCGCATCCGGCCAAATTTATCCCGGGCAATTCCTAGCGATGGATGGTGGACTGGCATCAGAGCCATTACAGGGGATACAGACACGTGAACCTGCCTTTAATCTTGAAGCAACGTGGATCGAAGCTGGTCAGAAAGAGCGCGCCGAAGCGTTGTCTTATACCGTGGTTGATGCAACGTCGGTGTTGGCGACACATCTGACAGAAGTGGTGAAAAACCATGGTTACGAATTGCTGACGCGCGAAGAAACAAACAACCTGATCGAGCAACTCAAGCAGCAAGCGCCGAAGTTGACCGAGGAAGTGCTCTTTGGCGAGACGCCGTTGATCAAGCCAGGCGAATTGCAGAAGGTGCTACAGAACTTGCTGCGTGAGCGCGTGCCGGTGCGCGATTTGGAATCGATTGTGGAAACACTTGGAGACTGGGCAACACGGACGAAGGATTTGGATGTGCTGACCGAGTATGTGCGTAATGGCTTACGCCGTACGATTTGCAATCAGTATGCGACGCTTGAGCCGATCCCGGATGAGTTTGGTGCAGAGAGCGGTCGATCCGCTTCACGGTTGTATTGTGTGTCGCTTGATCCGATGTTAGAGGATCAGATCAATGCGTACATTCAGCGGTCGGCGGAGGGGACGAGTATGACGATGCCGCCGGCTGTTGCGAACCGGATTACGACCGCGATTGTTGAAGAGGTACAAAACCTTGTGGCAGCAGGGCGGCAGCCGGTGGTGTTGGCTTCACCACAGGTTCGCGCGCAGGTAAGACGATTGATTGAACCGCACTTGCCGAATGTGGCGGTGCTTGGATACAACGAGGTGAGTAAAGGTGTCGAAGTTGAATCGCTTGGGCTTGTGCAGTCCGTGGCAGCCGGGGAACAGCAGCCACAGGCAAATCAGTATGCGGGGCTCACAGGCTAGAGAGAATCACGTAAAAAACAGTCTCTTTCTTGTAAATGGTACTTGCGCAATGCGGTGAAAAATGGTACATTACGCACCACATTTAATGGCGGAGAAATCGGTGGGGCGTCCAATTGGAATTGGATGAAATTTCACTCAGCATCTCGTGAGTCAGGATGACAAACACAGGGGTGATACCTTGAATCTCAGGACATTTACAGCAAGGTCGATGGCGGAAGCGCTTCAGTTGGTTAAGCAGGCTTACGGCGCTGATGGCGTAATTCTCCATACTCGAACCTACAAGCAAGGCGGCATCCTCGGGATCGGGGCGCGTCAGGTTGTTGAAGTGACCGCAGGACGTGGGCAAGACATTGGGCGGCAAAAACGCAAGACCGCCTCACGATCACCCCGCGCTGTAGCGCTTGCAAATGCAGCGAAACGCCGCGAAGCATTACACAAACAAAAGCAACTCGAAGAAGTGCAGGGCAATGCGGGCGATTTGATCAAACGCACCTATGCTGCAGCACGCGCAGAGCTTGAAAAATCACAAGCCAACACCATTCCAGCCGACACCAATGCAGCCGCTGTTGCGCAGCAGCACACGGTATCAACAACAGGTGTCGTGGTGCCGCAGGTTACGGGCGCGCCAAATGTTGCAGTGGCGGCAGGTTCGCATGATGTGATGTCGCAAGGTTTGCAGCCGCAGAACATTCCATCGCCACATGCACCTCAGCCGCATGTGGTCGTAGCGCCGGCGCCGAACGACCATGTCGCGGAAGAACTCAAAGCGGTGAAGCGGATGGTGTCGCAGATGATGCGCGATCAGGCGTCACGTGCGGCTCAGCCGGAAACACGGCCGGATATGCCGGACAAATTATTCGATCAGTATCTGGCACTGCTTGAGCAGGAAGTCGCTGAAGAACTCGTACAAGAGATCATCGCGCAGGTCCGTGAAGAACTCACCGATGAGCAGCTTGCGGATGATGATGCGTGTAAGGAAGCGGTTCGCCGCGCGGTGGCAGAACTGATTCCAACAGACAAAGGGGCAGACGCTTTTTCAGTGGATGACGAATCATCATCTCAAATAGGTGTCGGGCCACGCAAGATCGCGCTCATTGGCCCGACCGGCGTCGGTAAAACCACCACCGTCGCCAAGCTTGCCGCCACATTCAAATTGCGTCACAACAAAAAGGTGGCCCTGGTGACGTTGGATACCTATCGCATCGCAGCGGTCGATCAATTACGAACCTATGCGAGCATCATCGGTGTACCGCTGCATGTGGTGACGTCGCCGAATGAATTGACGGATAAATTAGCGCAGTGTCGGGATTATGATGTGGTGCTGATTGATACGGCCGGTCGGGCCCCACGGAACGACAGCCGCTTGCTAGAGCTTTCCCAGTTTATCGAAGCTGCCCAGCCTCACGAGGTGCACTTAGTATTATCCTCGACATGCACACAAACTGTGCTGATGGATGCCGTTGAACGCTTCTCAAAGATCCGTACAGACCGTATCATCTTTACAAAGCTCGACGAAGCGGTCACGTTCGGTGTTGTGTTGAACGTGGCTCGAAAAGTAAATAAGCAATTAAGTTACATCACCACCGGGCAGGAGGTGCCCCACCAGATTGAGCCGGGTCATTCTGATCGGCTCGCTGCGTTGGTGATGGGAGAGGGAGATCTTCATTCATGATTGCAGATCAGGCTCAGGAGCTCCGCCAGTGGGTAGAGCAAAATAAGACAAACCCGCCGCCCTCGCTTAAAATGGCGGATCGTCATCACGAGGGAGTTTTACCGCTGCGCATGCCAGAGCAAACGCAACAATCCACTCAAGCCGTCGGAAGGACCGCAAGGTCTGGAGCTGAGGCCGAAGCGAAACCCGCTGCCAAGCGCCGAGCACGGATTATCGCTGTTTCTTCGGGAAAGGGTGGCGTGGGTAAAACCACAATGGCGGTTAATTTAGCCGTGCAACTTACCCGTATGGATCGCAAGGTTGTCCTGCTTGATGCGGACCTTGGCACGGCCAACGCGGACGTGATCTGTAACGTTGCGCCGTCGAATAATTTGGCGCATGTGGTTGCAGGACGGAAAACGATTGAAGAAGCAATCGTCCGAGCGCCGGGCGGATTTGAGTTGATTCCGGGAGCGTCGGGCCTTGCGCAAATCGCGGCCTTGTCAGAGTTTGAACGCATCCGCTTGCTTGAGCAGCTTAAAAAACTTGAAGACACCCGCGACGTGATTTTGATTGATACCGGGGCCGGCGTTTCACCGAATGTCCTCTCATTTCTCGCAGCATCAGATGAACTCCTACTGGTTACTACCCCAGAGCCTACGGCTATTACCGACGCATATGCCGTACTAAAGACGCTCTCTCGTCAGGTCGATATGGCTGATGGCAAGGGGCCGGAGCTACGCCTGCTCGTCAATATGGCTCGTGACGAGGCCGAAGGTAAGCTCATTTATGACCGTATTTCTGCAGTTTGCAAAAAGTTCTTGAATCTCACCCCTCGCTATGCCGGGCATGTGATTGCCGATCCGCGTGTGCAGCTTTCGATTCGTCGTCGCAAACCGTTTGTGTTAGATGCACCGAATTCCACCGCGGCCTCGTGCATGAATCAACTCGCCCACCGCATGGATCGTCACGCTACTGAACCACCATCAGCAGGATTACTTCGCCGCATGGCGGCATGGTTGGCTGGCTGATCTCAAAATTGAGTTCCCTATTGTGGGAAATCTTTCTGTGAAAAATTGGCGCAAGACCTTTTTTAGGTCTTCCCAAGGCGCGCGCTAGCACTTAAAATCAGTGCTGGCAACAAGAAGGGATTCATTCTTCTCCGATTCAGGTACTGGGCAAAGGAGTGTCCATCATCCCGTCGAAAGTCATCGCATCCTGTTTTGCGCTCACCGCATTCGCGGCTACAGTTATCGCGGGCATTTTTGCTGGCAATGATTTGTTTACTGTGATTCCACGTTCAACGCTCATCATGCTCGGCTGCTGGGTCCTCGGCCGAGGCATTGGTTTTCTCATGCAGCAAACGGTGACTGATTATATTCAGCGTTACAAAAAGCAGCATCCACTTCCTGAGCTGGAACCGACCGAACAAGAAAACATTATTGAAGTAACTTCAGATTCAAATCCGCAACCCGAAATGTCACTTGAACAGGTTGCAAAGATCGGCAAGGCCGCTTGACGCGCGTTGGCTTGCCTCGCATGTGTTTGTAAAGGTCATTTTGACTTGATTCATCGCTGAAATGCCGCTGGTGGAAGGACCCCCAAGGCAGGGCCACGTCAAGGAGTCGACAATGGCAAGAACTAGAACCCGATCTCTTACACGAAAACCTTCACCAGAAGCGGAAGCTCGAATTAAGGAAGTTTGGCCGGTCTATAAAAAGAAGCCGACCGAGGAAATGCGTAACCAGCTCATGGAGCATTACCTCCCGCTGGTCAAGTACAACGCAGAACGTATCCACGCCAAGCTCCCCGATGAAGTTGATGTTGAAGATCTCATGTCGGCAGGTATCTTCGGACTCATGGACGCGATCGACGCTTTCGATCTCGAGCGCGGCGTGAAGTTTGAAACTTACTGTGCTCCGCGTATTCGTGGTGCGATCCTTGACGAACTTCGTTCGATGGACTGGGTACCTCGGCTTGTTCGTTCTCGCACCTCGCAGATCGAAACGGCTCGCAAACGTCTTGAAATGGTGTCTGGCGAGAAAGCCACCGACGATCAACTGCGCGAAGAATTAGGTGTTGATAAAGACGAATACGAAAAAATCCGTCGAGATGCTGGTGCTGTTGGTGTGGTCTCACTCTCTCGCAAATGGTTTGAAACGGACTCCAATAAAGATGTTCGCGAGATCGATGTCCTCAAGGACAAAAAACAAACCAACCCTCTCTCTGCTGTCCAGAAACGCGACCTCAAAGAACTGATCACCAAAGGCCTTACTCGTGCCGAACGCCTCATTGTTGTCCTCTACTACTACGAAGAGATGACCATGAAAGAGATCGGCGTCACCCTTGATCTTTCTGAATCGCGTGTTTCACAGATGCACTCCTCTATCCTCGCCCGCCTCAAAGCTCAGCTTCAACACCGTTCGGTCGAACTCCAAACCGAATCCGCATGAACCTGGAACCAATCTGAGAACCAACAAAAAACCCGCTCGTATGAACGGGTTTTTTATTGCAGGATTAAAATCTACTCGTCTTGTTTTCTTCGCCTGAGCATTAATGCGGCTAGACCAGCCACTCCCATCACCGCACTGCCCGGTGTTGGTACCGCAATCCCCTGTGCTTCTGCATCTTCTATGGAGAGGTTTTTAAAGCCATCCGGCACGCCGATTGTGTAACCGAAGTCCGCAATGAAATACTGCTGCACATTACCCAAGGCACCAAGATCACCATAAGTCGGATCATTATCGTATGCCCAAAGCACCGTATCAAAATCAATGATGCCGTCTGGGTTTCTCACATCATTCGCTCGATATGTTGGGTTATTGATACGCCCCCATTCTGCTCCGGTTGAAGCGCTTGCGGTCACTGCATATGATCTGCCTGCCTCAAGCGCAATCGCATCGTCAAGATCATAAAACTGCCAGTTCACGCCGTCTTGGCTTTCCGGCGAAACTTCCGCAAGCAACGTATTGTTCTGGGTATCCCATAATTGAATCACATCATTAGCTGTAACGGTTCCGGTGTTAGCGCCGAGTTGCGTGACATAGACATCCGGATCATTCACGGTGAATTGCCAACCTGCTGTGTAACCATAACGATTCGCGACACGTAGCGTTTCATAATTCCAACCTTCTTCGTTGGCGATGTTGTATAGTGTTGAATCGTCGCTGCGTTCGACACTTGCTGCTTCTGCTCGCTGACCTTTACCTACACCAAGGATCATGACTGTTCCTCCAAGTACAGGCAGAACCGCTTTCTTAATTTTCTTTATGCGTCTTTTCATTATTTACTCCATCAGGCTTTACCAGCAATGATGAAGTGGAAGATTATGTTGCACTGCCATCTCTTGCCGGTTTGTGTGATTCGATTGTCAATCACATCCGTGCGCGAATGGCGTTCCTTCTTTAACTTTCAAATTGACGTACTGAGTTTATTGTTTCATGTCATACTACATTTCATCTCTACTTCAATCCGAATCATTGAGCCTTCCCGCCAAGCAGTGCGGAGTATCGTGACACATGGTTATGTGCCATTTATGGCAATACTCCTTGCGAGGCCATCAGTCATCATCTCAAACAACCTCGTGCTCCCTTTTCAGGTTTAACGCTAGCCACCTTCCGCCAATCCCGCATGCGTGAGACTTTCGTTACAACTGAGTCACTGAAGACGAATTTCATCCCACACCATCATTTGCATTACAATATCCTTTCTACATTGCAGCCGATGTTTTCAGCAAACCCTCATCACAGGATCTCACCGCCGTGCCAGACATCCAGTCCATCATCGAATCTAAGCTTTCCACAGCCGTTGCCGCAGCATTCGGCTCCGATTTCGCTTCCGCAGACCCGCTGATCAATCCAACCCGTGACGCAAAGTTCGGTGATTACCAGGTAAATATCGCGATGGGGCTTGCCAAGAAACTCGGCCAGAAGCCACGTGATATTGCACAAGCCATCGTGGACAACATCGTTCTCGGGGATGAAGTGGAAAAGGCTAACATTGCGGGGCCGGGTTTTATTAATCTCACGTTGAAGCAGTCCGCGATCAATGAGCACGCTGAGAAAATGCTTGGTGATAGTGATCGGTTAGCACTGGCGAAAACGAACAAGCCACAAACCGTGGTGGTGGATTTCTCTTCACCTAACGTTGCCAAGGAAATGCATGTTGGGCATATCCGCTCGACGGTCATCGGCGATGCGCTTTCGCGTATCCTCGCTTTCCTTGGTCACGACGTCATCAAGCAAAACCACGTCGGTGACTGGGGCACGCAGTTCGGCATGCTTGTGCAGTACACTATTAATAATAATATGATCAAGCACGTCACTCAGCGAGGTATGTTGAAATCCATAAACACCATTTATCAGGAATCAAAGAAGTTATTCGATGAAGATAAAGAGTTTGCAGCCGACGCCCGTAAACGTGTTGTAGATTTACAAGCCGGCGACCAAGAAACAAAGGATATTTGGAAAGAACTCGTTAAAGCATCCGAAGTGTATTTCGATGACGTATACAAGCGGTTGGATGTGAGTCTGACCCTTGGTGATATCCGTGGCGAGTCTTTCTACAACGACAAACTCCCGCAAGTGATCGAAGACCTCAAAACCGCCGGCCTGCTTAAAGAATCGCAAGGCGCTGATGTTGTTTATCCCGATGGTTTCAAAGACCGCGAAGGCGATCCCATGCCGATGATCGTCCGCAAATCTGATGGCGGTTTTCTCTACGCAACAACCGATCTCGCCGCAGCACATTACCGCATCGAAGAACTCCGCGCGGATCGGATTATATACGTCACCGACTCCCGCCAGTCGCAGCACTTTGCCATGGTGTTCCAAACCCTCCGCGAGGCGGGTTGGGCCAAGGACAATGTCCGTCTCGACCACGTCCCCTTCGGCACGATCATGGGTAAGGACAAAAAACCCTTTAAAACAAGGTCTGGTGACACTATCAAGTTGCTCGACCTAATTATGGAAGCAAAGAAGCGTGCAGTTGATATTTTGGTGAAAAAGCAACCTGACATGAAGGTGTCATTGGCAGAGGAAATCGCCCACACTGTCGGAATCGGCTGTTTGAAATATGCGGATTTGTCGAGTGATCGCATCAAGGATTACATTTTTGATTGGGATCGGATGTTATCGTTTGATGGGAACACTGCGGCGTACCTACAAAACTCGTATGTCCGTTGCATGGCGATCTTCCGCAAAGGCGAGATTGATCCCGGTAGTTTGACGAGCGCGAAGATTCTCGCGGAACATCCGGCAGAGCGTGCGATGGTGCTGAAGCTGTTGCAGTTGCCACAGGTTTTAGCAGGTGTAGCAGAGGCGCTTGAACCGCACCGTTTGTGTAACTACCTCTACGAACTGGCATCGCTGTATCATTCGTTCTATGAGAAATGTCCGGTGTTGAAATCAGAAGGTGAGACAAGGCAATCGCGCCTTGCGCTTTGCTTGCTGACCGCCCGCACGATTGAAAAATCACTGGGATTATTAGGTATTCAGACGCCAAATCAGATGTAGGTGTTATGGATTAATCATGAGATAGATATCGTTGATGATCTGAGCATTATTTTGGGAATTGTCATATGCCGACCAAACACATGAGTATTGATGAAGCGTTTGCGGCTTATGATCTGAACAGCCAAGTATATTTGCCATGGCGGACGCGATGGGAAGAATCGTCAGCAGCGTATGATCCGAATAAGTTGGTGATTATGGATGAGCGGCAGACACGCGAACGCGCAATGTGGTTGGGATTTGAGACGGTGGAGGTGGATCAGATTCTGAACTTTCGTGGGGAATTTGTCGAAAAAAGTGGATTGCTGCCACTGCTTTGGCATCTGTTTTATTGCTTTTCACAGATGAAAGATCCGCTTCCTACAAATTATGCAACTTCGCCAAAGTTACCTGAATCGCTTGGCCATCATGGCGAACTTTTTTATCTCTACCTCTATCTGTGTCTGGTTGAATATCCGATGGCGTTGGATCAGGAGCGGGGTGTGCCGGAGGAGATTACACAGGCAACGTTGCATGATGTTGTTCGTTGGACACGTTTCAATTCAAAAGATAAAGGACGGTTGGCGCTAACGCAGTCGGTGTGGTTGAATCATCATATGAATAGTCGACTTCATCAGATTGGTCGGTTGCAGTTTGAGCGGCGGGCGTGTGATTACAAATCGATTATTGCACGAGATTCAGAAACGGGAGAACTGCGGGGTTATGGCGAGGATGAACATGATCAGGTATGGGGTAAGGTGATTCTGGAGGAGGGAGATCCGATCGTATCGATTCATATTCCGCGGTCAGGAGCGATGGATCATGATGTTTGCACGAAGTCGTTTGTGGATGCGAAGCAGTTTTTTACGAAGTATTACCCGGAGTTTCAGCCGAAGGCGTATTGCTGTTTTTCGTGGCTGACGAATCCGCTTTGGTCGCAGTATTTGATGGAGACATCGAATGTGCGGAAATTTGTGGAGCGGTATCATCCGTATCCGTTAGAGGCACGTGAGGATACGGGGTTGTGGTATTGGTTGTATCAAAAGTGGGAGCCGTTTGAGAATCTGGATGATGCGCCACAGGAGAGCAGTGTGCAACGCGCGTTCGTGAAACATTTGAAGGACGGAAAGAAGTGGTTTGTTTCTGGTGGGTATATTCTACCAGAGGAAATTGATGCTTACGATGTGAATGATTGATTTATCTAATCATTGATTAGAATTAAATAGATGCGGTTGCTTGCTGCGGAAGACATGAGGAGTAAATGTGATGTTGGATATTGCGCTGAAGGAATGGGCGGTGATTACTGATTTACTATTATCCGGCGAGCAGGCGGTGGTGCTGCGGAAGGGTGGGATTCATGAGGATGATGGGCCGGGACGTTTTAAGCTTGAATATGATCGCTTTGCACTGTTTCCGGCATGGGAGCATCAGCGGATTGAATGGGTGAAGGACCAATATCAGGATCGAGCGGAGGAGTTTGATGCGGAGCCAAAGACGTTAGAAATTAAGGGGATTGCGGAGGTGCCGCAGGGATGTATCTGGACAGTGCCTAGCCGTGAGGCGTTTGATCGTTTGGATGATTTGCACGGGTGGAAGAAGCCACAGATTGATATGCGTTTTGATTATAAACCTGATCGGCCGATTTATGCGGTGGCGCTGCGGGCGTACCGTTTGAGTAAGCCGAAGTTGATCGAGATGAATGATGATTATTGGGGTTGCCGATCGTGGGTGGATTTAAGGGGGGACGATATGATAGATGATTCGCAAATTGAGCCGGCGATATCGGATGAGGCGTTTGTGGCTGTAGTGCAGCGGATCGATGAAGCGATGCGAGGTTAATGCTAAGAAATATTTGTGAGATACTTCACGTCATGGAAACCATGGGTTTGGTGTGAGATATACATTGATTTTAGGCGATAGCCTACGCGGATGATTAGGTGGCCGCGGCGGGTAGAGGTCGGCGCGCATCTTTCCATGCTTGGACATGAACCCAGAGGCTTGAGAGTCCGACGTAGAGGTAGCCGGAAGCGAATAGCGCGAGGAAGGGGAGGCTGACTACAGTGCTGTCATAGATGAGGGACATGCGGATGCATTCGAGCATGTAGACGCCGAGACCGATTTCGAGAAGGCAGATCGAACGCTTAAGCGTGGGGATGGGGATAACGCCGAGCTTTTGTTTTGAGGGTTTTTCGGATGGTGGTGTATCGCTGTTGAGGCCAGGCACGTTGTATTTGGGTGTGCGGATGAAGGGGGTTTCGTAGCCGACTAAAGCTTCGAGGCAAGCGATAGCGTTATTAAGTGCGATGCCAATACCGATGGCCATGAGAATGGGGACTTGGATTAGTGTAGACCAAGCACTGCGTCGCTGAACTTTTTGGCTGACGATGTAGAAGACGGTGCCGGAGATGGTGCCGAGGGCGAAGAAGGACATGCCGACGAGGATGCCAAGAATGCGCTGATCTTCAAAGGCGTTGAGGTTGACGTAGATGGCAGGGTAGAAAAGGATGGCGAGCAGGGTGATGTAGAGGTAGACCATCGGGCTTGTCAGGTGAAAGAAGGCTTCGGTTTTGATCTTCCAACTGACAGGCGCTTTAAGGACGCGAGGGAGGAGTTTAAGTGCGGTTTGGATAGAGCCTTTGGTCCAGCGGTGCTGTTGGCTTTTGAAGGAGTTGATTTCTGGGGGAAGTTCGGCGGGGCAGGTGAGCCAGGGAAGGAAAAGGAATTTCCAGCCAGCAAGTTGTGTTCGGTAGGAGAGGTCGACGTCTTCGGTGAGTGTGTCGTGTTGCCAGCCGCCACCGTCTGCGATGGCTTGTTTACGCCAGATGCCAGCTGTGCCGTTGAAGTTGATCCATGCACCGGAGCGGTTGCGGGCGGTATGTTCGATGATGAAATGGCCATCGAGGAAGATAGCTTGGCCTTTGGTGAGGAGCGAGTCATCGCGGTTGATGTGTCCCCACTTGGTCTGGACCATGCCGAGTTCGGGATCGGTAAAGAAATTGACGGTGCGTTTGAGGAAGTTTTTGGGTGGGACGAAGTCGGCGTCGAAGATGGCGACAAGCTCGCCGGTGCACTGTGGCATAGCAGCAGAAAGTGCGCCAGCTTTGTAGCCGGTGCGATCAGTGCGGTGGATGTATTGGATGTCGATGCCGCGTTCTTGCCAGTATTGGCAGCGGGCTTCTGCGATCAGCTTAGAGTCGTCAGTGGAGTCGTCGAGGACTTGGATTTGGAGTTTGCTCTTGGGGTAGTCGATCTCACAAGCTGCATCGATGATGCGCTCGACGACAGCGAATTCGTTAAACATGGGGAGCTGTACGGTGACCTTGGGGAGGTCTTCGTATCGGCTCATGGGGCGTTTTCGGTTTTTGAGGTTTTTACGGAACAGGTAGACCAGCCAGTAGCGGTGAAGCCCGTAGAGTGAGATTAAACAGATTAGGCCAAGATATGCGATCGTTAGCGGCCAGCGTAACGACTCAACAGAAATCCAAGCCCCGATGCCCTCTTCCATCATTGATTTTACCCAAACACGCTTGGCGGTTGCCAAGGAACCATAAACCAGATGGCACAGTATTTTTTGTGCCAAAGAATGAACGTCAAGCCACAAAAACGCGGAAGCGGCGTCTCTACTATCGGTGAGCTTAGTGGAATACCGCAATAGGGATTTCGCACCATCTCCAGTGCCGAATCAACCGTGAGTAAGCACGATTTATTGCAACGCAATCATGCATTTCGACGTTGAGAGGTCTATTTTACAGGATCTTACAGTGAAGTGGCGGTTTGAAGGTCGTCCGATAATGGGGGGCTATCCCTAATCTGCAGAAACATGCCCCCTCTGTCCCGATAAAAGTTCTGCACAATAAAAACCCAGCCTGACGCAAAGGGTTCAGAATATGAACAGATCATTACTCGCTACGGGACTCATTTCACTTTCCGCCACAATGCTGGCCGCGTGTTCGCAGAACTACACGGGCGGTTTGTCTTTGGGGTTGGACGACAATCAATCGGTGAAACGCTATCAAGAATTCAAGCAGCAGCGAGAGCAACGCATTGCGACGCAGAAGCGTCTTGATCAGCTCAGCGGTGTAGCGGTGGATTTTGGTGGTGATCAGCCGAGTCATCGTGTGACGGAGTATGCAGACAGTCGTGGTGGGCAGTCGCGGCTTGCTTCAGCATCGAATGATCTGATGGGGATGTTTGGCCATCTACCAAATCGTGGCGGGATGGAAGCAGGTGGCGCGCAGACACCAATGGATGGCAATCCGGATGCGCGGAGATTGACCCAAACATTTGCGGGTTCAGATTATGATCCTGCGACGGACCGTTCGGGGCAGTGGCTGGTGTATGCCTCAACACGGCACCGCGAGCGGCCGGATATTTACAAGAAGCAGATTGGGGCATCGCCGGTGATGCAGCTGACCGATGATCCGGCGGATGACCGGATGCCGGCGTTTTCGCCGGACGGTCAGTATGTGGCGTTCACGTCGAATCGGTCTGGGAATTATGACATTTACATCATGAATGCAGATGGCGGGCCGGCGCGGCAGCTCACACATACCTCGACGGATGACATTCATCCTTCGTTCTCACCAGACGGATCGCAGCTGGTTTATAGCTCATATGGAAGTGCATCCGGCTTGTATGAGATGGTGGTGATTGATCTGAAACAGCCAACGATGAAGAAGTTCATTGGATATGGATTATTCCCACAGTGGTCGCCGACGGATAACCGGATTTTGTATCAGCGAGCACGTGAACGTGGTTCGCGGCTGTTCAGTGTGTGGCAGATCACGCTTATGGATGATGGCACGGTGACGTCGCCGATGGAGGTTGTGGCAGCAAATAATGCGGCTGCGATCACGCCATCTTGGTCTCCAGACGGGAATTACATTGTTTTTTGTACTGTTATCGACCCGCATGCCGAAGATCAAAGTAGGCTGACCAAAGCGGACCTTTGGGTCATGAACGCCGATGGCAGCGGAAAAGCACGAGTGACCTCCGGGTCATACGCCTTCACCCAGCCGACCTGGGCGGCAGACGGATCAATCATGTTCGTCTCCAACCGAGGAAACAGCGGCTTGGAAAATGTCTGGTCGATACGTCCAGATAAGGCACTGAAGCTGACCGCACCTGGCGAAAACGAGGCACGATCCGCTTCGGTCATGGTTCCGGCGCAGTAACGGACCTCGCTGGCCAAGCCCACCGGTCCCGACTGTTGCCTAACCGCAGCATGTAAACGGGTCCAGTGATATGAACAGACAATCTTCATCAGCGGAGGCTGATGATCAAACTCAGGCAGGATGCCATGACAAGTAAACAGGTCATGTTGTTTTTCGTGTTGTTGCTGAGCGCGCACGCGATGGCGGGTTGTTCTTACACAAAGAAGTACTACCAAAAGTATTTCGGTGAGGAGCAGTTGGTTGATCCGATGTCGATGGACACAGGGATTTATCCACGTCGTCAGGTGTGGGGAATCGTGCCGTTACGAAATGAATCAGGCAGCAGCAGTGTTCGCGGTGCACATCTTGCGGACAAACTTGCAGGGCAGTTGGAGACCCAGCCGGGCATTGATGTCCTGCCGGTGAACCGGGTGCTTGCAGCGATGGATGCACTTGAATACACGGAGATAACTTCTCCGGAACAAGCACTGACGCTTCGGCGGGTGCTTGAAGTGGATGCGCTGATTGTGGGTACGGTGACGGCGTATGATCCGTATGATCCACCAAGACTTGGTCTTGCGATCGAGCTTTACGTTGATGATCAGCTGCCATGGTTTAGTCAGATTGGGGATCTGACGGAACTGCAACGCGCACCGATCGACACAAAAACACGCACGAATCAGCGCGCGACAGCGGCTGAGAGTAAGGCGCTTTATCGTCAACCGTTGACGGTGGCGAACGGGTATTTTGATGCCGCGGAGCCGGGGACGCGGAAGTTGCTTCAGGAATATGCGAAAGGCCGAGGGGTTAATGAGAAAGATAAAAATGTTTGGCGCTTGTATCGCATTAACATGGACCTGTATACAGAATTTGTCACGAATATTGTGAGCCGCAGATTGATGCAGGCCGAGTTAAATCGGCTAGCCGAGATGCAGCCCAAAGAAAAGCCCACCTCCTGATCGGACTCGCGCCGGCTGGGACGTGCCGGAGCGAACTGAATGTCAGATCCAACTTTTAACATCGAACCCCTCGGCGACGGAGATCAAGCCTCTTTTGATCTTCACGATTCCGATAACGGGGAAGAACTGGAGCTTGTGCTGGTCAAGCACGGGCAACGGTTTGTATTTCGATGTAAACATGGTCGGGAAGCCGATCTAATATCACAGCTTGCTGAGCAGGTCCGCAACCCAGACTGCGAACTTGACTGGTTTGATGCCGCGGTGATCTCCCATCAGATGGGACAAAAACTAAAAGAGCGGCTAGGCAACATGATGCACAGGAAAACTGGTTAAAGATTCTTAAGTCAAAAACAGGTTGGGGCCCGGGGCTTCGAGCAACACCGCGTTATGAGGAACTATGATTATGTCAGGTGAAAACGCACTGATTGAACAATTTGTGAACTATCTGCGAAATGAACGGCACTTTAGCCCGTACACCGCAAGGTGCTATGGTGCGGACTTGCGTCAGTTTGCAGAGTACATCACGTCCAGCCGGATGTCTGGTGAACAGGGAGAAAGTGCGGCACCGCAAACAGAAACACCAGCAGAAACAGAAGGAACACAGCAGTCGGTCGAAGATCGGATGCAGTATGCGGATGCGATGTTGATCCGCGGATTCCTTTCGCATCTGGATAACTTTGGGTATTCACCTGCCACGACGGCTCGCAAGATTGCGACGCTTCGCAGTTTCTATAAGTGGGAACTGAAACGCGGTATGGTTGAAAGCAATCCTATGATGTTGATCCGCACGCCGAAGCAGACCAAGCGTTTGCCGAAGGCGATCAGTGTCGATCAAGTTGAGAAGCTGCTTGCAGCTCCGGATAACCGTGACACACTCGGTGCACGTGACCGCGCGATTCTCGAAACACTTTACTCAACCGGTGTCCGTGTAAGCGAGCTGGTTGATCTGAACCGTAATGATCTTGATTACGCTTCGCAGACATTGCATGTCCGTGGTAAGGGTAAGAAGGAACGCATCGTACCGTTGGGTTCGCACGCTATGGCTGCGATCCGTCACTATCTGACTTTGCTTGAGCCAGATCCCCGGTTCTCGCACCTGCGTCAGCAGTCGATGGTTGAAACCGATGTGCCACTGTTTGTGAACAAGAATGGTGGTCGTCTGTCGAGTCGATCTGTGCGACGTAAGCTGGATAAGTATCTGAAGGAATGTGGCCTTGATTCAACGATCAGCCCACACACGCTTCGCCACAGCTTTGCGACACATCTGCTGGACAATGGCGCGGACTTGCGCAGCGTTCAGGAATTGCTCGGCCACCAGTCACTCAGCACTACGCAGATCTACACGCATCTTTCCAGCATGCGTATGCGTACCGCTTATGATGACGCTCATCCACGTGCGGTCTAATCAGCGATTAGCCTCACGCTGCTCGAAAATTAAGTTGTAACTTCAAAACCTCTCGGCGAAAGCTGGGAGGTTTTTTTGTTAGTGTCTGTGTGTGTTGGTGCAGATGTGGAAATGTTTTGTGAGAAATGGCCGGAAAATGATATGCAAATATGACGGAGCCGATTAAGATTAGTTTGTTGGAAATATTCGTGATCTAACGTCGTGTATTGAAAAGTCGGGGGAAGTTTGGGGTGGGAGCCGGGCGATCAATATTTCTTAATGCTTTTTGTTGTACTACGACGTTGCTATTTTTTACATGAAATACGAAGGGGCATAGAAGATGAATGTGTTAAGGATGTTTTTTGTTCTGACCATGCTTTTTTTGCATGTCAACGTGCATAATTTCGCTGATGCAGCACATCATCCGTTTAAGTTTCGTCATGTTGCGATGATTGGGGATAGGGCACCAGGTACAGAAGATGGGGTGAGATTTCGAAACTTCACAACCGGCGGTGTTGCGCTTGATGAAAGTGGTCAGATCGCCTTTTATGCGAAACTCGAGGGTAGTGTACCTGAAATCTCGCTTGATAGTGGGATATGGTATGAGCAGCGTCATGAGATAAAGCGGATTATTCGGCGTAATGATGCTGTTGAAGGTGTGGGTGGTTCTTATACTTCGACGAGTGTGCCAATGTCTGATGGGCAGGGCGGTTTGTATTTTGTAGGCAATGTTTATAACACTGCCTGGAACTCTGGGTTAACAAGTTTGTTTTGGTATGAAAAGGAAGGCATTAGACGCCCAATGATTCGAGAGGGTGAAGAAGGTTTACCGGGTTTTCTAGAAAATGAGTATGTAAAAAAAATGCCCAGTTTGAAATTTAATTCAAGTGGAGAAGCGATACAAACGGTAAGTTATGCTGGAGGGAAATATTGGGGAAGTGGCATCTGGCATACAAATCAAGATGGTGAGAGATCGCTGATTGTTAAGCAAGGACAACAGGCGCCGGGTTTTGATGAGGGTGTAACATTTGGAAACCCCTTTAGTAAAAGCGGGTATATTAATGATAGCTTAATTGGTGATGATGGTACGGTTGTATTTAATGCTAATTTGGTTGGCAATGGTCTGGAGGATGCCAACAGTCTTTGGGTGTTGAGGCAAGATGGTTTAGAAGCGGTTGCGTATCGTGATATGGGAGCGGTCGGTGTGGGGGAGAATATGGTTTTGGGCACTATTGGCCAGCTTCAGGCGATGAGTGGGGGTCAGGTTATTTATGGTGCTTATTATAAACAACAAGGTAGTGATGAGAATATTGGTAGAGGTGTATGGCGGGGTGATGGTCAGGGTTCTGAGCTGATTGTGGCTTCAGGTGATCCAGTTATTGGTTTGAGAGTGGGAGAATCGTGGAGGATGAATCGTTTCTTAGTTGGACCCGATGATCAGATGATGTTCTCAAGTATTGTTACTGGCGATAGCGTGCTTAGCTCTAACAATGATGCAATCATGTCAAAAATTGGAGATGATATTAATCTGTTGGTTCGTGAGGGAGAAGATGCGGGGTTAGGCGATAGTTCGGTTTTTGGCGACTTAAACCCTTTCTTCTTTAATAACCCATACAATCATGATGGGCAGTTACTGATATCGGGGCATATCATTTTTACTACAGGTTTAAGGGGAGAGAATGTAGATGATGATAATAATGCGGCCATGTTTGTATTGAGTATGACTGGTCAGATTGAGCTACTCTTCCGTGAAGGAGATCTTTTTGATGTGGATGATGATCCGTTGGTTGAAGACATGCGGCAGATCTCATCATTTCAAGGCTATACGAGCATAAACAGTCGCAATGAGGTTGGTGTGTTGTTGCGATTTATTAATGGAAGTGAGGGTGTATTTGTAGCGAGTATTCCGGAGCCGGGGGTGATGGGGATGATGTTGTTGGGTGGTGTTGGGGTGATGATGCGTCGGCGACAGACGAAGTAATTTGAATGAGCTTTACATAAAACTTAGGCCGGTCTAACCGTGAGTTAGATCGGCTTTTTGGCTGAGAATGTGGTGTGTGTTATGAATTGCGGCGGGTGGTGAGGACGATGCCTGCCAGGGAGAGCAGGGCGAGGGAAGCGGGCTCGGGGATCAGGCGGAAATTGGAGAGGACCACATCCGCGGAGTCAAATGCGCACTGGCGAGGCTGTAGTTCACGGTGAAGGCGGCGGGACGGTCTGCGGAATCAATAAAGATTTCTTCGCCGTTGGCGACGTTATCGAAACCATCAGAGGTGAAAGGGGCGATGCCGTTGATGATGGTGAAGTTGTGGGTTGCTAGGTGAAAGTGGCTGCGTCTGTTTTGCAGCGGAGCGGTAGGATTTTCACGGGACAAGAGTGTGATGATGGTTGAGTCGGATCTGGGCGGCAAAGTTGAGTGGGGGGGTTTAGGGGCTGTGGGGGATGGCGTATAATATGGGGATGAGCAAAGAGCAATCAGGGATGAGTGCTGAGGAGGGTGGCGTCGTACCAGTAAAGCGAAGCCGTAGCCGAGTGATGGTGGGTGGAGGGGTACAGGGGGTATGGGCACATCTGGTCTTGTTTGGTGTGAGTGCGCTTTTGTTTGCGTTGAGCTTTCCGAATCCGGGTTGGTGGTGGTGCGCGTATGTGGCACTGGTGGGATGGGGATATGTGTGTGTGCGGGGCGAGAAGTTGTGGCGGGTGTTTTGGACAGGGTTCGTGGTGTGGCTACTGTTTTGGTTGTTGCGGGCAAAATGGTTGGTGCCGGTGACAGTGGGAGGGTATGTAGGGGCGAGTGTGGTGGAGGCGGCATATATGGCGATAGCGGGGGTGGTATTAATGTGGCTAGCTCGACGGTATCCGAGAGCGAGTATGACGGTGCTCTTGCCAGTGGTTTGGGTGAGTGTTGAGTTTGCACGGGCGCGTTTTCCGTTCAATGGTTTTGGGTGGTTTTTACTGGGGTATAGCCAGGGGAACTGGCGGCCGGGACAGCAGGCAGGGGTGGTCGTGCAGACGGCGAGTGTGGCGGGGGTGTGGGCAGTGAGTTTTGTGGTGGCGATGACCAATGGCTTGATCGTGGATCTGCTGACGCAGCGGTTGGTGCATATGAGGCGGAGTGGGAAAAAGAAGGTACGGAAAACGGTGTGGAGTGCGGTGGTGATCTGGGTGGCAGTGATGGTATTGGTGGTGATGCATGGGTTGAGGTCGGTGTATTGGTATGACGAGCAGCGGGAGCAAGATTGGCAGGGGGCAGAGATTGCTGTGGTACAGACGAATGTAAGTCAGATGGTGAAGAACGAGGAGGATGGGCGGAGCATCAGCAAGAAGCTATTAGAGGAATGGGATGAGCTTTTTCGATTGACCCGAGCGACGGTGTATGGAGCGGATGTGAAGCCGGGACTGGTAGTGTGGCCTGAGACGGTGGTGCCGGGGTATTTGAATGAAGCGAGTCTGGCGGCAGAAGATGCGGGGATGTTTGATGGGTGGATGATTGCGTTTCGGCCACGAACGCATGTGATGCAGGTGGGGCGACTGGCGAAGGAGCTTGGGGTGAATCTGATGGTGGGGGGGAAGGCTGGTGATGATTGGAAGATGGTGGAAGTAAAGGGGTATGGTGCGTTTCCGGAGCCGGAGAAGAAGTGGAACAGCGCGTTTTTATTTTATGCCGATGGGATGCAGGCGGGGGTGCGATATGACAAGCAGATATTGGTGCCGTTTGGTGAATATTTACCGGTGATTAGTGGGATGCCGTGGGCGAAGAAGTGGTTCTTGCGGACGTTTAGTCCTTATGGGGAGGATGTGGATTATGAGTTGGTGCCGGGTGAGCAGCAGACGTTATTTGATATTCCTGTTGCGAATGTTTTTGGTCAAGGGGAGGAGAGCGAAGTGGAGGTTGAGTTGGTGCGTGTGGTGACGCCGATTTGTTATGAGGATGTAGTGCCGCGACAGGTGCGGGGGTTGGCGTACGAGGAGGTGGATGGCGAGATGGTGAAACGGGCCGACGTGATTGTGAATCTTACGAACAGTGCGTGGTATGACGGGCAGTCACAGCGGTTGCAGCACATGCAGATTGCGGGGTTAAGGAGTATTGAGAATCGTTTGCCGACGGCAAGGAGCGTGAATACTGGGGTGAGCGGTTTTTTTGACAGTATGGGTTGTGTGACGAAGGTGGTGGAGCAAGGCGGGAAGGTGCAGTATGTGGCGGGGTGGGCGAACGAATGGGTGAGATTTGATGAACGGGTGAGCGGGTACGGACGTATTGGAAATGCAGGGGTTTGGGGTGCGGTAGGCGCGTTATGCGTGCTGATCGTCGTGGGGGCGGTTCGAGGTGTTAGAATGGGGTGAAACGGATGAATGGCGGCGGCGTCTAAAGGGGTAGTGTGGGGTGGATGAGATCAGGCGCGTGTACTGATCGCGATCAGGATGAACAACGAGTTGACGGTTTGCTGGGCAGATTGTCGGCGGGGCAAAATGGATGAACATGATGATGAAACGAACCGTTGGATTTTATGTGGCGCTTGGTGGCTTTGTTGTTTTAAGTCTGGGTGGGATGCAGGTTGCTGATGCGAAGGATGCAGGCGGTTTGATTGTTCAGCCGGAGGGTGCTCAGGCCTTAGAGATGATTGCCGGGCAGGACGGGGCGCGGTTGGTACTGGAGGCGGCGAGAACAAAAGCGATCAATGAAGTGGTGAAGGCGAGCTCAAGCAGGAACCCATTCTATCGGGCGAACGCGATCGAGGCCGCATCGTATGTGGATGAGCGGATGCTGCCGATGTTGCAGCTTGGCCTTTCTGACAAGAGTACGGTGGTACGGTATGCGTCGTTGGTGTTGGTTGGTAAGCACAAGATCAAGTCTTTGGGTGAGAGTGCGAAGGGTTTATTGAAAGATCCGGATCAGAGTGTGCGTGCGGCGGCGATGTTTGCGTCGGCGCGCTGTGGGATGGATGTGGATGCGTCACCGTTGGCAGGGATGTTGATGTCGCGCGATGTGCGGTTGCGCGGGAACGTGGCGATGCTGTTGGGGCTCATGGGGAACAAGAGCGCAATTCCGATGCTGGCGGACATGTCGCAGGCAAAGTTCTCGGCTGGGCAGTCGCTTCGTGATGTGGAGCAGATCCAGTTTGCCGAAGCGATGGTGCGGCTGGGTCGTGAAGAAGCTATGGATTCGATTCGTGTACGTGTGTATCACGCAGGTGAGGATGAGAGTGTGCGGGTGCTCGCGATTTCGACGTTGGGCAAGCTGGGTGATGGGCAGATGACAGCGGCGTTCAAGCCGATGCTGAAGGATCCGAATGCGCATGTGCGTTTGGCGGCGGCAATCTCGATGGGTGAGTTGGGATCGGTTGAAGGTCGGGATGTGTTGTTGACATCGTCGACGTACGGGCCAGCAGATGTAGAGGAGAGTGTACAAGCGTTTTTGGATAAGCACGGTAATAGTGCTCAGAGTACCGCGTTTCGGAATCTACTTGTGAACCCGAAGGCGATGGAAATCATGGCAGGGCAGATCCGCGGGCAGAGCGCCTTTGGGCTGGGATTGATGGGAGATATTGAGAGTGCGAGGCGACTTACGGCCCTTTTGGATGACCCAGATCAACTGGTGCGATTGTCGGCTTCGGCGGCTTTATTGAAGTCTTTGAAGAGCCAATGAGTTAGATAAAGGGGGTGTGGAGAGAAAAAAGGACCAATCGGGCCGAGGAATGGTTGACAATTCGGGGGGATTCAGTTATTTCTAGGCTGTCGTAAAGGCCTCGAATGAGGGGATTTGAGAGCCTCCTTCCTTCACGATAATCCTCGCTTCGAGAGGTAGCACATTGAGTCTTTTGACCAAAGCATTTGTCGTTGTAGTGACCGTTCTGTCGGTCCTGCTGGTTGCCTTGACTGTCTCTTTCGTGGCGAATACGAATGACGCCAAGGAAGAAGCCAAGAAACATGAGAGTAATTTTAAGGGTGCTCAAGTGAGACTGCGAAAGCTGCAGTCAGACATTGAATCGATGCAGTCCACGGAAAGTGCACGCATTGCCACCCTAAATGGTACAGTAGCTGAGCTGACCGCTACGATCGCCCAGCAGCGACGTGATATCGCTGAGAGCGAAGCACGAAACAAGAGTATGGTGAGTTCGCTGAACGAGCAGAAGGCTAATGTCGCTCGTTTGACCGCGACTTCCAACTTGAGCGTGACCTTGCTTGAGAAGGTGAATTCGGAATTGAATGATGGCCGCAGCCAGCTGGTGGATACAGAAACCAAGCTTGTGCAGGCGATCGATCGTATCAATGAACTCGAAACCGAGCGTGAAGGTTTGATCCGTTCTTTGCAGCACAACAAAGAAAACGCGGTGGCGTTGGCTGAAGAACTTGAGAAGATCGAGACAGCTATTGCGAGCCTCCCGCAGGATATGCAGCAGCAAGTCTACAACACCGGTGAAGGCACAGTGAAGGTGAAGCCTTCACATCAGATCGTTGGTCAGATCGATTTGGTCAAGGCTTACGGCGAAGTCACTATGGTGCAGATCAATGTTGGTAAGAACGATGGCGTGGCTGAGAACATGGAATTCATGGTTCATCGCGGCAGTGAATATGTTGGCACATTGATCGTGACCAAGGTTGATGCGCGTGACGCAGCGGGGCAGTTGACGTTGGTCAACGGTGCGATCCAAGCTGGTGACACGGTTTTGGCTGGCAGCTTCTAAACAAAAAATGATTGCAAGGTGGGCTGAAAGGCCTGCCTTGTGTTTTAAGTTCGTGACGTCAGGATTGATCTTGGCGTCTTGCGGATCAAGCGGAGTGTTCACGCGGCGGATCGATCGCCTTTGGAGTAAATGGACATGGATTCAGAGAACAATGTTTACACGGTCCTGCTGGTTGTTGCAGCGATTGCGTTGGTTGCGGCAGTCATCTTTGTGGCGATGAAGGGTATGTCTCTTTATGGCAGTCCGTTCAGCTTGCCGACGGCGATGCTGGGCGATGTGCGTGAGATGTTGGCCGCGACTACTGGTCTTGCTTAAGACCGCTCGGGTGATGGATGATGGGTTTGCAGCCAACGGCTACTTTGTGTGTGGGCGCAATAGCATGGCGCGGGAGTAAGCTGGGGGCGATCTAGGGGGATGTTGTTGTTGGTGATGTGGGGGATTTTGGCAATGCAAAGATTGGGATGTTTGTAGCGCCAGTAGCAAGGGGATGATGTACTGGGAGCAAAGGACGGGGAGATGGAGTGCGGGGTGCAGGGAGCCTACGAATCTCCGAACGGACTTGGAGGCTGATGACTAAAAGCGTAGGTCACATATCAGCCCAGACCGACCCAAAGAAAGACAGGGGATCGGCGTCTTGATAGTTGATAACATCATGAGTTGGTTCAGCGTCGATATGGGTATCGACCTTGGAACCTGCAACACGTTAGTGTGTGTTCGCGGCGAGGGTATCGTTCTCAACGAGCCCAGTGTGGTGGCGGTGAAGAAGGGGACTAACCAAGTACTACAGAATGGAAATGCTGTTGGCTGGGTTGCCAAGGAAATGCTTGGTAAAACACCGGGCAGTATCACTGCGATCCGTCCACTCAAAGACGGTGTGATTTCAGACTTTGAAATCACCGAGGCGATGCTCGGCTACTTCATCCGCAAAGTAAACGGCAAACGCCCGCTGGTAAAACCGCGGGTGGTGATTGCGGTGCCGAGTGGTATTACCGCGGTTGAGAAGCGTGCGGTGCTGGACAGCGCCGAGCGAGCCGGGGCGCGGCGGGTGTATCTGGTTGAAGAACCCATGGCGGCTGGTATTGGAGCCGCACTTCCGATTGTGGAAGCGACAGCCAGCATGATCGTTGATATCGGTGGCGGCACAACGGAAGTCGCGATCATGTCGCTGGCAGACATCGCTCAGTGTGAGAGTGTGCGTGTGGCGGGTGATGATATGGATGAAGCGATCATCAATCACATGAAGAAGGCTTACAACCTGATGATTGGTGAGCAGACATCTGAGCGCATCAAGATTGAGATTGGCAGTGCCGCTCCAGATGGCGATGAGCGCAGCATGGAAGTACGTGGCCGGGACATGATCTCAGGCTTGCCACGGAAAACGGTGATTACCGGTGAAGAAATTCGCGAGGCATTACAAGAGCCGCTGAGTGCGATCATTGAAACGGTGACACGGACGCTTGAGCGGACAGAGCCGGAGCTGGCGGCGGACCTCGTGGATAACGGAATTGTGCTGGCGGGTGGTGGTGCGCTGCTCCGCGGGATTGACACGGTAATCAGCAATGCCACGGGATTGGATTGCCGCATTGCAGATGACCCATTGACGTGTGTGGCACGTGGGACTGCGATTTATCTTGAGCATCTCGAAGAGTGGAAGCAGACAATGGAGTCTGACATGGACGAGCTGTGATTGAAGAGGTGAGTCTAGTGTGATAGGTCAATAAGATTGAATGATTAGCAGGCTGACGTGATTGTCGGCCTGTTTTGCTGCGCCACGGTCGCGATGTTGGATCGAAAAAGCTGCGGCTTTCTTAGCGTGGAAAGCCGCAGCTTTACAAAGATCATAAGTAGTAAAGAGAAGGCTAGGGTGTATTATTTTTATAATCGTATTCGGACCAGAGTGCGGTGAGGGTTGATATTCCGTCGGAATGATCGACGAGTTCATCGTCTTGGAAGAGAGAGACATGACCGTCGACGAAGGTGAAGTTCGCTGCGCCGTTGCCGGCATAGTAATCATCGGTTTCTGCATGGCGGGTCCAGCAGATGGCAGATTCGGCCGCTTGCCCTGTATAGGTACTATAGGGGTAGTTGTTTTTGACGAATTTGCCGTATGGCTTGGCGGAGTTGTAGTAAGAGCCGACGAACCAGCCAGTGTAGTACTTGCCCGCGATGGGCCATTGTGCCCAAGCTTCAACAAGAAGGATTGTTTTGGAGGCTTCTTTGACGGATGCATCAAAGCGGATGCCGGATTGGTTAAGACCCGAGCCCCATCCGTTGTACCAGTTTTGATTCGAATTGCCTGCGGAGAGAAGCCCATCATCAATGTTCCCGGAGGCCCATCCGTTGATGGTGTAAGAGCGAGCGACTTCCTCAGAGTCTGATGGGCAGGGCATGACGACGCCACCGAGTTCAACGGTGTTTTCAGGGTTACCGGTGGGCAGGTATTGTCCGAGGATTTCGGTGTCGTACCAGAAATGACCTCCGCCGGGGAGCGCACTGTCAGCAACGTTAGGTGGGAAGCTGTCACGATTGTCAGTGGCATAAATGAGTAGAGCTGTGGTAACTTGCCGCATATTGGAAGCGCATGAAATGGTGCGTGCGGTATTGCGTGCAGCAGAGAGTGCCGGCAGCAGAATACCAATTAGTAGTGCAATAATAGATATGACAACAAGCAATTCGATTAGTGTGAATGCACCACGTTGGGAGGTGGGTCGGAAGGGAACGTTCATCTTCTATCTCCGATGTACAGGTGGCTGATGAATGAAACAATCTGTTCGTGCTTTGATGAGCGGTTGTGCTGAGCCAGAAGTGAAACCCAGATAGATGGGTACACAGTTAAGAATCAGTGTGAATCTTCGTTTATGTCTTATAGGTGGTGCGATGCGCATTTATGTTGCGATAGCCTTAAAGATAACTGGAAGATAAGAATAATGCAATACCATAATAATAAATGAAACATTGGTTGCTCAAGGGTGCGCTGCGGATATATATTGGTTGCGCCGAGGAGAGGTTGAACCGTCAATTTCACCTCAGATTCTTGATGGTTGCAGTAATGAGTCTGAGCAGATATTAGCTAGTTTTGTGGTGTTAGATGAGCATGCGAAATGTTAGGGCGGGGTTTTGTGATCGCGGTTATAATCTCGGGCTGATTATGGTTCAGAGGTCAGGCAATACAGCGAAGATGATGGGCGTGGTGGTTGTGCTGTTGGTAATCAGCAGTTTGTTGCCTGCGCGTTGGGGCGGGATGCTGGCGATGTTGCCAAAAGGTTTCTTGCAGACGACGCTGTCGCCGGTGAGTGGGACGATGCTGGGATGGTCGGTGAGCATGTCAGGTGGCGAGGGGAATGCCGGGCGGGTGGTGCCAGAGCTTGAGAAGTATGAGGATCTGCAGGCGTATTATGCGGATGCGAAAAAGTTTATCGCACAGCTGCTCTTTGAGAACGAGCGATTGCGCGAAGAGGTTGTGCAGCTGCGAGGTGTGCAGGAAACACGTGGGGACTTGGGCGGGCTGACGTTCCTTGATGCGCGCGTAACCATGAACACGGGGGATAAATTAAATCCTATTTTGACGGTAGATCGTGGTTCAAACAAAGGTGTGCATCCGGGGCAGGTTGTGACACGTGGGCGGGATTTGGTGGGTGTGGTGATGGATGTGGGAGTGTTGACGAGCCGTGTGCAGTTGGTGACGAGTGAGAGTGCGCCGCCGCTGGGTGTGAAGTTTATGGCACCGCGGGAGTTGGAGAAGCGATTTGGGCGCGAAGAATTCTTGGAGTTGGCGGAAGATCGCAAACATTTTTACGTAGATGTAGAGGTGGAATATCCTGTTTATCAAGGGGATTGGGTACATTTGAGTGATGAGCAAGGGAGCTGGCCGGAGGAAGCAAAGGCGTTTATTGTCGGTGAAGTGGAGGTGGTGGAAGATCATCCGAAGACGCCGTTTTTGATGAAGCGTGTGGTGGTGAAGCCACGCGTGAATCTAGATCGTTTGACACGTGTGGACGTAATCATTCCGGTGGAGTAGGTGATGAATCAGATGGGTATCTATCTTGTGATTAGTGGGGGGATGCGATGAACTGGTTGATTCTAGTTTTGGTGAGCTATGGTTTGTTGGCAGTGGAGATGGGGACGAAGCCATTAATTTCGTTGCCCGAAGGGTTAGGTGGCATGGCACCAAGTTTGTTGTTAGTGCTTGGGGTTTATGTGGTGATGATGGGTCGTGGGAATGTGGTGCTGTGGGTGATGTTGGGATTAGGGGTAGTGGTGGATTTGATGTCGAGCACGATACCGGGCGGGCCGATAGTGGGGCCGAATGCACTGGGATTTTTGGTGGGCGGGATTGCGGTGCTGCAGATGCGCGGGTTTGTTTTTCGTGAGAGTGTGCTGGCGATGAGTGTGATGGTGTTTGCGTGCGGGATCTTTGCATCATTGGTCGCGATTTTCATGATCAAGCTACGTGGGTTGGGTTGGCTGACGAACGAGCCGGTGCCGGGGTGGCAGAGCGCGGATCAGATGTATCGGTACTTTATGATGTTGGTTTACACGACGGTACTGAGTTTACCGCTTGGTTTTGTGTTGATGAAAAGTACGCCGATGTGGGGGTTTGGGCCACGTGCTGCGCGGAATCCCAGAGGTTCACGAATGTAGATCTTTTAACTTTTTATTAGATAGGCGATCGAGCGGTCTTGTTGTTTGGCGGTTGAATGGGGTGGGAGAGATTGTGGATGAGTTGTAAATATTGCTGGTTAAATCATTTCACATGCGCAGTGGAGTGTATTTTTTGATAGAGAGGGGGATGAAATTTTTTTGAAAAATCGATTCGTAAAATTCTTGACAGTGTTGGTCTGCTTTATTACGATTACCAAGGTAGTCGATTACCAAAGTAGTCGTTATCCCGCCCCAAGCCTCAATGTGCGTCAGCACCTTCCTGAGGCTGAGTGAAGTAACCTTTTGAGAGGACCGACCGATGATGAGATCGAAGATCGTAAAAACCACCCTTGCATCGTTGACGCTGTTGGCTGCTGTTGGTGTTGGCTTGACGGCATATGCTGAGCGTGATGGTGGCGAGAGTAAAACAGATGCAGAGATTTTGATGAAGCAGGTCAAACAGGCCCGTTTAGATTTGCAGGCGCTACGTCGGCAGCTTGGGATCAAAACGGAACGATCATCGCGTGGTGAACGTTCGGAAGGGCATGAAGGCCGCGAGGGGCGTGAAGGACGTGGCGAGCACCGAGAAGGTCGCGAACGCTCAGAAGGTCGCGGTGAACGTGGTGAGAGCCATGGCGCGCGTGAAGGCCGAGAGGGTGGAGGCGAAGGTGTTGGTGACGGTGCAGGTGAAGAGGGTAAGGCACGTATCGCAAAGAATCAGAAATATGATGGAACACGCAAGGGTGCACACTTGGTGATTGTTTATGATCCCGCAACACAAGCATTCAAGGGTATCGTAACGAACACTACGAAGAAAACGCTGAAGGATGTGCGTGTTGAGGTACACCTGTCCAACGGTACGGAGCTTGGCCCGACTGAGCGTATGGATCTGAAGCCAGGTAAGAAGTTGCCTGTGGAACTTGCAGCCAATGGCGAGAAATTTTCATGGTGGACGACGCACCCTGAGCATGGTAACGAAGAAGGTCATGGGCCAGGTAGCGAAGAAGGCGATGGTGAACATGGTGCAGGCGGCGAAGGTGAAGGCGATAGCCGTCCGAAGGAAGCATCATTGCGTCCGGTATATAACCAACTGCAACTGCTCACGCAAGAAATTCAGTCGTTGCGATACGCTACACGACGAAATCGAGATTAGCTGATGGAAGGGCCGCGGAGGGTTATTTTGGTTCTTCGCGGCCTTTTAATATGACTATCTCTCTCGAGACGAATGGACGCTACATGTCAAACATGGGCGTTCATTTCGCAGTAATGAACTGGTACAATGACGAAAACTTTTGTCGAAAGAAAACCATGAGTCAGAAGCACAGACTTGGAGATTTGCAGTTTGCCATCATGCAGGTTTTATGGGAGCGCGAAGAAGCTGCTGCAAGTGAGGTACATGCGCTTTTGGTAGATCGTGGCTTGGCGCTCACGACGATCAAGACCATGTTACGGAAGATGGAAGAGCGTGGGTTAGTTGCGCATCGTGAAAACGGCCGGCAATTTATCTACCATCCACTGATTGCGGAATCCGAGGCGCGCGAAGGGATGGTAGTAGACTTGGTGAAGCGGATGTTTTCTGGGGACAGCCGAGCGTTGGTGAATCATCTGATCGATGCAGGTGAGATTGATGCTTCAGAAATAGATGAACTCAAGGCACGTCTTGCATCCCAGAAGACGGCCAAGAAAAAAGAGGGCAAGCGATGATCGTTTGGCTGATGACATTTCTTGTGCATAGCACGTTATGGTGTGGGCTTGCATGGATTGTTTTGCGATTGCGACCAGGGATGCATGCGCGGTTACGAGAAGTGATTTGGTACACAGCGATTGTTGCGAGTCTGGTGACGCCGACGGCGCGTTTGATGACGGGTAGTGAGTCAGCGATTTGGCAGATTACGATGCCGGGATCAATCGTATCATCTACTGAACATGTGGATGTTGATGGGGTTGTTGGAGCGAGTGGTTCGATTGATGTTGAAGTTACTGAACGAGAAGCTGTTGAGGCGAGCCATCGAGATGCTGTTGTAGCATCGGATACGTTGTCCTGGTCTGTGAATTGGTCTCGTGTGGTACCGTGGGTTTGGCTTGCGGGGGCGGGGATTTTGCTGACGCTTTATCTGATCAGGCTTGCTGTTTTCCGGAGGCGATTGCTTAGGCGTGACCTTGTAAGAGATCATGATGTTGACCTTGCGCTTAATCACTTGAGCCAACGGGCTTGTCTTCGTCGTAAACCGCGACTGACACGTAGTAATGATTTGGGTTCACCGATTGCGATTGGTTTTGGAAAGGGTCGGGAAATCTGTATGCCGTCGCGGGCGCTTGATGAACTTGGTCAAGAAGAATTGTCCGCTATGTTGGGACATGAAATTGCTCATCACCTGCGATATGACACGTTTAAGCTTGGGTTGTTGAATGTGTTGAAAGCGGTATTCTTTTTTCAGCTGTTATTCCGTGTTGCAGCCCGTGATTTATATATGGCGGCTGAGGAACAGTGTGATGACTGGGCGGCGGGGCAGGTTGAAGATCCGCTGGTGATGGCGCGTTGTTTGACGGAAGTTGCGGGTTGGATGGTTCAGCGGGATCGAAGCATTCCGGTACCGTGTATGGCGGGGCGGCGGTCCGGTTTACGGATGCGCGTCGAACGATTGATGGATCGTGACTTAACAACAAAGGCGCTGGGGTTGCGATGGTGCTTGATAGGCTCTGTGATGATGCTTATAACCGCGGTGTGGTTTGCGCCGGCGATGGCACGGACAGTTGAAGTATCACATGATGAGGTGTCAGAAGCGAAAGCAGAATGGGTTGATACGGAGCATATTGAAGAGCGAGTGTCAGGTGATGATCTGATCTTCGATGAGCATGGTGAATCATCGCATCGCGCGATTATTGAAGCGTCTGAAGAACTGCGGGATCGGTTGTTTGAACGTCAGCTTGAGAATGAACGTGAGGAGCACTCGTGAGTTACGGCATGGATTTTTTAGTTGCTTGTATTGAAGAAGAGTGACGCGATCATGATCAGCAGAACGATGGCGATGATCGCGAGCATGACTACGGCGAAGGCTTTGGCGAGTCTGCCGGCGGGTGGAGACCATGTTTCGGTGGTTTGGTCGTTGTTCTCTTGTGGTTGAGGTGGTTGCTCGGGGTTGGTGTTCATGTTTGGATTGTAGGTGATATCAAGAAAAAACCCCACTGCGGCGGCGGGGTTTTGTGTTTGGTTGTTTGGGATGACTATTTGTCGTTGTAGCCGTTGGGATTGTTTTTGAACCAGTTCCAAGCGGTTTCGATGATGGGTTTGACGTCGGTATATTTGGCGGACCAGTCAAGTTCGGATTTGATCTTGGTGGGGTTGGCGTAGAGGGCGGGGGGGTCACCTTCGCGGCGGTCACCGATTTCGACTTTGAAGTCAACGCCGGTGACTGCTTTGGTAGCATCAATGATTTCTTTGACAGAAAGCCCGTTGCCGATGCCGAGATTGTAGAAACGGTTGTCTCCAGGCTGAAGTGCGTTCATGACAGTGATGTGTGCGCTGATGAGGTCCTGGACGTGGATGTAGTCCCGGATGCAGGTGCCGTCGGGCGTGGGATAGTCGGTGCCGAAGATGATGATTTTTTCACGTTTGCCGAGGACGGTGTTGAGGATGACGGGGATGAGGTGTGATTCGGGGGAGTGGTCTTCGCCGATAGTACCGTCTTCTGCGGAGCCCGCGACGTTGAAGTACCGAAGCGCTGCATAGGCGAAGTCAGGGTTGGCATGTGCGTAGTCTTTGAGGATGAATTCGAAGACGAGTTTGGAGGTGCCGTAGGGGTTGATGGGTGATTGTGGGCAGGTTTCGACGATAGGGACTTCTTCAGGTTCGCCATAGGTGGCACAGGTAGATGAGAAGACAAGCTTTTTAATATCAGCGGCGTTGATGGCTTTGAGGAGCGAGAGTGAGCCGAGGGTGTTGTTGTCATAGTAGGAGATGGGGTCGGTGACGGAATCGCCAACGACAGCGAGTGCGGCGAAGTGCATGACGACTTCGATATTGTTCTTTTTTAGAATCTCAGTGAGAGCTTCGGTTTCGCGGATGTCCAGCTCATAGAAGGTGGCATCTTGATGGACGGCGGCACGGTGTCCCATGCAAAGGTTGTCGATGACGAAGACGTTGTGGCCAGCTTCGACGAGTTGTTTAACTGCGTGTGACCCGATATAGCCAGCACCACCTGTGACGAGTACGTTCATGTGTCAATCCATAAGTTAGGATGAATGATCTTGTAAAGTCGGAGCGGGCATTTTAGCGGAAAAGCAGGGGTTTTGCAGGGTGTGATTGGGGTGTGGTTTTGTGGTGTTATGGCTAGAAAAGTTTGATGAGTGCGAATCCACCGATGAGCAGGACGACAAAGATAACGCAGAGGAGGTTGAAGTATTTGTCGATGAAGGGAACCGCTTTGGGGCCGATGGCCCAGAAGACGATGGCAACACCGTAGAAGCGGATGGCACGTCCGATGAGGCAGGCGATAAAGAAGACGAGGAGGTTCATCTTTGCGGCGCCGGCGGTGAGGGTGAGGAGTTTGAATGGGATTGGCGTGAGTGCCGCGACGAAGACGAACCATTGGCCGTAGGCGTCGAAGGCGTTGCGTAGGCCGTTGACATCCTTCCAGCTCTCGGATGCTTCGGGGCCCATGTGAATGCCGGGGATGTAGGCGACGGCGGCTTCGATGGCGATGTATCCAAGGAGATAGCCGAAGAAAGCGCCGAGGACTGAGGCAAGGGTACAGACGGTGGCGAAGTAGAGGGACTTGGATCGCTTGCCGAGGCAGAGCGGACCGAGCAGAACGTCGGGTGGGATAGGGAAGAAGGATGATTCTGCGAAGGAGATAGTGAAGAGTGCCGTGGTTGAGTGCTTGGAGTGCGCGAATGAGAGAACCCAGTCGTACATGCGGCGGTGGATAGCCCATTTGGAGATAGGGCCGGCGGGTGCTTCAGCAGCAAGCCGTTCTTGCTCAGTAGGTTGATTTTGATCGGGTTGATTCATATTTGGGTTTCACACTTGGCGGAATTCTGAGTGGTGGTTTGGGAGTGAATATGATCGGTGAAAGATGAGGGGAGGTCCAGTTTCGCTACTGGAAAGGGCGTATGGGATTGTGAAGAATGATAAAAATAGTTGCGGTATGCGTGTAAAACGTTAGTTTTATGTTTGCGATCATTTCGGGATTTCCATTCGCCTGTGCTTACCATCTGCGAATGAAGGGATCGGGTCTTTCGTCAATATCACGAGGAATGTTACATGTCAGAGCTTCAGCGGCCGAAGGAATCGTTTGGAACGCGGATCGGGGTGATCTTAGCGGTGACAGGAAGTGCTGTGGGCTTAGGTAATTTTTTGCGTTTTCCTGGGTTGGCTGCGGAGTATGGCGGCGCGTTTATGGTGCCGTATGTGGTGGCGTTTTTGTTGTTGGGTCTACCGATCGCGATTTCGGAATGGGGGTTGGGCAGAAGAGGTGGTCGGTTTGGTTTTAATTCGACGCCGGGCGTGTTTCATGCGATCACGAATCGTAGCCGCACGGGAGCGTATTTTGGTGTGCTTGGGCCGCTGATTCCAGTGATGATCTATATGTACTACGTGTTTGTAGAGGCGTGGTGTTTGGGGTATGCGTGGCAGTATTTGACGGGCGGTATGACGGAGGTCAAAACGGCAGACCAATCGGAGAGTTTCTTTCATGTGTTTACGGGGATTGCTGGTGATGGAACGCTCTTCGACGATCCGATGAAGAATGCGACCATCTTTTTGGCGATCTGCTTTGCCTTGAATTTTTATCTGATCTATCGGGGCTTGAGCAAAGGAATCGAACTGTTTTGTAAGATTGCGATGCCGACATTGATTGTGTGTGCGATCTTGGTGTTGATTCGTGTGCTTACGTTGCCGGTTGATCCTGCGGCTCCTGACCAAACAGTGATCAACGGTTTGGGTTATATGTTCAATCCGTATACCGAAGGCCGCGGTTTCTGGGAGTCACTTAATCCAAGACATAATTCTGAAATGTGGCTTGCGGCTGCGGGTCAGATTTTCTTCTCGTTGTCGGTTGGGTTTGGGATCATCATCACGTATGCGAGTTACCTCAAAAAGGACGATGATATAGCGCTGAGCAGTGTAACGGCGGCTGCGGGGAATGGTTTTTGTGAAGTGTGTCTCGGCGGTTTGATTGTGATACCTGCTGCGTTTGTGATGCTTGGGCCAAGTGTAGTGCAAAATCCTCCGGGAACGTTTGGCTTGGGTTTTGTCACGTTACCGCAGGTTTTTGATGCGATGCCGCTTGGGCGATGGATTGGATTCATCTTCTTCTTCCTGCTGTTCTTGGCGGCGGCAACGAGTTCGATCTCAATGCTTCAGCCGGCGATTGCATTCTTGGAAGAATCACTCGGCGTTGGACGGCGGGCATCTATGGCGATCCTTGGATTCATTACAGTCTGTGGCGCGTGGTTCGTGATGTACTTCAGCGCCGGCGCGAAGGGCGTGGACACCATCGACTTCTGGATCGGCACAGTGGGCATTTATACGCTTGCAACGATACAGGTGATTATGTTTGGCTGGGTACTCGGCATCCGTAAAGGTAAGGAAGAGATTGATCGGGGGGCGGAGATACCGATTCCGTTCTTTGTGCTTGTGATCGTGAAATTTATTTCGCCGTTGTATTTGCTGGCGGTGTTTGGTTTCTGGGCGTACACGAATTTCTATGCGAATTATGTCGATCCGGAGAAGACAGAAAACACTGCTTTGTACGCACTTATGCATGATCGCACGGCTCAGTTCAGTGTTGGTTTGATCTTACTCATGATCGTCTTTTTGGTTCTTGTCATCTCCGAGGCAGTACGCCGTTGGGATCGGCTTGAGGCTTCGCAGAAAGGAGCGGAACTATGAATATTGGCGGATGGATCATGCTGATCATCATGGTGGGCGGGATGACCACGCTTTTGGGTTGGTGTGTATTTAAGGTGGTGACGTTTCAGCATCCTGAGGAACACCTACATACACAGGCGGATATCAAACCACCGGATGAGGAGTAGGATAGGTGTAATCTGTTATAGATAATGAATCAAACCACAGCGAGTTGCTGTGGTTTTTTTATGAGTAGATGGTGCAGTGGTATGTCATCAATAACCCACATGCACGCAGAGTGTGCGGACTTGTGTATAAAAGTGATGGGTAGAGGATTGTTAGTATGAGCGGGCTAGTTGCTGATCAGATGGGGGCGTGATGAATGGTGAAGAAGGGTTCATCATGAAACGTGGATAGCCGAGATATTGTGCGGTGATCTGATTAATGGTGGCGAGGTTCTCGCTTAGTAGGGTGCTGTTCTTGAGGGCGATGATCTTACCATCAAGCTTGGACTTGTCGTAAACGTTTTTATGGTTGGTGGTGGCGTCGGCGAGTCGGAGGTTGGCTTCCCAGATGCCAGCAGAGAGTTTTGACTTACCTGCGTTATTATAGAGGTAAAGGAAGCCGGCACCTGCGTAGACGGCACATGCTTTTGAACCATCGGGTTGATCGTTATAGAGGGCTAGGTGGAAGGTGGCGTTGGTGGCAGTTTGGTCGATGGGGGTCTGTGCAGGAATAGGGGTCCAGAACATCCGCGCGGTGAGAACGGCGGTGGGGTTTTCAGCTGTGCCTTGGATGAGGAGGATGGTTACGTCACTGTTGTCGTCGACGTTATAGAGTGCTTGATCGAATTTGAAGGATCGTGATGCTTCAGGGTGAGTTTGTGATGTGACATCAATCTTGGCACCGGGGCCGGAGACAACGGGGAGAGAGGGGAGCGATGCGGTGGTGCAGCCGGAGAACAGGGCAAGCATGATGGCAAGGAGACTGGTTGTGATACGCGGGGAGGTGGATGATGAGATGCTCACGCGGAGGGCTCCTGATCTTCGTCTGGTGCGTCGGTATTGGTTTGTTCTGTTGTGGTTGTTTCGGTAGCTGGGGCGACGACGAGTTCGAGTGGTGGATCGTCTTCGGTGTTGTGTGTGGCAGGAGCATCTGGTTTTTGTAGACCGAGGAGTTTGAGGGTGTCCCGTTCGATGATCGCGCGAATGTTTTCGCGGGGGACTGAGGGGAGGTGCATGCCTTGGACGAGGGTATTGACGGAATAGAGGGTCATGATGGCTTCTTCAGGTGTGCAGAATGGGAAGCCTGACCCGAAGATGATCTGGTTGGTGACGCCTTGCTGATGGGCGAGCAGCAGCGCATTGTAGAGTTGCCATGGACGGCGGACCAGATCGGAGAGGTCGGTGTAAATAGTGGGGTGCTTGCCGATGAGTGCGATGGCTTGTTCGACCCAAGGGTGGCCGAGTGAGGTCATGATGATGTTGAGTGCGGGGAAGGTGCGTGCGACTTCGTCGAGAAGGTAGGGTTGGCCGAACTCCATTTTGATGTCACGGGCGAGCATGGCATCGAACTCGATAAAGACAGGGATGTTCTGCGCTTCGCATGCTTCGAAGAGTTCCATGGCGCGTGTGTCGGCGGGGTGGTAGCCTTGTGCGGAGGGAGAGATGGTAACGCCAACGAGACCGAGGTCGAGGCCTTTTTGAAGTGAGGGGATGGGCTTGTCTGCAGAAGGATCGATGCCCATGAAGCCGAGGTATTTTGCGGGATCAAGCGCCACGTATTCCGCAACTTTTTCATGCGGGATGTTGGCGTCAAGATATTCGGAGCGAAAGCCGAGGACGATGGCAGTTTCAACTTTGGCCATGGCTTCCGCGTGTGCGTCAGATGATGGAGCGGGCTTGTCCCAAGGCGTGATGTGCCGGCGGCGCATCTGTTGTGAGATAGCAGGGCCGAGTTGTTCTGTGGATTCCCAGATGCGCGTGTTGATGTCGACAATCATGAACTCATTCCATTTCGTTCATCGAGCCGGGCGTTTGCCGGGACTCCAATGTTACCGCAGCCGCGCGGAGACCTGCCATTAAAGGTTCGGGCAGGTGCGGGCACTCAATTCCAATCAGGTGAATATGTTAACGCGCGAGGCGCAGAGGCGAAAGGGGGCGGGAATATGCTTGTTGGGCAAGGGCGTTGGCGGGGGTTTTCGAGATATCAGACAAAGAAAAACGCGGCTGATAGGCCGCGCGAGGTATATTTGCTGGTTTGCCTGCCAAAGTAGTTTCCGGCGGCTGTGGGATCAGCCGTGGAGTTTATCGTAGTCAGCCGAGGAGAGCAGAGCGTCAAGCTGAGCTGGGTTCGCGGGTTTGATCTTGAGCAGCCAACCTTTGCCGTAGCAGTCTTGGTTGATCAGGGAGGGGTCGTCGATGACGTCTTGATTGACATCGATGACTTCGCCATCAATGCCAGCGTAGATTTCGGATGTTGCCTTCACGGATTCAACCTCAGCGACGGGGGCGCCTTTGTCTGTAGTGCCTTCGGAGACGATGGCTTCGACGTATGTGATGTCGGTGAGTTCATCGACAGCAAATTGGGAGATGCCGAGTGTGACGACATCGCCTTCGAGCTTGTGCCATTCGTGAGATTCGAGGTAACGACGGTCGTCTGGGCTGGCCATGCTGAGGTTCCTGATAAACGGTTATTTATTGGGATTATGATAGGCCCGCGAAGTTTCGATGACAATGACGCGCGGCGTGTGTGGACTGATGTGGATATGTACGGTTTTTAGAGGGTTTGTTGTAGGTGTGAGAGGACGTGGTCATGGAGTTGAGTGCGCCAGTCAGGATGGTTGAAGCCGTGGTCAGCATCTTGGATGAGTGTGTAAGTGTTGGGGATGCCCGCGGCTGTGAGTGCCTCCCTGTATTCACCGGAGGCAGCGGGTGTGACCGCCTCGTCATTTGATCCTTGGATGATGAGGGTTGGGCGAGGATTCTGCGTGATGAGGCTTAGGGTGTCGATTCCGGTGATGTCGTTGTAGTATTCTGGGTGTAATTTAAAAGGACCGTGAGTCGTTGACGAGGTAGATCCGTTTGTTTGAGCATGGTGGCGGTATTTTTTGCTATTGGCGGGAGCCAGGAGGATGAGCGATTTGTAGAGGTTAGTGTGGGAGACTGTGGCGGCAGAAACAAAACCGCCGAGAGAGAAACCGAGCAGTGCGACTCGGGAGAGGTCGACGAAGGTGAGGCCTTTAAGATATTCAGTCATGCGGCGGGCATCAGCGATTTCGCCTGAGGGCAGCATTTTTTCGAACGCACCATCGGATTCGCCAGAGTGCAGGAAGTCGAAGGTGATCGAGGCATAGCCGTGCTGAGTTAAGAAACGTGCAAGTCGGACAAAGAGAAAGCCGGATTCGAATCTGTTGCCAGTGAAGCCGTGGCAGAAGAGGATGGTGGGAACACGGTTTCCGTTCTCGGCTTGATTTGGGAGATATTGTGTGCCTCGGATGGTGAGACCGTTGTGGTCGAGCTCAAATGACTGTTGTTTCATATTGCATATTGTTTATAAGTATGGGGCATGATGCAAGTTTGGCGGGCAAGATTGCCTTGGGCTGCTGGAAAAATCTTGCAGGTGAAGCATGATGATTGGTAAGGTGTGAAGTGCGAGATGTGGGCAGTGATGGAGTTTTCGGGTATGCATAAGAAACATCGTAATGACTGGCTAAGGATAGCGTTGACGCCATGGTGCGGCTTGATGTTATGTGTGTTTGTGATGGGGTTGTGGCCGAGTGCTGGGCTGGCGCAAGTGCCTGCGCCGTCAGATACGGGGGATGTGATTGTGTTGCAGGAGGATCAATCGCGGCAAGAGGGAGAGGCGGCCTTATCGGCGCTAGTGGCGAGATATCATGAGGTGCAGCAGTATCAGGCGACGATGAAGTATACGGCTGATCAGAAGACAGGGCGGTGGGTGTATAAACAAGAGGGTGAGATTTATGTTGCTTTCGATCGGGCGCGGGGGATGCTGAAGATTGATCGGCCAGACATGGTGATGCTGGTCAAAGAGGGCAAAATGTACCTAGAAAATACGGGTTTTTGGGGCGATCGGTATTTGGTGATGGAGATGGAAGGGGATCTGAATTACCAAGCATTGATGCGGTATGCACAGGTACGAGGGGTGCCGATTTTATCGCAGGTGCCTTACTGTGTGGATGTGGCTTTTCTGCTGAGTGATGAGCCAGTGAGTGAGTTGGCGGAGTATATGGTGTCGGAAGTGAAGAAGATGGCGGTGAAGGGGAAGGCGGATGTGACGGTATTGCACCTGCCGATGGTGGGTGAGGATTTACTGTTGCGTGTGGATGAGAAAACAGGATTACTGCGGCAAGTGCGGTTTGAGGCAGACATGTTTGAGCAGCGTAAGTCGCAGTTCCGTAGCGATTCTTACCTATATAAAGATGTCCGTGTGAACCAGCCAATGGATGAGGATATGTTTGCGTTTGTAACCGAGGGGCGGGTAGGGTTCAGTTCTCTCGAAGCGCTCTGGGCGAATATGGAGGGGAAAGAAGCGCCGGCTGAGCCGAAGAAGCAGGGGCTGGTTGAGAAAGAGGCACGTGAAAAAGCACCGGACTTTGAATTGAAGGATCTTGAGGGTGAGCCGGTGCGGTTGGCGGATCTATATGAAGCTCATGAGATTGTCGTATTGGACTTCTGGGCAACATGGTGTCCCCCTTGTCAGCAAGCCCTGCCTGGAATGCAGGCCTTTGCGGATGCATCTAAGGATAAAGGGGTAAAAGTGGTGGCGGTAAATGTAGCGGAGCAGTCATGGGAGGCCGCGGGGTATTGGGAGGACGCCGGCTACTCGATGGATGTTTTGCTAGATGAGCAGGGGGAAGTATTTGGGGTGTTTAATCCCAAGGGGACGCTGCCACATACAGTGGTGATTTATCAGGGAGAGGTGGCTGGTGAACTGGCAGGATTCAGGCAGGGGCAGGAGGAGCAATTGGGGGCAATGGTCGAGACATTGAAGCGAGCCAGCGAAGAGGTTGAAAAAGCAGGATCGCTTGAAGCTGCCAAAAGTACCAGTGATGAGGCAGTTGTCGGAGGTGAAGAGGTAGAGACGCCGGAGGCGCCGTTTTAGGTGTGAGTAGATTCAATGAGATTGCGTTCTAAGGGTGGCTGAGGGGTATTTGTCAGTGAAACATGTGTAACCAATGAGATTGCTTGCGATTATGCAGGCTATGCGGGGTTATGCTGCGCCCAAAGAATCTTGGGATTTCCTTGGGTATTTAATGCTGGCAAAAACAGCCGAAGGTGTTTTCCGAAAATAAAAGAAAATTTTCCATATTTATCTAATTATATTCTTGAAATTTTCATTCCCAGAATTATGATTGAAGTGTCAAGATCATTTGCCTTTTATGAGTGCGAATAAAGATAGCGTTGTTGCAAATGAATTGTGTGTGTTCAGATAATTGAAGCGAAGTTGCTGTATTGAATCGTTGCAAAGAGAAATGTTAGTCATTATTCACGTCACGTTGTGTGGCAAAGAGTTTTTGAAGTTTAGATCGTTCTTGGTATGTCGCATTTCACGTAGGAGGTAAACATGTCATACAAATTTGGGATTCTTGGCTTGTCGGCGGCACTGATATTGGGTGTTGGTTCGGCGGATGCTGTGCTTGTAGCACATTATGATTTTGATGAGACGGCGAGTTCGACCTCATTGGATGACAATGTTGGATCTGCAGATGGCATTGCAACGGATGTATCGTTTGCTGCGAGTGGCGCTGGTGTTGCGGGTTCAACCGGTTTTGGTAACGCAGGTTCATTTAATGGCACGACATCAACGGTAACGTTCGGTGGTGATGGGACTGGGCCATCAGAATTCTTGCTTGGAACAAGTGATTTTGCGATTGTGGGTTGGTTTAAGACAGATACAAATGTAGTGAACAGTGATATTCCAATTTTCCAAAAAATCCGTAGTAATTTCACAACAGGCTGGACATTAGATATTGGTCGTGCAGACCGCAGTCGTAGGGGAAAAGTGTTCTTCACCGTTGGTAAGACCGGGGCTCAGATTTTTTCTGATGTGCGATTAGATGATGACGAATGGCATTGGATTGCAGCAATCAATGATGGCGGTACGCTTAGAATGTTTGTTGATGGCGTTCAGCAAGCGGATACAGCATCAATGGGGGCAAGCAGTGCTTCGGCTACAGGTGGTGCACCGGCAGGCTTTGGTAATCGTAGTACGCTTCGATATACCGGTGAATTGGATGAGTGGTCTGTTTTTACCCATGCTCCGGATGCGACATTAGATGGCAGCGGTAACCTAACCGATGGTGAACTTTATGACCTTTGGCAGCAAGGTGTTCCAGTACCTGAGCCAGCCAGTCTTGGTTTGTTGGGTCTTGGTGGAATGCTGGTGACCTTACGCCGTCGTAAATGACATAATTGAGTTTTCAATCGGTTGCGGATGGAGATCTGCAATCGATTTTCACTTGTTTCATCATCTCTTGAAGCTTTAGAATGGAGTGTGTGTGATGGTTAGAAAAAAAGCTTTTACTCTTATCGAACTGCTCGTTGTCATCAGTATTATTGCATTACTTATATCAATTTTGTTGCCGGCTTTGAGCAAGGCGCGTCGGGCAGCGACGATGGTTCAATGTATGTCAAATGTGCGATCGATTGCGGGTGCGATGTTTGCGTATGAGGCAGATGAGGGTCGTATGCCAGTGCACTTATACGAGAATGCAGCTAGTGCGCTTGTTCCAGAGCAGATTGCGTTGACAAATTCTTCTACGCATAAGCCATTTGATTTGCGACCGTTGTATGCGGATTACATTGGCGATGTGAATTTCTTTACGTGTCCGTTCCTTGAGCCTTGGGATAAATCAGTTGATGCGATTCCGATGAACAGCAAGCGAATTTATGTTGATTATCAATTGACACCGGGCTATTTCTATCAGTACGACAGCTCGAAAGCAGATCCTTATATTGAGCCATGGATTCGGTCGGAGGTGCGTTGGAAGTATGATGATATGGACGTGTCAGTGCTTGTGATGGATCGGATGAGTTACGATGGGACGTATTCACGATTCAATCACACGCCGGCAACTAATTACAGTGTGAATGAACAAACTTTTAATCCGTCGGCCAGTTATGGTGTTTCGCAGTTCTATCTTCGGGATGCTGCTGACGAGGCGCGTGATGAAATTGAAGCGAATTATGGTTTTACTGACGGTCACGTTGAGCTGCTGCAAGGTGATGACGAGCAGATGGAAAATATCACAGCGAAACGTTTTGGTACGGGATATAACGTGCGGATGCCTGTACGAAAATGAATGCTGTATGCTACTTATACTATATTTATAGGATGAATCAATGAAATTGCTGGGTTGTTTGTTGGTTGTTATGGGCATGCTGGGTGGATGCATATCAGTTGGTGCGACAGATGTGAAGGGTTCGGGTATTGAGCATGTTGTGGTGTATTCAAATCCAAAGGAGTTTGCGGGTTGGCCGGCGAATGAAGGTATTTGGCAGTGGGGCGATGAGATTCTGGTTGGTTTTGAAGTGACCGCCTATGAAGAGCATGAAGGGCATAATCTGAATCGTGATGCTACGAAGCGGATTGCTTTTGCGCGAAGCTTGGATGGTGGCAAGACATGGACGCCAGAAGAGCATTTGGAGATCGGCCCGCCAGAATATCTGGGGGATCCTACCAAGCATTTGCAGAAGCGTGAAGGTGTGAAAGATCCGGTTCCAAGCCCGGGTGGATTTGATTTCACGCATCCGGATTTTGCCATGAAGGTTCGTGGCTCGACGTTCTATGTTTCAACCAACCGTGGTCATGATTGGAGTGGTCCATTCAAATTGCCGGATTTTGGGCATCGATTTCTGATGGCGCGGACGAATTATCTTGTGGTTGATTCGCAGGTATGTCGGTTGTTTTTGTCAGTATCAGATATACCTGCGATGGAACGAGAGCATGCGCGGACGATGATGGTGGAGACGCGTGATGGGGGCAAGACGTTTGAATTTGTAGCGTGGTTGACCAAGGAGCCGATGCTACGCGATCGTAAGGTGAAGCCGGATGTGCGTCTAGCATTTTCGCTTATGCCGAGTGTGATTGAATTAGAAGATGGCAAGATGCTTGCAGGGATGCGCGAACGGGTAGGGCGTGGGAAATGGAATCATGTGGTGATGTCGAAAGATGAGGGGAGGAAATGGCGCGATTTGAGTTTGCCTGTGCAGCATAATAATAATCCTGTGAGTTTAGTGTCGTTGGGTGGGAAGCGTGTGGCGATTGTGTATGGAAGCCGGTTGAAGCCATATGGGATTCGAGCGAAGATCAGCGAAAACAGTGGTCGAACCTGGTCGAAAGAATATGTACTTCGTGATGATGGGCGAGAGTGGGACTTGGGTTACACGCGAGCTGTGGTGAACTCGAAGGGGCAAGTTGTGATCGTGTATTACTACACGACCGAATCGCTGAAGGCGAACCATATTGCAGCGACAATCTGGACGCCACCAGTGAAGTAAGCTTTGGATTGGTTTACTGAATGTGATACGAATCATAGATGGATGATGGAGCTTGATGTGAAGAACGTCTTGTTATGTGTATGTGCTGGATTATTGGGGATGTTGTGGGCTTTAGATTTACATGCAGCTGGTGCAGTCGATGTTGAGCATGGGGTGGTGTATGCAAATGAGGGAGAGTTTGCGGGTTGGCCAGCGAATGAAGGGTTCTGGCAGTGGGGTAACGAAATGTTGGTTGGGTTTAACGTGACGCAGATCAAGCAGCGCGATGATTTTCACAACATCGATAAGAATACATATATGTGGATAAACTTTGCGCGAAGTTTGAATGGAGGGAAAACGTGGGCGATTGAAGAGCATCCGGAGATAAGTACGCCCGGTGGATTAGATGAGGCTGGTGTTTATAAGAAAAAGCTTGGCTATCCTGCGATTAAAAAAGCGATTGATTATGGGGGTGGCATTTCGTTTACAGATGATAGTTTTGGCATGAAAATGCGGTGGAATAAATTCTGGGTGACAAAGGATCGGGGAAGAGTATGGCAGGGTCCGTATCACTTGCCGAGCTTCGGTTTTAATAGGCTGATGGCGCGGACGAATTATGTGGTAATTGATTCGCAGACGATGCTGTTGTTTTATTCGGTGACGAATATGCCGCGAGAAAAAGGGGAGCATGGTCGTACGTTGGTTGTGAAAACGAGTGATGGCGGCAAGACTTTCGAAAATCTGGGATGGTTAACAGAAGATCCGTATAAAGGATATGAGAAGCTTAAAGGTGGAGTGTTGCCAGCGTATGCGCTAATGCCAGGCGTAATGAAGCTGGATGATGGGACGGTACTTGCTGCTGTGCGCGGGCGGATTAATCGGCATAAATGGGTTGATGTTGTGGCGAGCGATGATGAAGGCAAGACGTGGCGAAAGATAAGTCAGCTATTTGATAAGAATAATAATCCGGCAAGTTTGGTATCGTTGGGCGGGCAAAGAATTGCAGCTATTTACGGTTATCGTGGTGAGCCTTATGGTATCCGTGCAAAGGTGAGTGAGGATGGTGGAGTAACATGGTCGAGGGAGGTGATGTTACGAGATGATGGCCGGGAATGGGACTTGGGTTATGTGCGTGCAGGTTTGCGAAGCGATGGACGGATTACAGCGGTTTATTATCACACAACCGAATCACACCCGGCTGAGTTTATTGCATCAACGATCTGGACGGTGGATGGTGCGGCAGCGCCGGATAAGGATGCGCAGTTAAAGAAGAAGCAGTTAGAAATGGTGGCGCATTGGACGTTTGAAGATGCGGATGGATTTGTGGATGATCAGATTGGAATAGCGCATGGGAATGTGGGAGAGGGCGTTGAGTTAGTGAAGAAGATGGGTAGTGATGCAGTGGATGGGTACATTGCAAAGTTTAGTGGTGAGAATTGTGCGGGAATTCATTTGGGTGAAGATGTGCCATCGTTGCAGCTTGGGCGAGATGACTTTGTGGTCACGGGACGATTTCGTGTACCGATGAATGTGGGGCCGAATATGATGCTGATTGAAAGTCAGCATGGTGGCGGTGGTTTTGCAGCATTTATAGGCCGAGCAGATCGAACTTATCGTGGGCGATTGATGTTTACGGTGAACGGGCCAGGGCGTGAGAATGATGTTACGTTGAAGAGCGATCATCGCGTGGATGATGGTAAGTGGCATCGGTTTGAGTTAATTGTTAAAGATGGGGAAATGCGGATGCGTGTAGATGGGAAGCTACAAAAGGGACGTACGGAGTATGGTCATGGGACGACAGCATCAGCACCGCGGGGCGTGGAGGCGATCATCGGTCGCGGTTTGAAAGGGGAATTGGATGAATTAATTGTAAGGCAGTAATGTAGATGATCGTTCACCGAAAAATTGAGAAAATCGACTGGAGCCGGTGCTATATATAGGTTGCTGTTGAGCGATAGTCTGGCAAATGAGATCGCTGGAATGAGAATATGTGGGAAAATTCCAGAAAATATGGGCGGAAAATTAATTGACGCCTATTAGTATGTGAATTAGAATTAAGTTATGTCATTATTAGAAGTTGCAACACTAGCAGGAGTCTCTCAAGCAACGGTCTCGAAGGTGATCCACAATTACCCTTCGGTTTCGCAGCACAATATCGATCGTGTGCGCGAAGCCATGAGTAAGCTGAATTATCAGCCAAGTGGCCGTAAGCGTAAGAGTGGGTCGAAGGGGGCGAAATTGCCAGTGGCAGTCTTGATTGTGCATGTGAACATGTTCCATCACTATGCTTCGACATGCCCGCTTATGTTGAAGGGGGTCGAGCAGGCGCTAAGGGCGCGAGGGTTGGACATGATTTTGGCGCATGTGAAAGATGTGAAGGATTTGCCAACAGCTGTGGCAAACCGCCAAGTGAGTGGATTGGTATTGATTGGCCATGAGCCAAGCGAAGAGGTACTAGAAAAAATCGAGGACGTGCCATCAGTTTGGCTGACGTCGCACCACGATGTGACCGGGGATATGATGCTTGCGGGGAATGAAGCGGTGGGCCGGCTTGCGGCAGAGTATCTGATGGATCGTGGGCATGAGAAGCTTGGGATTCTCAATGCGCTAACGCAGAATTCGGCGATGGATTTGCGGACGGAGTATTTTAAGTTTGTCGCAGGGTCGCGACGGTGTGCCGTGAAGGAGTATTTGTCGGATTCGCCAGATGGAATGGGGGGTATTGGACTTGATGTGATTGCGCTTGAAGAGCGTGTGACTGAGGTGGTTGATCGGTTTTTAAAGGATAAGCCTCGGGTGACAGGGCTGTTTGTACCGCACGATATGCAGGTGGCGATGGTGTACCGCGTATTGGATAAACGAGGTGTGCGTCCTGGTCGGAACTTGGAGATTGTGGGCTGTGATGATGAAAAAGCAGCACTGATTGGCTTGAATCCTCGGCCGGCGAGTGTGAACATTGGATCAGTGACGATGGGGCAGCGCGCTGTGGAACAGTTGTTCTGGCGGATAGATAACCGTGAAGATGAGCAGAGGGTGCGGGTGATGGTTGAGCCAGAGTTGGTGCCGGGTGATGGTTGAGATGAAAATGACCGAGGCATGAGAAGGGATATTGAGAAAGCGGTTGCTATCGTTGTGCGCTGCGTTGAATTTATAAAGACAAATTAATTAGTTGATATAACAAACATTAGGATAATGATAATACTTCCGTGTTATGTTGTGGATAAGGTATGGTGTGAATCATGGAAAGTGTGGTGATCCAGTGGTAAAAGTCATCCTTGATACGGATATGGGTAATGATATTGATGATGCGTTGACATTAGCAATGTTGCACGGGATGCAGAGTCGAGGCGAGTGTGAACTGGTAGGGGTGTCGGTGTGCAAGGATAATGTTTATGCGCCGAAGTATGTGGATGCAGTGAACACGTTTTATGGTCGGAGCGATGTGCCTATCGGGATGGTGAAGGGCGGGGTGACGCCGAACAATCGGACGTTTATCAAAGAAATCTGTACAGCCAAGGATCAGGGAGCGGCGAGATACCCACTAACTCAATCTGCATATGAAGATGCCGTTCCGATGTTAAGGCGGACACTGGTAGAAGCTGAAGATAAGAATATTGTTATTGTGATGATTGGTTTTTCAACTAATATGAAGCAGTTATTTGAAAGCGTAGGAGATGCAACGAGCGAACTGGATGGCCGTGCTTTATTTGCGAAGAAGGTTAAGAAGGTTTATGCAATGGCGGGCGATTTTAGTGCGAGCGTGCAGGCCAAACCGACAATGGGAAGTCGCGAATACAATATCCATTGTGATGTGGAGGGTGCGGTAGCATTTTTTAATCGATGTCCTGTGCCGATTGACTTTAGTGGATATGAGATCGGTAGTGCCTTGTGTTATCCAGCTGCGAGTATCGAGCAAGACTATCGTTGGGTAAAGCATCATCCGGTTGCAGAGGCATATTGTCACTACAAACCGATGCCATATGATCGACCATCGTGGGATCAGACGACGTTGATGGAAGCGGTGAGGCCAGGTGTGTATTTCGATTATTCGCAGGCGGGGCGGGTTGAGGTAACTGATGAAGGTTATGCGATTTTTCATGCGGACGTTGATGGGAAGCACCGCTACTTGAAGCTTCGCAAGGATCGTATGGCGGCATTTACCGAGGATATGGTTTCGCTGTGTTCGATGGAGAACAGCCAAGCTGTTCGGGCGGTTACTGCACGTTCATAATGCACGTTTCGTTTGGCAGAATGGAACAAAATTATTTGGTTGGCGGCCGGATTTGGGATGCTGGCTATTTGTGTAAAGTTTGCAACATATGTCGCATGGGAGCGGACGTGTTTTCTGTAAATTTATTTGTACCATGGTATTAAGTTGATTTTTCAGTCACATTTGTTGCATAAATGTTTATGAAAATTCTTTGTTGCGGGTATATCTGTGTGCTACAAATAGGATATGAGTATCCAAGATGTTGCAAAGGTTGCGGGTGTTTCCAAATCGACGGTTTCTCGGATTATTAACGGTCAGCCGGGGCCATCGGCGCAGACAGTGCGGACGGTGTTGCGGGTGATGGATCAGATTGGTTACAAGCCTCGGCCGTTGTCTCAGCGACCTGGAGTTCGTAAAGCAGGGCGAGAACGAATCTCGACAGGGACGATTGGTTTGCTGATGTTGGATGAGGGGCATTTGCGATATCCGCAGATGTTTGCGGAAATGTTATGTGGTGTGTCATCGGCGATTGCAGACCAGGGAATGAACTTGCTATTTGCCGAAGTGAAGAAGCACGATCGTGTGCCGCCACTTGTGAAGCGGATGCAAGTGGATGGTTTGTTGCTTGCAGGTTCAGAAGTTGATGATCATGTGATCACGGGTTTGCAGCCATTGCCAAAGGTATGGCTCACATCGCACAGTAGTTTGGATAATGATCAGGTGCTGCTTGGAAATGAAGCGGTGGGGCGTATTGCGGCAGAGTATTTTTTGAATCAAGGTAAATCACGTTTGGTAGCTGTGAAGCCACCTAGCCGATTTAGTGTGTATGCGCATCGCGTGCATGCGTTTCGTTATATCGCGGAGATGGCAGGCGCAAAGGTGACGGTTTTGGGAGAGGATTATGATCCTGTATTGCACGAACACTTGCCGGAGCGCGATCGTATGCCAGCCTTCTACCGGATGATCGCACGTCAGTTTAAATCATTATCGCCTCAGCCGGAGGGGATGTTTGTGCCGTCAGATCATTTTACTGCGGAGCTTTATCCTATTTTTATAGAGGAAGAGATCAATCCGATGACGGATGTGATGGTGGTTTCTTGTGATCACCAGACAAACTTTTTGACGGGGTTGAAGCCAGCACCAGTGACAATTGATCTTGGGATACGGGTCATTGGTCGTCGGGCGGTGGAGCAATTGTTGTGGCGGATCAATCATCCGGGTGAGGCGCGCAATGTGCAGTTGTCGGTGACGCCGATGATTGTTGAGCCAGAATGATATTGAAAAGACATTTTGCCGATGGCTTGGCTGATGTTGCGGTGACGATGGGATCGTGATTGCTGCTTCAGCCTTTTTTCTTATTCGCAAATGAGTCGAAGTTCATGGTGGCCATTTGATTTTTGAGATAGGCCTGCATGGCGGAGAGTTGATCGTGCATGGGGCAGGGATCGTTGTTGCCGCACCAACCGGGACCGAAGGGGCAAGCGATTTCAGAATCGAGCCGATCGAATTGTTCAGAGATGTCGAAGAAGGAAATTTCTTTAGGTGGGCGAGAGAGGGAGTATCCGCCGCCGGGTCCCGGGGCACCGTCAACGATGCCAGCTTGCGAGAGGATCGTCAGTACTTTGGCGACGATGGTTTGAGAGAGGTTGCGCGATTTTGCGATTTCACTGGAACTTAGGCGTGTGTGACCGCCGTCATAAACTTCTGCCAAACGCGAAACGGCTGCGATGGCGTGCTGTGTGGTTTTGCCATATTTGATCATGGTGTCATGTTACTCCGTTGAATAGCTCAGGGAGTGGTCTGAACTTGATCTTCATATGTTATCTGATTTTTGGTGATGGTTTGTTGATTGGTGAGGATGGGGATGGCAATTTTCAGGCCGATGGTAAAGACCATGAGTCCGAATGCCCAAATACCGGCTGTAATCTTCCATTCTGTTAGGCTGGGTAAATATTCGACGATCTCGTGGAGTGTAGAGGGGATGAAGCCGGGAACGATCAGGCCCATCCCTTTCTCGATCCACAGGCCAACAAATGCGAGGATGCAGGCAATGTCGAGCGCCCATTTGTGGTGAAGGATGTTGGGCTTGAGGAAGATGATCGCCGCGATGATTGTGCAGGCGATTGATGTCCAGATCCAAGGAACGAGCGCGTTGTGGCCATGTAGTCCGAAGTAGAGATATTGTGCGGCGGAGATGTGGGCGCCGCCGGTGTAGAACTCCGTGAAGATTTCGGAGATAACCATGAGCAGGCTGATGAGGATGGCGATGCGGATGATACCGATGAGGATGCGCATGGGATGGTCGCTGATGTGGAAGCGATTGGTACGACGAATGATTTGCATGGCGAGAATAAGAAACGCTGGTCCCGCGACAAATGCGGAGGCGAGGAATCGTGGAGCGAGTAGGGCGGTGTTCCAGAACGGGCGGCCGCCGAGTCCGCAGTAGAGGAAGGCGGTGACGGTGTGGATGCTGATCGCCCAGAAGATGGAGAGGTAGACGAAGGGGACATACCATCGCGGGTTTGGTTTTTTGCCGAGGAATCTGATGTAGAGGAGGTAGCCGCAGATATGCAGGTTGAGCAGAAGGTAGCCGTTGAGGGCGATGACGTCCCAAGTGAGCATGGAGATGGGCCAGTGGAAGCGGCCGATGCCGGGCATCATATGCCAGAAGCGATCGGGTCTGCCAAGGTCGACGGTGACGAAGAGCAGGCACATGATCATGGCTGAAACTGCGAGGATCTCGCCGATGATCACCACGTCGTGCATTTCTTTGTCTTTATAGAGGTAGGCGGGGATGACCATCATGACCGCACCGGCGGCGACGCCAACCATGAAGGTGAAGTTGGCGATGTACAAACCCCAGCTCACTTGATCGGTCATGTTGGTGACGACCATGCCATCACGGACCTGGACTGCCCACGAGTGTACACCGACCAATGAGACGGCGGTAAGCAATGTCATCCACGCATAAAACAGCCAACTGCCATCGGTGGCCAGCGCGAGTGAGCGGATGATGAACCGCGGGTAGCTGGTGAGATGGTTTGATGATTGATTCAAAGCGACATCAGGCGCATTGTTCATGAATCTGTCTCTTTCATGGAAAACAATGTTTACTCATCGAAGAAGTAGAAGAAGCGGGGCTTGGTGCCGAGCTCTTCTTTGAGGACAAAGACGCGCTTGTTGTCGAGCACGTAACGGATTTCAGATTCGGGGTCGAGGACGTTTCCGAAGACGCGGGCGCCGGTGGGGCAGGCTTCGAGGCAGGCGGGGAGCTTGCCTTGGCGGGTGCGGTGTAGGCAGAAGGTACACTTCTCGACGACGCCTTGCGGGCGGATGCGATTGCTGAGGTAGCCCTGGTCGGGATTGACTTCTGCGGTGGGGATTTCAGGCTTTTTCCAGTTAAAACGTCGGGCATGGTAGGGGCAGGCCGCTTCGCAGTACCGGCAGCCAATGCACCAGTTGTAGTCGACGACGACGATGCCATCCTCTTCTTGCCAGGTGGCTTCGACGGGGCAGACGTTGACGCAGGGCGCGTTCTCGCATTGCTGGCATTGCACGGGCATGTAGAATTTGTCGTCGGCCGGCACGGGGTGATCGTAGTCGACCTTGCCGTGCTCGAGGTTCATGCTGCCTTTGTCCATTTCGAGGACGCGGATGTAGCTGTTGCTGGTGGCGCGGTCGTGATTGTTTTCGTGGTGGCAGGCTTCTGCGCAGCGGCGGCAACCGATGCAGATGCTGAGGTTCAGTGCGTAGGCAAACTGAGTGTTGGGTGCGGGGCGGTAGTCATTGATGGTGACATCTGCGCCGTAGTTTTGTTTGGCTTCGGCTTCGAGTCGTTTGATGACACGATCAAGATCATCGCCGTCGAGTTCTTTGTAGTGCTGTTGCAAAAATTCGTCGACGGATGTTTCTTTGGCCCATTGAGTGATGGGCGCGATGGCGGCAGCGAATGCGGCTGCGCCGAGTGTTGCGCCGGCGCCTTTGAGCATGGTGCGGCGGGTAACGCCGTTATTCAGAACAGGCAATGAATGTTTGGCGGGTTCACTCATGGGATGCGTCCTCCGCGTGGCTGGTCGCTTTTGAAGATGAAGGGTTCAGCCTTGAGCGATCGGGTGGGAACACAGGCTTGAATTTAGGGAAGGCGGGGGTGTGTGGTGAGTGGCAGTCGATGCAGTTGTTGCGGGTGCGTGGGCCTTTGGAAAGATCCCAGTAGCCTTGCATGCCGCCGTGGGAGCCGTTGGCGTAGTCGCGGGATTGTGGTCCGTGGCACTGGCCGCAGAGTTGCATGACGTTGGTGTGAGAGATGGCTTGGCCGTCGGCTTTTTTGAGCGTGTCGTAGTCGTTGGGGTTGTGGCAGGACATGCAGGATAGGTTGCCGTGGTTGAGGGTGAGGCCTTGATGGAAGTCTTTAAGAAGGGCGGGGTCGTTGAGTGTGGTGTTGGGCTCGCGGGTGGCGTGACAGGTGGTGCAGTTGGCGGTGACGGGGCGGCCGTGGTAGTCGAGTTGGTCTGTGGCGACGGTGGGCGGGCCGGCGGGTTTGCGGATGGTGACCGGGTGTTTGGGTGGGGCATCTGCCTTAGAGTTATCCACAACGGGAGATGTGGGGCTGACGGCCTTTTTAATCGCGGCGTAGCCGGGGATGACCAGCAAGCCCGCGGCGAGCAGGCAGCAGGAAAATGTGTAAATCATTCTTTTAGAAAAGTTTACATTAATTTTTTTGTGTCGATCTTGTGGCATCTCACTCACGTTTTGGTCCTCGCAGCAAACCTTCAGAAGCAGGTTATCTGAAAAGTGAAAACATATCAAGAATTAAAGATCAGCTATTCTTGATTTAGGATTGTTGCTGTGCTACCCTGCGGGCAATTCGAACACGAGGAGCTTTGCTCATGCCTGTGAGCGGCCTGAATTTAACGATTAGCGACGACCCGAAGGTGGCAGTCAACCTGAAGGAAGCGATCGCATGTGATGATGCTTTTACGCTCGGGTTGCACCAGGGGGTGCATCTCGCGGTGGTGCTGGAAACTGAAGATAAGTTTCAGGATAAAGCGAAGCATCAATGGTTGTCGTCGCTGGCGGGGCTAGCGCATATCGATGTTGTTTTCATTCATTTTGATGATGACGAAGACGCGGTCTATCTTAAAGATAGCCCATCTTTGTCGGCTGACATGGCATGAGTCAGCAGATCACGGAGGTACGGTTTATGTCACTGGGTCGACGCGAATTCATGAAGGCAGCAGCGATGAGCGCAGCAAGCGCATCGGTTGCGGCGCATACGACATCTCTGAAGGCATCCAACACGGTCAGTTTGCCGGTGGTCGATGGGCCGCCGAATATTCCGGGTGTGACTTGGGACAAGGCGCCTTGTCGCTTCTGCGGAACTGGTTGCCACGTGATGGTTGGCGTTGAAAACGACAAAGTCGTCGCTATCGCAGGAGATCAAAAAGCTGCGGTAAACAAAGGGCTTTTGTGCGTGAAAGGCTATCACGTCGGATCAATCCTTTATGGTGAAGATCGCCTGACCACACCGATGCTTCGGAACAATGTTACAGACAAGCTTGAGCCGATCACGTGGGAAAAGGCAATTGATGTTGCTGCCAAAGAGATCATGAAGGCGCCGGAGAAATTTGCATTTTACGGTTCAGGTCAATGGACGATCCCCGAAGGTTATCTTGCTCAGAAATTCATGAAGGGTGGACTCGCCAATAATCACATCGACCCGAACGCGCGCTTGTGCATGGCCTCTGCGGTGACCGGTTTCCTCAGCACGTACGGTGTTGATGAACCCGCGTCGTGTTACGACGACCTTGACCATGCGGATGTGGTGATCATGTGGGGCAACAATCCTGCGGAGATGCACCCGGTTTTGTTTAGCCGCATTATTGATCGCCGATCCAAAGGCGAAAAAGTGACGATTGTTGATATCGGCACGCGGATCACACGCACCAGCGAGCAGTCGGATTATGTCATGACGATGAATCCGCACACCGACCTGGCGATCGCGAACTGCATCATGCAGCAACTGATTTCTTCCGGCCGGTATGACAAGGATTTCGTCGAAAAACACTGCAATTTCCGTAAGGATAGCGATCCGAAGGGATTGTTCGGCGCGGCGATGACGTTCGAAGAATTCGTGAAAGAAAATGACAAGTACACGCCGGAGTATGTCGAGCAAATTAGCGGCGTGTCTGCGAGTAACCTGCGCATCCTCGGCGACATGTTCGCGGATCCGAAGCTGAAGATCGTCAGCCTTTGGTGCATGGGTATGAACCAGCACACCGCAGGGACGGCGATTAACAATCTTGTTCACGGCGCGCATTTGATTTCTGGTCACTGGGGCAAGCCGGGCGATGGTCCGCAATCACTCACGGGTCAACCATCCGCTTGTGGTACGGTGCGTGAAGTCGGCACGCTTGCACACGCTCTGCCGGGTGGTCGCATCGTGAAGAAGAAAGAACATCGTGATCAATGCGAAAAGATGTGGAACCTGCCCGCGGGAAGAATCAATCCCAAGCCGGGCTATCACACGGTGAAGATGTTCGATCAGTTCTGCACTGCATCAGATAAAGGCGGCGACATCGACTGCATGTTCGTGCAAGTCACCAACCCCGGCCAGTCACTGCCGAACACGAACAAACTATTCAAAGCCAAGAAGGCGCTGGACAACAAGTTCCTGATCGTGGCGGAAGTTTATCCGACGGCGACGACCGAGTTGGCCGATTTGGTTCTGCCTGCGTCGATGTGGGTTGAGAAGAACGGCGTGTATGGCAACAGCGAACGACGTACCCAGCAATGGTTCAAACAAGTGAACCCTCCGGGCGAAGCGCGGGATGACTGCTGGATTACGATCGCGATTGCGCGGCGTTTGATGGAACTCGGGCATCCGGGCATGAAGGATAAAGATGGTGAATTCATCTTCCGTGTGAATGATGCTGATGGTAAAGAGGTGCCGGTATGGGAGTGGGAACACTACTACGATATTAACGTGGACCGCGAAATCTACACGGAATACAGGCAATTTACGTTCCTGAAGCATAAGGATGTGGCGCCGTATGATGAATTGGTGAAGACTCGCGGGATGCGCTGGCCAGTGGTTCAGGATAAGAACGGCAAGTGGAAGGAAACGCGCTGGCGATTCGTCGAAGGTGCGGACACGTATGTTAAAGAAGGCGCGGGGTTCCAGTTCTATCACTCAACAACGAAAGATGACAAAGCGCAGGTTTGGTTCCGTCCGTATGCCGACCCACCAGAGATGCCGGACAAAGAGTTCCCGTTCTGGCTGTGCACGGGGCGTGTGATTGAGCATTGGCATACAGGGACGATGACGCGGCGTGTACCACAGTTGGCACAGGCGATGCCGCATGCTTATGTAGAGATGAATGCTTCGGATGCTGCCGCGATTGGCGTAGGGCAAGGCGACATTGTGACGGTGCAATCACGGCGAGGTGAAGTTGATTTGCCGGTATGGATTGATGGTCGCGGCAAGCCACCACGTGGAACGGTGTTCGTGCCGTTCTTTGATGAGTTGAATCAGATCAATGATGTGACGCTTGATGCACACGACCCGTTCTCGAAGCAGCCGGACTATAAGAAGTGTTCGGTGCGTATCCTGCCATCACGCAGTAAGAAGGGGATGTAGCCGTGGCAGAGAATCAATCGCCTTTAGATGATCAACATGATGCGCCGCCGCAGCTAAGCCTTGGACGCGTGGGGCAAGTGATTTTGGTGAGTTGTCTTGTGATTGCGGTGGCTGGTTTTGTCGTCGGGATTCAAGACGATGATGGGCCGGCGAATCAACCTCTGCATGGAGTGAGCGGGTCGCATGATGTGGGTGGGTCGGATGATGTTGCGCAGAATCAGTATCCGGATGCCCCGCGGTATGAGATGCTGGGCGATGGGATGCTTGATCGATTGCAGTTGTACCGAACGGAAGTTCAGGGACAAGCCGTGCGGCCAGTGGATATGCTGGTTGATGTGCCGAAGGCTTCTGAGCCTGTGAAACTAGCGGCAATTGCGGCAAGATCAGATCGGCGGGCCTATAGCGGGGCGCCGCCGGTGATTCCACATCAGATTGATCAACGCCGTCCTGAAAGCTGTATGTCGTGTCATGGTGAAGGCATGAAGCTCGGCAGCGTGGTCGCGCCGAAGCTGAGTCACAAGTTCCTGACCAACTGCACGCAGTGTCACGTGGAGTCATCCAACCGCACGTTGGTATTGCGTGAGCAGGCATCGCTATCAGAAAGCCATTTTGTGGGCATGGCTTCGCCGAGTGAAGGCACGCGCGCATGGAGAGGCGCGCCGCCGACGATTCCACACGCCACCATGATGCGCGAAAACTGCACCAGTTGTCACGGGCCTTCAGGGAAGGAAGGCATTCGAAGCAGCCACCCATACCGGCAAAACTGCAATCAATGTCATGCGCAATCAGCTGCACTGAATCAAAGATTGAATGCAAGCGAGTCGCCGTTCCCGTTTAAGGCAAGTCAGGCTAGCGAGGCGGTGAAGGAGTTGTTGAAAGATGAGTAGACCGAAGCTCCAATCTCGCAGGCAAATGCTGGAACAGTTCATCGGCAGCGTGATCCCCGGTGGGAAGATTGATCATGATCAGCCCACCGCTGAATCTACCGCTGTGGCGAACATGCAGACCACCAAACCGATTGAAGACGAGCAAGTTGGTGATACATCATCGACGCAGGTAATCGGTTTACCCGAGCTTCAAGATCAGCTTTTAGACATGCAGACGGTAGATTGTTTGTTTTCAGATATTGGGCAGTGTGCAACGTTCTTATCTGCCGTGCCGCGATACATGAGTCGGTCATTTGTCGATCCAAGCCCGGTGGGTTTGGATGAGGCGAGGTTGCTTGTATTGCAGCGACAAGCCCGTGCGGTCCAGCTTCGTTATGTGTTTGAGGGAATGGAATGGTGGGACACGCTGATGCCGCAGGATGAGGGTGTGCGGCTCGTGCGTATTGCTCACAAGGATGGGGTGCCGTTAAGTCAGTGAGTCGGATCATGAATCGGTTTGAAGCTTTAAAATTAGAGGTTAACTTCAAGGCGCTTGAAGCAGAACTCGGATCGCTGTTTGCGAAACCGTTTGATGAAGTAGATGATCGCACACTCGAATGTCTCAAAGTTTTTGGCATTGCTTACAAACGAAAATCAAAAACATTTATGATCCGTGTCCGTATCCCGCTCGGACAAATGGATACTAACCAGCTTCGCGCATTGGCGGCTGTTGCTGAAGAATATGGTCAAGGTGAACTACACCTTACGATGCGTAGTCAAATTCAGGTGCGCGGGTTTCAATGGTATGACCTTCAAGCGATCACAACTAAGTTGTGCGATGCCGGATTACTCGGGCACAGTACGCTTATGGACAGTGTGCGGAACATCGTGACATGCCCATTGACGGGCATCAGTGAGCATGAATATCTTGATCCTACGCCAGTCATTGAACGGCTAAACGATCGTATTGTTAAAACAGATGAACTGAGAAATCTGCCACGTAAGGTTAATACGATCATCACCGGTTGCTTGTATCAATGTCAACATGCCATGTATCAGGACATCGTGTTGTTGCCTGCGGTGAAGGATATCGATTCAGCAGATATACGAGGTTTTAATTTTTATATTGGCGGGCAAGCAACAGGAACAGCGTGTTATCAAGCACGGCCGCTGGATATTTTTGTTTCGCCATCAGTTGCGGATAAAGTGGTCTGGGCATTGTTGATGCTATATCGAGATCACGGTTCACGAGATGTACGCGGTGAATGTAGGATTAGTCATTGGGCGGAAGAAGTTGGTTTGTCCGAGATTCGCGAGCAGCTTGTAGCGATGTTGACTGTGCCGCTCTATCAAGCTGGTATTACGCAGCAATCGGAGGACCGGTGCAAAACGCTTGGGCTTATACCTCACCCGTCTCGGGAAGAAATCGCGATGGGTTTGTATGTTCCCGGTGCGAAGTTGCGTGTAGATGATGCAGAGAAAATAGCTTGTTTTGTAGATGAATTTGGTCGTAGCGAGCTACGGCTGACACCAGATCAAAATATCGTGGTGCCGGGTATTAGCGGTGCAAAAGTTGAAGCTGCAATAACACATCCAATCTGTCGCACATTTGATTGGCAGCCTCATGCAGCTCACGCTGGTACGCGTGCTTGTGTCGGTTTGCCGGATTGTCATCTGTCGATGATTGACACGAGCTATTGGGCAAAGCGCGTGTCGGATGAATTGCAGAATCGCTTGCCGGAGATGCCGGAGGTGAATATCCGGTGGTCAGGGTGTAATGCGGGTTGTGCAAGGCATCAACTTGCAGATATCGGATTGGTTGGTCGTAAGCGAACAATGGCGGACGGTACACAAGTGGATGCTGTGGACATCTACATGCCACGGGAAGATTCAGTGCACCATCGTTTGCATAATGAATTGGTCATATCGCAAGTGCCATGCGAAATATTGGCTGGAAAACTAGAACAAATCATCCGGCAGGAGTTCATGCCACCGGATCAACTTGAAGTTATGGAACACTATCAGGCAACGACCCAATTTTAATGGATGAGTTGCAAAGCAAGACCCGTTAGGGATCAGGAGCTAGATCATGTTACGTTCACTATCCGTTCTTATGGCAGCAGGCATGCTGCTGGTTAACTCAGATGTCTCGTTGATGGCGCAGGAGACTGAATCAGAAGCATTTGCGCGGCCGAAGTTGAATCCGGTTTTGCCACAGAATGAAAGCTGGTACGACCTGAAAGGGCGCGATACGCAAGCAACCGGCGATCTGTTTGACCCGATTAAGTTTATTCCGCTGAACGATGATGAATCGGTTTGGCTATCCATCGGCGGGCAACTGCGAACACGGGTCGAATCTTGGGATAACTTCGGCTTTAACAAGAACAATGACGATACATTTGTGCTTTCACGCATCCTGTTACATGGCGATCTACATTTGGGCGAAAACGTCCGGGTGTTTGTGGAAGGGATTGGTGCATTCTCGAATGATCGTGAATTGCCAGGCCTGAACCGGGGGTTGGATGTGAATCAAGGTTCGTTGCAGCAAGCTTTTGTAGATGTCATCCTCCCGTTGGAAAACATTGGCAAACTGACACTCCGCACCGGGCGGCAACACCTGCTGTTTGGCAGCCAGCGCTTGGTGAGTCCTTTGCCGTGGGCAAATACGCAGCGCAAATGGGATGGTTTTTCCGCAAACTTGAAAACAGATTCAGCAGACTTGACTGCTTTCTACACACACTTTGTGCCGGTAAAGAAGTATCAGTTTGATCAGGAAGAGAGTATTAAGTTCTGGGGTCTGTTTGCCAAGGGCGCAATTGAGAATACGGGAGCCAAGTGGAATGCATATTACTTCGGCTACGATCGGCCAAGTGCTACGTTCAATGGCACCACTGGCGCAGAAGAACGCCATACGCTAGGAGCGCGACTCTTCGGCAATCTCGGAGACTCAGGGATTGATTATGATTTTGAAGGGGCATATCAGTTTGGCCGTGTTGGCGCAGGTGATGTGCGAGCATACATGTTGGCAGCTGAAGTGGGCTACAAGTTTGATGTGAAGACGTATACGCCGCGCGTTGCGATGGGCTTGGATATTGCAAGTGGTGATGACAGTGCGGGCGGCGATGTGCAGACATTCAACCAACTTTTCCCGCTTGGGCATAAGTATCTGGGATTCATTGATATCATCGGGCGACAGAACATCATTGATTTCCATCAGTCGATTGGCGTGCCGATCACGAAGAAGCTGAAGGTTTCTGCGGCTCATCATTATTTCTGGCGAGCCGATGAAAATGATGGATTGTACAATGCAGGCGGCGGATTGGTTCGAGCTGGTGGTGCTGGTACTTCCAAGAAGGTCGGCAGCGAGATCGATCTGACCGTGAAGTATGCGATTGATCGCCATGCGACGATTCAGGCTGGGTACAGCCACTTCTTCGCTGGGCAGTTTATTGAAGACACAGGTACCAGTGACGACATTGATTTTGCGTATCTGCAGTTTGTGTACAATTTCTAAGATGAATGTTGAAGTTGCGTTGACGCTTTAGGAGTCCATCTGTTTTGCAGGACAAGCACGGCCGATCAATCGGATATCTCAGATTGTCGATTACACAGCAGTGTCCGATGGCCTGCACGTATTGTCGGCCGGTGGGTTACAAACCGTGTGCTTCGGCGCGTAGTTTGACCCCTGAACAGATCATTCAGATGGTGTCGCATCTTTCGACGCAGCATGGTGTTTCTAAAGTGAGATTAACTGGGGGTGAGCCAAGCGCTCACCCTCAGCTTTTACAGATCATGAGCGGGATCAGCCAGATCGAGACGGTGACGGATTTGGCGATGACCACGGGGGGATTAACGCTTGCAAGATGTGCAGAGGATTATGTTCACGCAGGGCTTAGCCGAGTGAATGTAAGTCTCGATTCATTGAATGCACAGATGTTTAAAAAGATGACGGGGGTGGACGGGCTTGATCATGTTTTGCGAGGAATCGATACCGCGAGTGAGATCGGCCTGTCACCACTCAAGCTGAACACGGTCGTGTTGCGTGGTCACAATGATGATGAGTTGCCGGAGTTGGTTCGTTTTGCAGCGGAGAAGGGTGTGCCGATCCGGTTTATTGAACTCATGCCGATGGGGCCGTTGGCGGAGCAATGGACGAAGCTTTATGTATCGGCTGGAGAGATGCGTATACGGCTTGATAGGGTGGTACAGGAATGGCTACCAAGGTCGCAAGGTGCTGATTCAGCGGAGATGTTTGATGTTGTTCTGGAAGATGGTTTGCGAGGGCAGGTGGGTTTCATCACGCCAATGAGTTGCAATTTTTGTGCGGATTGCAATCGTCTTCGGATCACATCAGATGGATCAGTGTATCCTTGCTTGATGGATAATCCGCGCGGTTCGGTGATGGCAGCGTTTGACCCGATGTTTGATACGGTACGGTTTGATACAATTCTGCATGATTGTATGGCGGTGAAAGCGCCGGAACATCCGACGATCGGATTAAACGTGATGACGAGTATTGGAGGCTAATTATGAGCGAGTCGAAGTTGCCGGCCACATTCAAGGCGTTTATTGAAAAATTTCCAGCCTTGGGCGAAGCGCATGAACGTGTTGCGGTGGCTGTGGATAAGCAGGGGCCACTGGATGCGAAGACACTTGCGCTGGTGAAGATGGGGATTTGCATGGGGGCAAATCTTGAGTCGGCGTTTCGGTCGCATGTTCGCCGAGCGATGAAGCATGGTGCGACGGTGGAAGAGATCGAGCAGACGATTTTGCTAGCAATGAACACTGTCGGCTTTCCGAGAACAGTGGCGGCTTGGCAGTGGGCTTGGAAGCAGATTGAACGTGATCAGAATGAGGCAAGCGAATGACGGTGAAGGTGCTGTTGTTTGGACCGCACGCGAACGTGCTTGGTGCGGATCATGCTGTCGTTGATATTGAAGCGGCGGGCGAAGTGGTTGCTTGCGGGCGACTACGTTCAGCGATGGTGCAGCAGTACCCAGCGCTGGCAGGTTTGATGCAAGGTAGCCGATTTGCGGTGAATCATGCCTATGTGGATGATGCGGCGATGATACATGAGCAGGATGAGGTGGCGCTGATCGGGATGATTAGTGGCGGTTAAGGTTGTAGGGGTTGGTATCCCGCGACAATGCGGATCAATGGCGATAGGATGGTGGTATGACAGAAAAGCTATCACATGTTGATGATCAGGGGCGGGCGAGCATGGTCGATGTTGGGAAGAAGATGGAAACCAAACGTCACGCGGTCGCAGCAGCAGAGGTGCATGCGAGTGCGGCATTGGTCAAGGCGGTGCAAGATGAGGCGGTCAAGAAGGGGAATGTGATTGAAGTGGCACGGTTGGCGGGGATCATGGGTGGGAAGCAAACATCAAATCTGATACCGCTGTGTCATCCTTTGCCGCTGGATCATCTTGGTGTGGAGATTGAAATCAGAGGGAATGTGTTTTATCTGACTGCGACAGCCAGCACGACAGCAAAAACCGGCGTTGAGATGGAAGCACTAGCCGCGGTGACGATTGCGGCGCTCACGGTCTACGATATGGGTAAGGCTATTGATAAAACAATGGCTATTAGTAATATCCGTTTGCTCGAAAAATCCGGCGGGAAGTCGGGGACGTTCCACCGTGATGATGAATGATGGCCGAGATGATTCTTGCGGTTTTGGACTGGATGAGGAGCCTCATTCTTGCACCAGGTACTAGAGAATACAGCGCTTTCGCATAATGAGGCTAAAGCTGAGCGTTGGCCTGCATATCGATTTAATCTGCAGGAGTTTTCGGGGGCATTGGGGGACATGGGGACGTTCTTGCCGCTAGCGGTAGCGATGTCGATATTTTGCGGGATGGATTTGGCGGTGGTGTTTGTTTTTGCGGGGTTGATGAATGTATTCACGGGGTTGTATTTCAAGCAACCGATTCCAGTGCAGCCGATGAAGGCGATTGCGGCGGTGGCCATTGCGGAAGGATTGAGTGCGGGAGAGATCGCATCAGCGGGGATGTTGATGGGCGCATTTTTGTTGGTGTTGACACTATCGGGGTCTGTGGATTTGATTGCGAAAAAGATCCCAAAGCCAATCGTGCGTGGGATTCAGCTTGGGGTGGGGTTGAAGCTTGCGATGAAGGGATTTGCGTGGATGTGGCCGTTGTCTATCTGGCAGTTAGATGGATGGGTAACAGCGGGTATTGCGGCAGCATTGATTATATTGGTACGATCAAAGCGATTTCCGATGTTGATGGTGGTGTTTGCAGGTGGGGTTGTGATTGCATTCTTGAATCATGGGAACTTGTTTGCGAGTTATGCATGGCAGTGGCCGAAGTTTGATATGATGTTGCCGACGGGCGAACAGTGGTGGTCGGGTTTAACGCGGGGCGCGTTGCCGCAATTGCCGTTGACGCTATTGAATTCGGTGGTGGCGGTGTGTGCACTAAGTGGCGATTATTTTCCGGGTCGTGGGATTAAGCCGGGGCGAATGGGGATGAGTGTGAGTTTGATGAATTTGGTGGCTGTTCCATTTGGGGGAATGCCGATGTGTCATGGGTCGGGTGGGTTGGCGGCCCAGTATCGGTTTGGTGCGCGGACGGGTGGGAGCGTGATCATGTTGGGCGTGCTGAAGGTTGTGGTGGCAGTTGCGCTGGGGACATCGTTAGCGGTGATCATTCAAAGCTATCCGGTATCAATATTGGCAATGAGTCTTGTTTTTGCGGGATTGATGTTGGCAAGGGCGGCCAAGGATTGTTTGGTTGGGCGAAAGCTACTGTTGGTACTAATCACCGCGATCACGATCATCATGTATGGCACAATGTGGGGTTTTTTAATTGGGTTAGGTATTTATGTATTGGATCGTTGGCTTTTGGGATGGGATGGTGTGAAAGATGAGTGAGCAAGGAAAGTTGCCACTGTATATTCTGGCAGGTGGGCGGTCATCACGGTTTGGTTCGGACAAGGCGCGGATGGTTATCGAGGGGAAGCCGATACTGAAAGTGATTGAAGAAGTGCTTAAGCCGTACTGTTTAAGTACGACGGTGATTGCAGAGGAAAAGGGGAAGTATGAAGATCTTGGACTGCGAACGATAGCAGATGATAAAGATGGCTATTGTGGGCCGTTGATGGGTGTGTTAACAGCAGCCAATGACATGAAGCGTGTACATGGATCAGGATGGTTTATGCTGGTGTCGTGTGATGTGGTGGGGATGGATCATCGATGGATCAAGAGGTTGGTTGAAGGAAGACTAAAGGAAGGTGGGGCTGTGGTGTTTTATGATGATCGATATCAGCCGTTTCCGGGATTGTATCATTCGGTGGGGGCGGCCTGTGCAGAAGAGATGTTGCGCGATGGGCGGTCATCGATGCAGCAATTTTTAGCGGAGATTGATGCGGTAAAAGTAGACGTGCCGCATGATTGGGGGCTGATGATCCAAGTGAATACACCAGAAGATTATCAGCGTATACAGCGAAAGAAGTGAGTGCCGAGCGGTAGATTGCATGTCTGGAATTGCACTTGAAGTGTGGGGTGGTCGAGGATTGTACAAATAAAAACAAGTGTTTTTTGTATATGGGGCTTATCTTGTCTACGTGGCATTGGCTGGCATTGCTATACTTGTTGGCGGATTGACTTCTTGATCATACGGTGATGTGATGTAATCTCATCCAAGATAGATCTAGATCAGGTTTGATCGTTTGGTCCAGGATTTAATAGGAAGATGTAATGATGCAAATCAAACAAGCAGGTGAGTGCCAGCTGGATGCGCTTTCGTTGGGTGAGGTCATGCTTCGTCTCGATCCAGAAGATGTACCAACAGAACGGGCGCGTGGGGCACGGATCTGGCACGGCGGCGGTGAAACAAATGTTGCGGAAGGTTTATCATATTGCTTTGGCATGCGGACTTCTGTGATGACGGCACTGGTGGATGATGGTATCGGTCGTAACATAGAAAACCAGCTGCGCGAAGCAGGTGTGGACACCAGCAAGATCATCTGGTTTAACACGCAAGGGCAGGGCAAGTTCTCAACCGATCAAAAAGGATCACTACATAACGGGATCAACTTCACATGGAAAGGCCGTGGCGTGTTGCCTTCTGTGACCTATTACTACCGGGCTCATACGCCTATCCGTGAGTTAGAGCTAGGGGATATCGATTGGGAGTCATTGTTTGCCTCTGGAGTGCGGTGGTTCCATACGGGCGGCATTTATGCGCTGCTTTCTCCGACCTCAGCGGAGGTCACGCTTGAGGCATTGGCAGCGGCGGGCAAGCACGGCACATTTCGTTCGTATGATTTGAATTATCGTGCGAAGGTGGAGCCTAATAAGGAACATGCCCGTGAGATCAATATGGCCGTGGTGAAGCAGGCAGATTTTGTGGTAGGCAATCAATCTGATTTTGAAGATGCATTGGGGGAGACTTGCCGGAAGGTTTCAAAGGACGATGCGTTTGAGTTTTGGCTTGAGGCTTACACGGAACTGCTTAAAAACGTAGCGAGAAAATATCCCAATCTGAAGTTGATTGGTACACAGTTGCGCGGGGCGCTCACTGCAGATCGGATCAACTGGGGAGCGGTACTATACGATGCGGTGGCCGATGAAATTCACCTGGCGACGGTGCGCGAGAATGTAGAAATCGCAGATCGTACAGGCGGCGGTGACTCATTTGTGTCGGGTGTGGCGGCAGCGTTGATGCAAGGGAATTCAATTGCGGAGGCGGTACAGTGGGGCGCAGCTCACGGCATCTGTGTGCAAGCGACGCCGGGTGATACGACGATGGTCACACAGGATCAGATCGAGAAAGAAGTGAAGCGTGCCGCAGCAGGTGGTGGCGTAAGTGCTCTACGATAGATAATAAAGATTGCAAAAGAACGTCTATTCATAAGATAGCGTGAAGGGTTTAAATGGTGTCAACAGAATCAGAACGTCAGGTGGTTGATAAAGCGTTGCGTGCGAGTGGAATTGTGATTGTGTTGAATCAATCGCATGTGAAAACAACGCAGCATATTGTGGATACGATGGTGGCGATTTATGAACAAGGATATGTGGCGGAGCTGACATTCCGGATTGACCATGGCATGATTCGCGAGGCCATGGCTGAGTTGGTGAAACTCAAAGCGGAGGCGCCGGTGGATAAGCCTTTTGTCTTGGGGGTGGGTTCGGTGATCAATCCAGCAGAGCTGGATGATGCGATCGAGATGGGCTTCAACATGATTGTTGCGCCGGGAAATGTGATGGGTGGGTATGGCGAAGGAAAAGAGTTTATTCGGATAGCGCACGAACACGATGTGTTTGCGGCACCAGCAGTTTTCACGCCAACGGAGTTAGGCTATTTCATTGAACGTGGTGATGATTTGATTCCGGATGCGATCAAGATTTTCCCGGCTCGTACACATGGGCCGAAGGGTATTTCGGATTTGCTTGCACCGTTTGTGCGTGAGCGTCATAAAAACCGAATCATAATGCCGACGGGGGCGGTGAACGAAACAACTGCGAGTGATTTTTATCAAGCGATTATATCACGAGGGTTTTCGCCGGTGCTTGGGATGTCGGCTCCGCTGCAAGGAGTGGTGGATCAAAATGCTCCGGGTGATTCAAAGGCTTTGGCTGAATCATTACAACGATTCAAATCAAATTGCATCATTAGAACGTGCTGATGGATGATTAGGTAAGTGAGTAAATTGGGTGTTGTGTGTCGATGCTTAAATATTCGTTTTAGTCTAAAAATATTCTTCTCTTTCTATATGACTGATGTATAATGAACGCATCTTAAATGTGTGGGATTACTTACATCCGATTTGAATTTGTGGTGTAAGTTATTGAGGATAATGTGATTATGGTTTACAGAATTGGGTTTAGAGCCGTTGTTTTTGCAATCGCATGTGGTATATCAGGAGTGTTATGTGCTCAAAGTGGCCCTTCTGGACCAAGTGGCCCAGCACCGGTCGTTTATAGCCGTATCATTTCATTCGGCGATAGCTTGAGTGATGTTGGAAATACGAGTGGTAAGACACGTAGTAGCATTTTCATCCCAGATTTCCCTAAAGACAATTACGATGTGAATGGTGGGCATAAGCGATTTTCGGATGGCCATGTTTGGGTTGAGCAGCTTGCTGTGTTGCTCAAGAATAACGGTCGTCTATCAAACTCAACGGTGAAACGCTCCACACGCGGTGATGGCGGTTTCAATTACTCATGGGGAGGTGCAAGATCTGGGCCTGGCAAGAATTCAAGGGCGGGTATTTTTGGGATCAGCTTGTTTGATATCCCTAATGTTGGATCGCAGATAGATCAGTACATCAGCGATAAGAATCCAACAACATCAGCGGCATCAAAAGCGTTATATACGATTTGGGCTGGCGGCAATAATTATCTAGAGGGCCAGACCAATACCACTAATCGAGTAAATGAAATTGCAAGTCATATCACGACGCTTGCAAACAAGGGTGCAAAGCATTTTGTGATTCCCAATTTACCGCAGTTTGGAAAAATTCCGCGCTTTCGACCAGGGCAGGCAGATGAAGCCAAGCGAATTGAAATGAATAATCGCTCCAAAGACCACAACAACAAACTTGCCGCGAAACTGGAGCAACTACGCAATTCTCTCGGTATCAATATTTTTGAGATCGACATTGAATCGCTCTTCGATGATATTTTTGATAAACCGAGTGACTTTGGGCTTGCTAATGTGAAGAGCCAGGCTAAGAACGTAGACCAATCAATTCGGCATACATACCTATTCTTTGATGATATCCATCCAACCTCAGGTGGTGGTCATCGGTTGATGGCAGAGGCAGCATTAGCTGAGTTAGTGCCTGAGCCAACTACAGCATTGCTTCTTCTTTCAGCGTCGGTGTTTGGGCTAGCCAGACGGCGAAGATTGGCTGCGTAGTGAATTGTTCTATACGGCAAGGCCTAGGATAGTATGGGGATTGTGTTGGTGTTGAGATATTGCTGTATTGATTTAAGATAAAAGTATGCCTTGAAATGGGGCATACTTTTTTAATTATTCGGTGGCGTGGTCAAATGATGTTCGTGTGCCATCTTTTATGCACAATCGGAAATGACAATAATAGAAGTTTGCAATAATAGACTTTCTAATATGCTTCCAGCGGTTTTTTTAGCAAAATAATGCATTTCAATTGAATAGCGTAATTAACAGTTAAAATCGTAGTGTATCATCTATTCTCTTGCATTAATGGTATGGGTAAAGAAGATGGGATTGTTAGCAATTAAGGATTCGTGAATGTCTTCAAGTAACAGTAAGCCGATCCGATTAGGTGTCTGTGGATTGGGTGGATACGCAAGAGTTGTACTCAAGATGTTGCAGGCTGCCGCGGATAAGTTTGAGCCAAGGTTTGAGTTAGTTGCCGCCTGCGATTTGGACCTTGCGGCTCATGGTGACTTGACGCCGGTACTGAAAGATCGTGGTGTTTCGTTGTATGAGAACTATGCGGAGATGCTTAAACATCCAGCACTTGACGTGGTTTGGTTGCCGCTGCCGATTCAGTTGCATGCTCCGTATACAAAGCAGGCGGTGGCTGCGGGTATTGCGGTGATCTGTGAGAAGCCGACTGCGGGTTGTATTGATGATCTCTATGACATGATTAAGGTTCGTGATGAGAGTGGGCAGCCGGTGTTTATTTCGTATCACACGATTCCGCATAGTGCGTGTGTTAAGGCAAAGACATTGCTCATGGAGGGGGTAATTGGGAAAGTGCAGCATGCCTCGCTTGTTGCGAGTTGGCCACGTCATCTGCAGTATTACAATCGTAATAATTGGGCAGGGAGATTAAAGGTTGATCAGACTTGGGTGCTTGATTCGCCGATGAATAATGCGCTGTCGCATTTTGTTAACTTGGTATTATATTTGCTTGGCTCTTCATTCGATGCATGGGCAGATCCATGTTGGTTGGATGTAGAACTGTATCGTGCTAATAAGATTGAAAATTTTGATACTGTTTGTGCGCAACTTAAAAATTGTAATAAAACCACGGCCCAGGTTATTTTGACACATGCTGCTAAAAAGCAATTTGGTCCTGAGTTAAAGATTGTCGGTGATCAAGGGGTGATGTGGTGGGAGCAGGATCGGATTCGGATCGCAAGGCATGGGGAAGCGGTTGAAGTGGTTTATGAGCATGGTGATGATGATATTGCGATGCGCTTGTCGCTTGTTAAGAGTGCGGCCAGATTTATTTACGGTATGCCTGCTGATGGTGTGTCATATACGACGCTCGAATCAACAATCCCACATATGAAGGTTGTTTGCGGTGCTTCTGAGGCTACGCCGGTTTATGATGTGCCCGCAGAATTTACATACACTTATGATGATCCATCAAATGGCCCTGCGGTTGCTATTAAGGGTTTTGAGGAAGTAATTAGCGCCTGTTCGGATGGAGGTTTAATGTTGCATGAATCTGGGCTGTTGCAATTTGCAAAGCCGCATGGCTCGATTGATCTGACTGACTATGTTTCGTTTGCAGGACCCGCAGAATATCAAGCAATAAGCACAAACGGATAAGATTATTTCTGGGCGGTGTGAGTATGATGCAGCAGTTGTTTTAAAGTGGCAGCATCAGCAAGGAATTGATCAGGTGAATCGTTCTTCGCAAATTCCAGCATGGCGGTGCAGTTGTGTTCTGCGTCTTTAATCATCTTGAAATATGATACCCATTGTGTATAGCCCTCTTGGAGAGCAAGGCGAGTAGGATGATGTTCATCTTGGCCACGCAGCCACGCGAAGACGTGGATATCGCCTAATATCGGTAGGATTGCAGCGAGATCATCCTTTGGGTCTTGCGGCATGTTATGTGAGAGTGGTTGCCAATACATTTTAACATTGTCGTGATTGATATCGTTGTGAAGTTTGATAGCTGCTGCGGCATGATCTGTAAGTGAATTGCCATGAAATTCAAATGCAATTTGCTTGCCGGCCGCTGCGGCTTTTTCGGCGATGCGTTTTCCGTCCGCGATTACTTTTTCCCAATGTATGGAGCTTGCTGCATCCGTTCCTTTTGAGCCAGCCCAAACACGGATCCTTGGTGCATCAAGCTCGCAAGTAGTATCGAGTACAGCATCAAAAGATAGGCCTTCTGTTTCGCTTTCGCCGACCTTGTAGTACGACCCGAAAGCTGCAATTTGTAGTCCGGCATCATCTGTCTGCTTTCGTACATCTCGTGCTTGATCTAGATTGCCGTGTGGCACGTGGATGTCGCCTCCCCATTCGATTGCATCAAGGCCCGCTTTGGAAACAAGCTCGATGATTTTTTTTGAGCTGAGTTGTCGAAATGTGATTGAAACCAAGCCGGTGCGGATCATGTCTGGCTCCTACGCAGACGTACATATTAGTTCCTTGCATCTTCTATTTGATATGACTGTGTGGCAACTCAGGTGGCTTTACAAATGAAGACAATCTTATTGGCGAGGTTGTCAATATGAGGGAGGTTGTGAGTTCTATAGGGTCAAAGAGTCGCGATTTAGATAGGTTAACAGTTAAGTTTGCCAAGGGTTCTGTGAGAAGCGTTTCGGGGTCTGATTTGATTGATTAGAGTTAAATCATTTATTTTCAATAGGATACGTAGTATTAGTTTTACCTTGTAGTCTCTCTGGAAATTGGTAAACTGTTTAAATAGATTGTTAAATTACAGCGGTGTGGCATTATGCGCCGTTAGATAGGATCCGATAGCTATGAAAGTATCTTCAAATGATGTTCGTGTGCTTTGGCTTTTGGCATTGATGGTATTGATGCCATTTTCACTGGTTGAGGCGCGCGGATTGTCGGCAGTCACGCCGAATCTTGCGAAGGTAAAGCCGGCAGCACCGGAGAGCGTCAAAAGTGGCAGCTTGCTTGTGCTCCATTATTATCGTCCAGACGGCAACTACCGCGGGTGGAATGTTTGGGCCTGGCAAGACGGCAAGGAAGGAAAGTCGTATCCTCTTAGCAGTAAAGATCATTTTGGTGCATACGCTAAGATCAAAATGTCCAACCGGACAGACAAAATAAATTTCATCATCAGGCTCAATAATTGGGAGCATAAAGACGTGGATCATGATCGTTCAACCGCCATTGGCAGTGCTGGCGTTTCTGAGGTTTGGCTGGTTTCAGAAGATGCAAATATTTACACCAAGCCATCGGCGATCGACTTCAGCCTAAAGATTAAGAACGCATTTCTTGATCAGCTCGGACGTATCAGCTTGAATCTGTCGCAACCTATTAATTCCAAGGAAGTGAAGCCAAGTGAAGTCGTGGTTCGAGTTGGCAGTGAAGCACGCGAGGTCCGAGGGATTCAAACTAAGAGCAGTACGACCAAGCAGTTGGATGTTGTGTTAGCTAAGCCGCTGTCAGGGTCAGACTTGTCTCGTCCGATTACAGTGGAATTGCCTGGCTATGCACCTGCGATTGTTTATGCACGTGATGCGCTCGATCAGGTGACCGCGCTTGGTGCTAAGCTTGGCGCGTATGCCGATTCGCAATCAACAACATTCAGAACTTGGTCGCCGGTGGCAAGTGAAGTTGACTTGCTGCTTTTTGATATAGCCGATGTTGTGGAGCCATCTCGCACAATCGCGCTTGAGCCGCAGGAAGATGGTGTCTGGCAAGTAAATGTGGGTGGGGACTTGCACGGCACGTACTATCAATACCGCTTCAAATCATACGGCGAATCGCGCATTGTTGCGGACATCCATTGTTTTGCAGCTGCGCCCGATAGCAGCAAATCTATGGTGGTGGATCTTGGTCGCACAGATCCGGCCGGCTGGGATGCGCACGAAGTACCGAAATCAGCAAGCCAAGTAGATGAAGTGATCTACGAGGTTCATGTTCGCGACTTTTCGGTGACGGATCAATCTGTTCCAGTGGAGCAACGCGGTAAATTCCTTGGCATGACTCACCTGAGTACTGAAGGTAAAGTCAGTACCAGCCTGTCGCACCTAAAAGAGCTTGGTGTGACTGCGGTGCATCTGCTTCCGATTCAAGATTACACCGCATCACTGACAGAATATAACTGGGGCTATTGGACGGCACTGTTTAATGTGCCTGAAGCTCAGTACAGTACTAAGCCGCATCAGCCCGCAGAAACCATCCGTGAGCTGAAGCAAACCATTAAGATCCTGCATGAGAACAATATCCGCGTGATTCTTGATGTGGTTTATAACCACACTAGTTCATCGTTTGGCTACTCCCCGTTTGATCAGGCTGTGCCGTGGTATTTCTTCCGTACTACATCCGATGGTCAACTTTGCAATGAATCGGGTTGTGGTAATGCGTTTGCAGACGAACGGTTGATGGCACGCAAGTACATGATTGACTCGCTCCGATACTGGGCGGAGGAGTACAAAGTTGACGGTTTCCGCTTCGACCTCATCGGTATGCATTACCCCGAAACGATCAAGCAGGTGGCGAAAGAGCTTCGTGCTGTGCGTCCAGATCTCACAATCTATGGTGAACCATGGACTGGCGGAGGCCCAACCCATTTTGGCAAGGGCGTTCAAAAGAACACAACGGTGGCGGTTTTTAATGATAATATTCGTAACGCTATTCGTGGCGACCTTGATGGTAAGCAAACTGGTTTTGCGACAGGCGACGGCGGCGACTATGAAAGTATTAAACGTGGTGTGATGGGTGCAATCAACGACTTTACCGCATCACCGACTGAGACCGTGAACTATGTGTCTGCGCATGATAATCGAACATTTTGGGATAAGCTCAACTATACTCATACGTCATTAAATGAACGTACTAAGCGCAGTATGCTCAAGCTTGCGCAAGGCATTGTTCTCACAAGCCAAGGCATCCCATTCCTGCATGGCGGTTCTGACTTTGCCCGTACCAAAGGTGGTAATCATAACTCCTACAATGCTGGCGATGGCGTGAATCATTTTGATTGGAAGCGTAAGCAGCACTATAAAGATGTGAATCGGTATATTCGCGGTTTGATTGCTATGCGAAAGGCGCATCCTGCGTTTCGTATGCGTGATGCTGCAGCTGTGCGTCAGAATCTGAACTACATTGATACACATAGCGCTAGTATTGGCTATGTACTTAATGGTAAGGCGGTTGGTGATACTTGGGGTACGATCTTTGTTGCTTACAACGGTGAAGGTGTTCGGACTAATGTCACATTGCCCTCAGGAAAATGGTCTGTTGTGGTTAATGAAGCGTCAGCGGGCAACGAAACACTGAGGCAGGTACAGGGCAAGGCAGTACTGCCGCCATACTCAGTGTTCGTAGCTTATCAAAATGATTAATATGTTTTAATGCTTGGTGTATACGCATAGCGATGATGTCATGCGCTGTGCCGCGGCCATTTGCCCGGATGCAAGATTTCATCATGATCAAGCTGGTAAGTTTTAAGTGTTGTCAGTGATGATGTTACCGCATGGTGGTGGCTTAATCCCGAGAGGTTTTCCTGAAGATCATTTGCAGAGTTCACGCCAATCACAAGGCGATCAATTTCTGGAAATGAAAGTACAAAATTAATCAGGATCGATGAGAGCGGTGCAGAGATTTGTTTTGATAGTTGCTGAAGGGCGCGGAGCTGCGGTTTGGCTGGATTGAAATGTTCCGGTAGTTCATATGGATTCAAGAAAAAAATGCCTTGCAGAAAAACAGACCGCACATGGATTTCAATATTGCGTTTTTTTAGCTCCGCAAAGTAGGGCGCAAATCTTTGATCAAATACATTAAACGGAATCTGAATTAAATCAAGCTCAGTATTCTCGTTGAGTACTCGCTCAAGGTGCTCAGGGTAATAAAATGAGATGCCAATTTTCTTGGCAAGGCCTCGTTCTTTCAAGCGAACGATTTCTTTGTATTTTCCATCCAACTCATAATCAGAATAATCATGAAGCAGGTAACCATACAATGATGAGCACCGGAGATTCGTAATTGATTGCAGGCATCGTTTATGGATTTGATCTACGGGAGTGCCAATGGGCATCTTCGAAATGTACTGAAAGGTTTGTTGCTCTGGCTTGTATGCTTTGCCAAGTACGATTTCGCTTTCACCATAGGCCGATGCTGTATCTAGCATGTTGATGTTGTGGGCTGCAGCGGTTTGGAGGATTTCAGCAATCGTTTGGTCTGGGAGGCGTATTTGGTTAATGCCGTAAGTCTGGCCAAAGTGTGCTGTGCCTAAAGCGAGTCGCTTTGCATTATAAAGATTCGATTGCATGAGTGTTGATCCGTGTTCAAAGCAAGAATTAAGCGGTATAGCCGCCATCAACAACAAGATTGCTGCCTGTAATATAGGATGAGGCATCCGATGCAAGAAAGATGATCGCACCCATGAGGTCTTCTTGGTTGGCCATTCGCCCAAGGAAAGTGCGTTTATTGTATCGATCGACGAATGTTTGGTTTTGTCCGGTGTAGAATCCGCCAGGGCTGATCGTATTGGCACGGACATTGTTCGGACCAAGTTTGGCCGCAGCAAAACGTGTGAGTTGGATCATACCTCCCTTGTGGATGTAATAGTCTGGCGGAAGATTCCAGTTCAATCCTTCATACAGCGAATAGTCAGGCCCGACCATGCCTTGGATCGATCCGATGTTGATGATGCTGCCTTGCTTGTTTGCAGCCATGTGATTGCCAAAGACGCGCGTCATCTCAAGAATGCCGGTCAGGTTGGTTTGTATGCTGTCCTGGAATTTTGAGAGATCATCATCCCAATCCTTCATGGGTCTGGACACAGCATTGTTAACTAGAATGTCAATTTTTCCAATGTGATTGGTGGACCACTCGAATAATGCTCGGATGGAATCCGGATCAGCTTGGTCAAGTTGATGAGCATGTGCGCAGAAACCATCTGCGTTAAGCTCGTCTGCGAATTGGCTAATGTGGGCAAGATTTCGGCTGGCGATGATCGTCCTGGTGCCAGCTTCGGCAAGTCCGCGGGTGATCTGCTGTCCGTACAAGCCGCTGCCGCCAGTAACAATGGCGGTTTTGCCTTCCAGGCTAAATCTGTCTTTAGCGTGCTGCATGTATGGCCCTCCCGAGATAACGGCTCCATGGGCTGGATTTGAAGTATCTGTAAACATTTATATTGAAACGATTAGCGTCATTATATGTATTGCAATGCATATTGCGTATCATATATAAGGAATACTGTGTATGCAATATTGATTTATAAATATGCAATCGTATAATGAACTGATGCAACCAAAAAGAATCGCAAGTACGACAAGGGAAATCTACAACAAGCTCAGAACGGGATTAGCGATGGGCGTTTATCTGCCAGGCGAGCCGTTGCGCGAAGTACATCTTGCAGATACATTGGGCGTTAGCCGTACGCCCATCCGGGAAGCGATCATGCTGCTTGAGCATGAGGGATTTGTTGAACATCGTCCTAGAGCAGGAGCTTATGTACGGGTTGTAAGTCGTAACGAAAGAGAAGCACTATATGAAATGCGGGAAACGCTGGAATGCTATGCAGTTGAGAAATCAATTGAATATATAACAAAAAGTGATTTAGATCGCCTTGATATTTTATGTAAAAAGATGCATGAGATGGCGATTAAGGTACGTGAAACAGAAGGTACGATTACAGACACGGTTCATCGCGAAACCATACAGATCGACATTGAATTTCATATGACCATCATTCGGTGTTGCGCAAACCCATGGGTGTTGAAGACAGTTAACGATTTGCATCTCATGCGATGCGTGTTTGGGGACAATAAACTGCATAATATTGAAGAGATGTCCTTAAATAGATGGGCGTTGACTTGGCGAGATCATCTACGGATAACGCAGGCTTTGCGAGTGGGGGATGCAGCAAAAGCAAAATTTCACATGCATGACCATCTGCGAAGATCGACTGTTGATGCACTGCAGCGTTATGATCGTCATTGTCGGTCGTTGGAAGCACAGAAAGCAACTGTGCCTTGGCCAAATCTAAACGACTGATCGTACGGATAACGAGTATCTATCTAACTCTTACTAGAGTCAGTCGTGCGTATATATAGTAAATATAGGATTCATTTATGTGGCATAAAATTGGAGTCAATCGTCCTAGCCGTGTGCTTACAAAGCTTCGATCTGGAAGGGTTGCAATTTCAGTTAAGCTAAATTTAGCAGATCAGCGGGCTGCACTTATTGCTTCGCAATCTGGATATGACTGTTTGTGGCTTGATCATGAACATGTTCCGAATTCAATTCAACAAACAGAGAGCATGATTCACGCGGGATTGATTTACGATGTTGATAGCTTGGTGAGAGTTAGGAAGGGGTGTTATTCAGATTTTATACTGCCGCTGGAAATGGGAGCTGCAGGGATTATGATCCCGCATGTGATGTCTGTTGATGAGGCTAAGGAGATTGTGTACCAAACACGATTTCACCCAATTGGTCGGCGGGCTTGGGATGGAGGTAATGCGGATGGTGGGTTTTGTGAAATCGCAGCGAAGGATTATATGAGGCAGTCGAACGAGAATCGGTTTGTGATCTTGCAGATAGAAGATCCGGAAGTAATGCCGGATATAGAGAAGATTGCAGCTTTAGACGGTGTGGACATGCTTCTGTTTGGGCCCGGTGATTATTCACAAGCAATTGGTGAGCCCGGTAACACAAACCATCCTGAAGTTGTCGAAGCTAGGGAACGGGTGGTGAGTGTGTGTGAGCAATATCACAAGTTTGCTGGCACTGTCGGGACGCTCGAGAATCTTCCGGGATTACTTGAAATGGGTTATCAGTTTGTGAATGTTGGGGCAGATGTCGTGGCGTTGACCGCTTATTTTAAGCAAATTACGCAAACGATTGCATCAGACCTTGGTTATGAATTATCAGGCAGCGCGGTAATGTCTGAATCTCATTACCGCGCTTGAATTAATCATGAGTTGGATCTATTGGGCTGTTGTGTGCATTGGCATTGGACGCAATGCTTCGGTGAAAATGCGGTGGCTGGTGGCGGTTTCTTCTGGCCTTACGCATCCAGAAAAATGGTTTGGTGTAGTTCGCTCAGAAAGTTCATAAATGAACGCGGCCCACATTTGGAGGATCGCATCAGTGAATCCGAATTCAAAGATTGGTCCAGTAATAGTCGGATAGGCGGTTTCAAATCCTGTTTGACACGCTTTCCAGGTTTGATTTGCTTCATCGCTATTCAGCAGGAGTAGTTGCTTAGGATTGGCTGTGTTATATCTTGCCGATTGTTTGGTGCCAAGAATTTCAATGTACCAACTGTTTTTTTCACCAGGTGCGATACGTTGTGTTTTTAGTTCCCATGGAAAAGTTGATGATGTTGTTTCGTCTATACATTCGATGAGTAGTGATGCGTTATCCCATGTTTCGCAAGGTACTTTGTTTGTACGGGATTGATCTTGATATCGTGATGTAACAAGATTGCTTAGAATGCTATGTACGCGACCAATATTCCAGCCAGCACGGATTGGGACATGGCACGCATGCATACCAAGATCACCGAGTACACCATATTCACCATTGAATTCAATTTGGCGTTTCCAGTTGATTGGTTTATTGACATTGAGATCTGAACTGTGAAGAAAGCCACTTCTTACTTCGATGATTTGTCCAAAGGCTTTGGATTCAATCATTTCACCAATTCTTTGTACTGCGGGAAAAAATGGAAATTGTGAGACACATCGTACAAAGACATTTGGATGATTGGCCATACAATCGAGAATATTTTTGTTTGCTTCAAGATCGATCCCGAATGGCTTTTCACCCATCAGGTGTTTGTCTGCTTTAATAGCGGCAACATAAGTTTCCTCATGTAGATGATGTGGCAGAGCGATATACACAGCATCAACTTCATCATTATTCAAAATATCACGATAGTCGTGCGTAAATTGCTTGATAGTTGAGAAATGCTGTTTGAACCATGGAAATGGCTTATCAGATCGATTGCAAATTGCGACGATCTCGGGTTTTGCGGGCATGTCTTGTAGATGGCACCATCGGGCGGCTGCGGAGGCGAATTCTTTACCCATCAGGCCGCAGCCGATGATTCCAAAACGTATTGTTTTCATAGTTTGCTCGATTATTAAAAAAGAGGCGGGGTGAAATACAATTCATCCCCACCTCCCTGTGGTGGTTTAGTAGCCAAGTTCTTGTGCGGTTTCGCCGATGGCTTCGTCGATGATGTCGAGGCCCTTAAGCAGTGTGTCGTCGTCCATGACAATTGGTGGACTCATGCGTAAGATGTGTCCGGCAGGAATCCAAGCAAGCCCTTTTGCGAATGCTTTCTTGTACACCATCGCACCTGCTTCGTTGAAAGGTTCTTTCGTGGATTTATCTTTCACGAGTTCAATGCCCATCAGGCACCCTTTAGCTCGAACATCGCCGACAATGTTGTGTTCATTGAGCATTCTCTCCATGCGTTTGTTGGCGATGTCGCCAAGATGCATTGCGTGTTCGAGGAGGTTTTCTTCTTCAATGACTTCGGTTGATGCCAGTGCTGCTGCACATGCCATAGGGTTACCGCCGTAGCTACTTGACGCGCTAATGGCTTCAAAGCTTTCTTTGTACTTCTCACTTACAGCCACGCAGGTTACAGGGAATCCATTGCCGAAGCCTTTGCCGATGGTCACGATGTCGGGAGTAACATCCCAATGTTCCATGCAAAGCCACTTGCCAGTTCGTCCCCATGAAGCCAGTACTTCATCGATCATGAGCAGCAAACCTTTATCGTCACAATATTGCCGCAGTTTTGGGAAGAAATCATCGGGTGGCATGACAGTACCGCCCCAACCTTGAATCGGTTCGAGACAGAAGCCGGCAACGTCGTGAACTGTGCCTTTGTTGATGTACTCGTCATAAAATCGGATGTAAGCATCGGTATCAATTGTTCCGTTTTCATCTACCCAGATCGGGCGATACACATCGGGTCGCGGGACCATATGCATACCGGGGGCACGGACGGAGCCGTAGACGGAGCTACGGATATGGCCGAGCGAAACACTGCCATATGATTTTCCGTGGTAATCATAAAAGCAGGAGATAATCTCGTTTTTGTTTGAAGCGGCTCGGAGTACGCGAAGGCCGGCCTCGACTGCGGTTGTGCCTGAATCATAAAACTGGAAGCCGTTAAGGTCACCTGGTAGAACCTCTGCGAGTTTTTCGCATAAAGCTGTTTTGATGGGTGTGGTAAAGTCATGCGCGTTCATAAGTGTTTTGGCATGTTGCGCGATGGCTTCACTGATCTTGGGATGACAGTGTCCAAGCGTTGTGACATAGATGCCTGATGAAAAGTCAATGTATTGATTGCCGTCCGCGTCTTGCAGTACGCAACCTTCACCTTTTGTGAAGGTAACAGGAAAGAGTTTGACTTGGCCGGAAAGTCCTTTGAAATACTCCGTGCATCGGTCATGGTAGGCCACGGATTTTGGGCCGGGTAGGGGCGTATTGATTTCGGGAACCTTGTTCAGGTCTACTTGACCCCATGAGAGTGTTGAAAATTCAGTCGTTGTAGTCATGTTGTTGTACCTAATTGTGTTCAATATTGTTCATAATTAACATTTGTAGGCAAAAATTTTTAATGCCTTGTGATTTTGTTACTTTAGTACAGGTAAAGGGTTAGTGATCACGATTAATAGCCTTTGTCCCACGTCGGTTCAATATTTTGGGCAACGGTTTCACTGATGATCACTTCGGTTGGTACTGTTTGCAGGATGGAACTGGGTAGTTTGGGTGTGATAGGTCCGTGGTAGCAGAGGCGAGCTATGAGCCTTTGCCAGCTGGTCCATGTGCCGTGCACACCAAGTGCGGCTATTTCCATTCGCGCCTTGGCAGTGAGAATTTCTTTAGGGCCAATGGTAACGGCTTTGGGTGGTACAGCAGCGAGGTCGCCGCTTGCACCAAAACATCCGTGCAATGAATTTTGTGCGATGGTGTATGGGCTGAGTGTGACAATACGTGTACTGGCTTCTTTCCAGTCTTCCAGAGGTAAGTCGAATTCTGGGGCATCAGGTTCAATGAAGGCCATGTGTCCAGTCCAGCCAGGACCGGAATATGATTTGTCGATGCCGCCAAGATCCATCATGAGATCTAGGTAATGGTCGATATTGGTATTGTTTGGTCCGATCAGCTGTTCTAGTGGTGGGCGGAGATGCTCGTCAATATTTTGCCAAAAGAATGACCGTAGTGAATTGACAAAACCAAACTCCCAATTAGACGGGGCAATGTTGCCATCCTGATCGGCGTATTCATCCAATGCGAACATCCATACATGATCACAATTGATTTGGTTTTGATTAATGAGGTGTGCAACATGGCGGTAGGTCGGACAAGGATTTGGAAGAAGTAATACGCATTTGCGATTCTCTTCTCTTGTTTTGGAGATTAGTGAAAAAAGGTCTGCCACAAAGTAGGGTTCGACGTCAATATCTTCCATGACTGTGATTTTGAAGTCAGGATTGGGGTGCTTATCAATATCATCACGTGTGATCTGACGGCATCGATTAATTGCGTCAATATCTCTAAATGGCACTGTGTTTGAAGGCTGATAAGTAAATGTTGATGTTCGCGTGGTCATGTTTCCCTCATTGTGTGATTTTATTTGTGTTCTGCTGAATCAGATAGCTTTGCGAATCAGAATGATACGTGAGTTTGCCCTGAAGCCAAGTGAAGTCAGGTTGTAAATTGTGATGATCCGGATTCCATAGAACGAGGTCTGCATCGGCTCCAACTACAATCCGTCCTTTGTTCTTCATCTGGATAATGTTTGCAGGCGTTGATGTACCCATCTGCCATATTTGTGATTCAGGAAGGTCAATCCATTTGAACAGGTTCTGCATCCCTTTATTCATGGTTAAAGTACTGCCTGCAAGTGAACCGTGCTGCTTGGTATTAGGGGCATGGATACGAGCGGCATTATTGTGGCGTGTTTGTATGGTCATATTCCACGCCGGAATTTCGTAGATGCCTTCATCAAGCCCTGCACCAATATTGGAATCTGTTATGAGTGCGACTTGCTCAGTTGATTTGGCTGCAATAGCGGCCTTAATCGCAGATGAATGGACATGGGTGCCGTCGCAGATAAAGTCTACGGTTGTGTCTTTGTCCGCAAGTATTTCTTCAACGATGCCGACAGGACGTACGCCAGGCTCGGTTTCTTCTGGGGGATAAAAAACATTATAAAAGTGAGTCGCATGGTGGGCCCCAGCTTGGATGGCAGTTTGAGTTTGTGTGGTTGTTGCTTGAGTATGTGTCATAAAAACACTTATTTCATAGTCTTTTAGTGTTTCAATGATGGGGATAATATTTTTTGTGTCAGGGCTAATGGACATCGCTTTTAATGTGCCGTCAGCAGCAGCAATAATCTCTTTCAGCAAAACAATATCGCCAGGGACTGTTTCTGCACCAGCTCCTGGGAGTGCAAGAAATGGCCCTTCGAAATGGAAGCCGGGTGAATAGTGGTGATTGGCTTTGAGTGTAGCAGCAAGTCCCGAAATCTTGTGTAATTTATCTTTTGAGAATAGGCGGTAGATTGTGGGCAGAATACTGGTGACACCATACTTTGACTGAGCTTGCATGCCTGAAAGTAAATCACTTGGAGATGCTTCGTAAAGATAGTTTTCAATACCGTGAGTATGTAAATCAATAAGACCGGGTGTTAATAACGCGCCTTGTCCATCAAGGATATTCAAGTTGCTTGGAGGGCTTTTGGGATGTACTTGATTGGCACAGATTTGATCAATCTGGCCATTGCAAATCAAGACAGACGATTCAGCTTGAATACGATCTGGAAGTAATAAGCGGACGTTCTTGATAAGCCAATTTGCACCGGGGTGCATGTGTCTGTTCCTATGAGTCGTGGGTGTTGGTTACTGTGCTTGAAGTATCTTAACGCCAGTGGATTCTAGTCGTTTCGTAGCATTTTTATCGAGTAAACTGTCCGTAATAAGCCCTTGCCAGTCACGCAAATTACCAAATCGCATGAGTGAGGTACGATCAATTTTGCTATGGTCGGCGACGGCATAAACACGAAGGGCAGCGGAAGACATTCGTTTTAGCATACGACCTAAGTCGGGTGAGTTATTGTATAGATTGCCTTGGAGGTCGATCGCATCGACGCCGATGAAGGCAATGTCTGCCCTTAATAAGTCAAGATTGTTGTCGGTAATGGCACCGATGAGGTCGGGAGAATCTTTGCGGAGTTGCCCGCCAATGATGATGACGTCGATGTTGTCGAGGCCGAACAATTCAGAGGCGATGGGAAGTGATGTTGTAATGACGCGGAGATCTTGAATGTGTTTGAGGTGTTTTGCGATTTGGAGGGTGGTCGTACTGGAATCAAGCAGGACAGAGTCACCCGGTTGGATGAGTGCTGTAGCGATCTCTGCAATTTTGCGTTTTTCAGATGCATTCTGTTGGGAACGCTCAAGAAAGCGGAACTCGAAGCTGATGCGCGCGGCAGGGGCGGCCCCCCCGTGCGTGCGGATTGCTTTGTTGCTGTCGCAGAGTTCTTGTAGATCACGCCTGATGGTCATACCGCTGACGCCAAATTCATCGGCAAGCATGTCGATGCTGCATTCACCATGCTTTTTAAGCAGGTCAAGAATTCTGTTGCGTCTGCTATCGGGACTTGTTGTAATTGAATGTGTCATTATGATGCATTATTGTTTAAAATGAACAAAAGTCAACATCATTTTACTCGCTGTGGTGGCGGAGTTATATGTAATGTCTGAAAATATAGAGAATTACGATCAATCCCCACATTATCAGGTTGGTGTATTTGAGGTGGAGATTACGCCGCCTCAACCCTTTTTCTTGCATGGGTACCCACACGTTGATCGGATAAGTGAGGGAATTAACGATCATTTGCTAGCTTCTGCTATGTGTATTTCTGATGGCAATTCAGAGGTTGTATTTGTTGGCTGCGATCTGATTTTTGTGACACAGGGCATGGTGAGGCGAGCACGCCAGATGATTGAACAGCGAACGGGCTTGCCGGGGCGATGTATTATGATTACGGCAACGCATACGCATTCTGGTCCTGTGATTGTGAATTTGGCACATCATGATGAGGATAATGTTGAGCCGAAACCAGATGCGGAGGTGATTGAATTTATTACGAGTAGAATTGTTGATGCGGCGGTTGGTGCGATTGAAAACAAACAAACTGCGGTACTTCGATATGGCGAAGGGGATATGGCAGGTTTAGGAACCAATCGACGCGATCCAGAAGGGCCATCGATCAAGAAATTGCCTGTTCTTATTGCAGAGTCTAATGTCAATCATAAGATCATCGGCGTGATGGCGGTTTGCGCCATGCATCCGACAGTGCTTCATGAAGATTCACGTATGATTAGCGGTGACTTTCCGGGGTTGGCACGTTCTATATTAAAAGAAAAAGTACTTAGTGAAGGTGTGTTTGTTTATCACATGGGAGCTGCTGGCAATCAAAGTCCGCGACATGTGGTAAAGGCAAACAATATGGAAGAGGCTAAGCGGTTGGGCAAGATTCTGGCAGATCAAATTTGTGATGTTATTAATTCTGCGGAAGTAATGGGTCATGTTTGTGTTGATGCATGTATGGATTGTGTGGCATTGCCGGTGCGTGAATTACCTAGTGTTGGAGTGGCAAAGAGAGCATCTGAAGATGCAAAGGAGAAGCTTGATCTGATGCGCAAGTCAGGGGAGGCGGAGGCGGAGATAAGAACGGCTGAATGTGACTGGTTTGGTGCGGAGGAAATACTGGGTTTAACTTATGCTGCGCAAGATGGGCGGCTTGAACATGCGGTTGCAATGACAAACCCTGCTGAGATTCAATTATTTCGAATTGGTGATTCGGTTTGGGGCGCATGGCCAGCAGAGGTATTTGTTGAATTTGCGATCGCATGTCAGGCGTATTGCGGGCACATCAATATCATGACTTGTGCAAATGGTGAGATGCAGGGGTATTTGGTGACGACGCAAGCGATACAGGAGGGCGGATATGAAGCGTGTAATGCGATTTATGCGAGTCCTGAAAGCGGGGAACGATTGGTTGCGATAACAAATCGATTGTATGCGGGCTTGATGGAAAGTGAGGTTGGGCATGGGCCATGTGCTAGCAATTGATCTTGGGACAACGAATTTTAAGGCAGCAGTCTTTGATGAACAGTGCGAGTTGGTTGCTGTTCGAAGGGTCCGCACGCCAATTAAGAATGGACCGGATGGTGAGCGAGAGATTGATGCTTGCGTGTTTCAGGGTACTGTGAAGCGTTTGCTTCAATCTGTATTAGGTGATCCGAAAGTTTCACGTGAAGCGGTGCAGGCAGTGAGTTATTCTTCTCAGGCCAATAGTTTTCTATTGTTGGATGAGAAGGATCGGCCTTTAGGGCCAATGTTAGTGTGGAATGATGCTCAATATCAGCATGATGTAGAGTTGGTACGGCAAGTCAATGCGTTGAATAAATATGCAGAAACGGGGATGCCAAGGATTAATTCTGTGGGTGTATTGCCAGCGAAATTGAACGGAATCAAAAAGTATGATTATGACAGATGGGCGAGGGCGCATCGTGTTGCGCTGATGAGCGACTATCTCACTTGGCTGTTCACGGGGAAATGGGTTGCGGAGTTGGGTGGTACTGCATTAACAAGCCTGATTGATATTCATAAGTATGCATGGCGAGAGGATGTGATATCAGAACTAGGAATTGATTGCTTGGCCTTTTCGGAATTAGGATGGGCAGGGCAGGATTTGGGCGTGATCGATCAGGATTGGCTATCTATGTTAGGATTGCCCCATGATTGTCGTTTTGTACTTGGTTGCTTAGATCAATATGCAGGTGTGATTGGGGCTGGCGTTCGCGAGCCGGGTGAGTTATGCGAAACCACAGGTACGGTTTTGTCAGTCGTGAGGCGAACAAATCAAAGCAATCTTGAATTCAGCGATGGTGGGGAAATCTTTGTTGGTCCAGCAGAAAGTCCGGGCCAGTATTATCAAATGTGTTTTTCGATCGTAGGGGGTGGATTCATTGAGCAATACCAGATTGCGAACGATATCACGATTGACCTTGAAGCAATGAATGTGGAATTACAGCATATTTGCTCCCGCAGGCTACAAATCGAGCTTGACCGTGATCAGTCGAGGCTAATGTGCGAGCCGGTTTTTATAGGGGGAGATGGGACGGTTTGTGCAGGTGAGTTTGTTGCTGCAATTATGGTGGGTGTTGCGGATGAACTTAAGGATCTGTGTGAAGCATTATGTGGGGATGTGTTGCCTAGAGAAATTGTTTGCGTTGGCGGTGCATCAAAAAGCTCACTTTGGCGGGGGATGAAGTCGCGCATACTTGGTGTGGCAATGCATGCAAGCGATTGTGAAGAGCCAGCCTGTAAAGGGGCCGCAATTCTTGCATTTAAAGCTTTAAGTGAGAGAGAAACGCAGTCATCCTCTCAAGCTTAACACCTCAGATTCATAGTTACGAACTTCCGTAAGCCATTCCGATTCGGTAGGTACATTGTTCTTTTGGCAATAGTAGTTCCATACCGCCCCGAAGGGAAGTGTTTTTGATTCTTCAAGTAGCGCAAGTCGTGCGGTGAAATCACCGTTTATCTCAGCTTGGCGCATTTGCTGGATTGGCTCAAGATGTGCGATCAAAAGTGCTTTAATCATGTTTCGAGTGCCAATGACCCATGCAGCAATGCGATTGATACTGGCATCAAAAAAATCCAAGCCGATATGTATGCGGTTAGTATAGTTGCTGCGAACAATCTCCTGCGCAATAGCAGTCAATTCATCGTTGAGCGTGACAACATGATCACTGTCCCATCGAACACCTCGACTGACATGCAGCAGGATTTGGTCCAGATAATTCATGACGGAAGAGATTTTGTCAGAGATTACTTCGGTGGGGTGGAAGTGTCCGGCATCAAGGCAGTAGAGTTTTTTTCGACTTATTGCGTATCCAAGATAAAATTCATGCGATCCGATTACGCAGCTTTCTGAACCAATACCAAAGAGTTTACTTTCAACAGAATCTAGAAGGTGATTGGGATCATGTTTAATTTTGAAAATGGAATCCAATGATTGTGTCAGTCGGTCACGCGGCGTTTTGCGATCGATTGGTGTGTCTTTGAAACCGTCGGGTATCCAGATATTGTTGACGCACGGTGAGCCGGTTTGTTTGCCCATTTCTGCCGCAACTGTTCTTGATGCAATGCAGTGTTCGATCCAGAACTGCCGAGTATGCACATCTTGATGGGAAAGCGTGAATCCACTGTTGGCAAGTGGGTGGCTGAAGCAGCTGGGATTAAAATCGAGTCCAATGTTGTTTTGTTTTGCCCAATCGATCCAACGTGAAAAATGGGTGGGTGTGATATTGTTACGATCAACTTTTTTGCCATTGGTTTCAAGATAGATAGCATGGAGGTTAAGTCGGTGTTTGCCGGGGATAAGTGCGTATGCTTGATTCAGATCTTGCCGTAGCTGATCGGCGTCGGTTGCCTTGCCGGGATAGTTTCCTGTGACTGCAAGACCGCCACCCAGAGCGGTATCTGAGTGCTCAAAACCAGCGACATCATCACCCTGCCAGCAGTGAAGTGATATTGGAATTTGCGCAACGACTTGCATGGCGATTTCAGTGTCGACGCCATATTGGTGAAATTGCTCTTTAGCGATCTCATACGCGTGTTCAACGAGATCGGGATTGAAAGACATGGGATTCCTTTCGTCTGAGTATGCAATGAGTATAGTCTCGATCTCTGTATGAAGGGGAAGAAGAAATTCTTATATTACGACAAATAATATTTAAAAATATTGTAAAAATCAGTTTATTGTGTGACTATTAAATAATAACGTATACATAATACGACATAATACTATTTGGTGGATAGATTTTTAATATGTCAAAAATAACCAGTGGCTACTTGCCAATCAACGAAGATACCATGACGCAGTCGCTCTATGTGACCGGAGCGGGGAGTGCACATGTGCCAATAGGGGCGAAGTACCCACAGGGTATTCATCCACATCTATATCAATTCACATGGCAGAAAGGCAGGGTGCTTCCAGAATATCAGGTTATCTATATCCATGATGGGTACGGTGTTTTTGAATCATATGAGACCGGCCAACTTAAAATTCAGCCGAGGACATTACTTGTTTTGTTTCCTGATCGTTGGCATAGATATAGGCCAGATACGAAAACAGGGTGGTCTGAGTATTGGATTTCACTTCACGGAGAGGTTCTCTATCGTTGGCAGGATCAAGGTTTGTTATCACCTGATAAGCCGTTGATAATATGCTCTAGTCCACAGAAAGTTAAAGCAGAGTGTCGTCACATTATTCGTCATGTTTGCGCTTCGAAATTTGAGTATCCAATAGAGGTATTGCCGCATACATTGCGTTTAATGTCTTATGTGTTGGATCGCGAGGGAGATGTGTTGAAGGAGGGCCATCGAGAGAATAGCACTGCAGTGGAACAACTATCAGAGGAGGGTATGACGCAGCAGGCGATACAATTTATTTGGAATCATGGGCATCGGCAGATTTCTGTGCAGGATGTGGCGGATCAGTTTCCGGTTTCGAGGCGGACTTTGGAGCGATATTTCAACGTTATATGTGGTCGTAGTATTTTAGACGAGTTGATTGCTTGCCGCATTGGTCGAGCGAAACGATTATTGAAGTGCACACATATGTCAGTAAAGCAGATTGCGTTTACAACTGGGTTCAGCAGTTCATCGCATCTATGTCGTGTCTTTCAATCTGTATGTCAATGTTCACCGGGGGAGTATCGTAATCAGTCATGAGTTATTTATGCCGTTGAAGGCTACGCGTGTTTGTATTCTTTGATCATACAGTAGAGAACGGGGACGACGAACATGGTCATGATTTCGATAAGCATACCGCCGACGCTTGGGATTGCCATTGGGATCATAATGTCGGCACCTCGCCCAGAGGCTGTAAGTACTGGCAGAAGCGCGAGGATGGTGGTTGCTGTAGTCATCAAGCAGGGGCGAACTCTGCGCATCCCAGCTTCAACAGTTAATTTTTGAACTTCAGTTTTTGTTGTTACTTTCTTATTCGCAAATTGTTGTTTGAGATAGGTGGCGACCACCACACCATCATCGGTTGCAATGCCGAAGAGTGCAAGAAATCCTACCCATACCGCAACACTGAGGTTGATTGGCCGTACTTGAAAAACATCACGAAGATTGTGCCCGAATAGATTAAAATCTAAGAACCAACTTTGGCCGTATAACCAGATGAGAATGAAGCCACCTGACCATGCGACAGCAATACCGCAAAATACAATCAAGGTGGTGGTTACTTCTTTGAATTGGAAATAGAGAATTATAAAGATGATGAAGAGTGAAACCGGCAAAACAATCTGTAATGTTTTACTTGCGCGGATTTGATTTTCATAGTTACCCGCGAATAGGAAATTAACACCGGCAGGTAAGATGAGTTCGTTATTACTAAGTTTTGTATCTAAGAATTTTTTTGCTTGTTCAACAACATCAACTTCAGCAAGGCCAAGCTTAGGTCCGAATGTTACGTAGCCGACAAGAAAGGTATCTTCGCTGCGGATCATCTGTGGTCCGCGGGCATAGTCGATATCTGCTAATTGAATGAGAGGGATTTGTTGGCCATCAGGTGTAGCAACGAGCACTTGGCCAAGGGTTTCAGGTGAATCTCGCAGTTCCCGGAGGTAGCGCACACGGACGCCGTAGCGTTCGCGCCCTTCGACGGTACGAGTGATAGTCACGCCACCGACCGCAACTTCAATCACGTTTTGTACATCGCTAATGGAGAGGCCATAGCGTTTAATGGCATCGCGATTGATATTGATTTCAAGATAAGGTTTGCCAACAACACGATCGGCATTGACAGTTGAAGCTTCAATTGCGGGTACTTCTCTGAGCAATGCTTCGAGTTCAAGCACCGTTTTTTCAATGGTGATAAGGTCAGGGCCACGTACCTTGATGCCCATTGGTGCCCGAAAGCCACTTTCGAGCATGATGCGGCGTGTTTCGATGGGTTGTAGTTTAGGTGCGCCGGTGACGCCTGGGATCGCGGTTGCTTTCTGGATTTCTCGCCAGATATCATCTGGGCTGCGAATTTCTTCACGCCATTGCCGGATACGTTCACCTTGGTCGTTGATGGTGAACTCATCCTTATAGTAAACGATACTTTCGAGCATAGAGATTGGTGCGGGGTCGAGGGGAGAATCAATGCGGCCAATCTTGCCGACAACCTGCTCGACTTCTGGAATACTTGCAGCGGCTGCGTCGACCTGCTTCATCATCTCGAGCGTTTGTCCGAGTGAAGCATGCGGCATGGTTGTGGGCATGAGAAGGAATGATCCTTCATCAAGGGCCGGCATAAACTCGCGCCCAAGCCCAGGAAAAGTTGTTATGCCCCATTGCCACGGACGGCTTGATTCTATCGCGGCGCGATTGCCGCCCGCGATATGTACACCGAAGGGTATAAAGCTAAAAATGGTTGAAAAACCTAGCCAAATGCAGAGTCCAACAACGACAATGGTTGCAGGCACACTGAGGAAAATCCATTTCATGCGAAGACATGCGCGAAGAAGCGTTGGATAGGCAAGGATGAATCCGTGAAATGCAGCGAGCAATCCACCGATCATAAGTGTGATGAAAAGAAAGTTTGGTATCCATCCGGCAGTAGGCCCAAAAGGTTTCCATAATAAACTAAGAAAAATGCCAATAACCACGGCAACGATGATGTTGAGGCATTTGATAAAGAATGTTCTTAGCTGCTCTGAATGAATTGCATTTTTCATTCGCTGAATAAGAGATTGGATTTTGCCAATGGTGCCTATTTGTTTGCGTTTTTTGGGGTACGGTTGCGGTGGAGACTTTTTTCTTTTTCGTATAAAAAGAAGCAGATGCGCGAGAGGGGGGATGACAGTGAGCGCGACAATGATTGAAGCGATCAAGGTAAAGGTTTTGGTGAATGCAAGCGGGCGAAACAGCTTCCCTTCTGAGCCGATCATGGTAAAGACGGGAATAAAGCTGACGATGGTCGTCATGACCGCGGTGAGGACTGCACTGCCGACTTCTGTCGATGCCGCATACACCACTTGCGCGCTTGAATGATTTTTGGTTGCTTCATTACGATGTTTGAGGATGTTTTCCGTAAGTACGATTCCCATGTCGACGACGGTACCAATCGCGATGGCGATGCCAGAGAGCGCGACGATATTCGCTTCAACATGGAAGAGTTTCATGGCTATGAAAGCCATGAGTACCGCGAGTGGTAGTGTGATGCTGATCATCAAACTGGCGCGGAGATGAAACACCATGATGATGACAACGATCATGGTAATCAGCACTTGTTGGATGAGCGCATCGTTGAGTGTTTGCAGAGTCTCGCCGATGAGTTTGCTTCGATCATAGAAGGGGACGATTGTAACAGTGCTACGGCCAAGCCATGCTGGCCATTCATTTGGTGAATGAGTATTGGTGAAGTTCAGCCATGCATCTTGATTGATTTGCAGGCCTTGCCCGAGATAGGCTTGAAATCCACGATTTATCGCAAAATCACGTACGATATTTGGATTGGTTTTTTCCCAATCAATAATAACTTTGCTGGGCAATCCGGGGGTCAGTTCCGCAATCTTGTTCTTGATGTCGTTGATTGCTTCAAGTGGATTTTCACCAAAGCGAGCAACAACAACGCCGCCCACAGCTTCCGCACCACCTTTGTCCAGTGCGCCTCGCCGTTCAGCGGGACCGATCGTGACGTTGGCAACTTCATTCAATGTGACTGGTACGTTGTTAACAGATTTAATGACGGCTTGTTCAAGATCCGTTTCACCTTGAATCCAGCCAACTCCTCGAACGAAATATTCGACGCGATTGACCTCAATCGTACGGGCTCCAACTTCGAGATTTGAATTTCGAACCGCACTGAATACATCTTCTAATGTAACGTCGTAAAGACGCATTGCATCTGGATCGACATCAATCTGATATTCACGTACATAGCCACCGATGGAAGCAACTTCTGCGACACCCTGTGCGGACATTAGTCCATATTTAACGTACCAATCCTGCAGGCTGCGTAGTTCTTCAAGATTCCATCCACCGGAAGGATTGCCGTTTTGATCTCGGCCTTCTAGGGTGTACCAGTAAACTTGTCCGAGCGCGGTCGCATCGGGACCGAGTCTGGGGTTGACATCATCGGGGAGTGTGCCGGTAGGCAAGCTACTAAGTTTTTCAAGGAGCCGACTACGTGACCAATAGTACTCGACGTTGTCATGAAAGATGACGTAGATTGTGGAGAAGCCAAAATACGAAAAGCTGCGAACGCTCTTCACGCCGGGTACGCCGAGTAATGAGACGGTTAACGGATAGGTGATCTGATCTTCAACATCTTGTGGGCTTCGACCCGCCCAGTCGGTGAATACAATCTGTTGGTTTTCACCGACATCAGGAATTGCATCGACAGCCACCGGATCTCGCGGCAATCCACCCAGATTCCAATCAAAAGGCGCAACCATCAAACCCCAGCCAACGATCAGAATGATCATCAAGAAAACAACGAGCTTTTGCTGAATGCAAAAACCAATCAATCGATTGAGCAGGCTTTCGTGCCTGAATTCCAGTTCATCATGAGGCGTATTCATTTTTGCTCGGCCTCAACTGATGATGTGTGTTTATTGACGATGGCGGCTGGGAAAGGAAATGATTCTGCGAAGTGATTGTCCATTTCATGTGAAGGTTGTGTGGCTGAGGGCTGGGTGGCGGGCATGGTACCAGGTGCGGGTTGTGTATTGGGATGATTGGAAGGTGTATGATTTGAAGGTTGAGTTGCAGGCATATGATTCATATGCGATGGAGGGGCGATGCCACCTTTAGGAGACATCATGCTTGGTTTTGCTTGAATTTGCAGGGCGCTGTCGATACTGAAATTACCTGAAGTGACGACAAGATCGTCTTCCTGCAAACCACTTTCAACGATGTATTGATCGCCGACACGTGGGCCGAGTGTAATTTCTCTGCCTTCGAATGTGGGAGTAGTACGGCCGGGCACTTTGATATAAACGACGGCTCGTGTTCCCGTCAGCAATACCGCTGATTTTGGAATCAATAGTGGCAACTCATCCTTGAATTCTTCAGCGCTCACATAGCCCAGTTCCTCGGCTTTGACCAATGGCATGCCACAAATACTGCATATACCAGGCGTATTCTTAACCTCTTCTGGATGCATTGGGCAAATATACTTTCCTGCCAATGCAGGTTCGATGACTCGTCCGCCGCCACCTGCAGTTGCCTTCACGATTGATTTAGCAAGCATACCTGGCTTGAGCATCTCGTCATGATTGATCACGTTCACGCGCACCTGTACCGTACGGCTTGCCTCGTTCAGTACCGGTGAGATAAAAGCAATCGTTCCTTCAAAGGTTTGTCCCGGATATGCCTTTACCGTGAACATCACTTTTTGACCGTAACGCAGCCAGATAAGATCAGATTCATACGCTTCAAGAATTAACCAAACGCGCGATAGATCAGCAATGGTATAGATACGCGTGCCTGTCTCTACATATGAACCTTGGTTTGCATTTTTGTTGACGACCACACCACTGCTCAATGCGTGTAATGTAACTCTTTCGTTGGCTTTGCCTGCTGTTTCAATATCCTTGATTTGTGTATCACTAAGGCCCCATAGCCGCAATTTCTCACGTGCAGCGGATAATAGTAATTGATTGGTTCGGCGTACCTGTAAGCTCGACGTTCTCGGCATGTCTTCTTGTGCACGCAGCGCTTGGATAAGCTCTTCCTGTGCGATAAAAACTTCGGGACTATAGATCTCGGCAAGATGATCACCTGCACGAACTGGTGTACCGGTGTAATCGACGAACAAACGGTCAAGTCGTCCGCCAAACCATGCGGTAATATAACTCAATCGCGTTTCGTCATAATCAATTTTCCCGACCAACATGATGTCTAAAATAGCTGGGCCTCGATATACCGGTGTAACTTCAATATCCAGTAGCGCAACTGCTTGTGGGCTGAGTGTTAATTCTCGGTTGTTGGCAGGTTGAGTTGCTGGCTGAGTTGCGGGTTGCGTCCCGGTTGGCATGGTGGCGGGAGCCATGGATTCATGATTGATCTCAGTTCCAGGTACTGGGATTAAGGCCATGCCACAGAGTGGGCATTTAGCATTGGGATCTTCAAGGCGTATTTGTGGATGCATCGAGCAGGTATACAGTTTTTGTGTAGCGGGAGATGGTGGCGAAATTTCGTTCTTCGGGGGATTTGTGTTTGAACGGATCGATATACCGATCACAATACCAATGATCAATATCGCCATAATAAGTATGAAAATGATCCAACGTCTCATACGTAACCTATCCAATCTTTTCCTCTTAAACACCACATATCATGTTTCATGTGAAGGCCAATCTACCGCACATCTATTGCATATCCGGTGATTGATCCATCTTTTCTTCATTCTCAAGTTCGATTTGTTTTGCTTTGCCCGGCCATTCCCCCGAGACTTCCTGCTCGATGAGTGTGTTGATGTCCCGTTGGCCGTTGTTGCCTTGACGGACACGCACATCACGTCCGATCGTCTCGCGCAGATCGGCAAAAGCTTGTTCCAGCTCAGTCAAGTTTTGATATTGGAGTAATTCAAATCGGAGCAATTGTTGCCAGTTGTCGATGAGCGTAAGGAAATCAAGCTCGCCGGTTTGATAACCACTGACGGAGGATTCGAGTGTTTGGCGTGCTTGCGGCAAGATCTGATCACGGAATAAAATCACTTCATCACGCTGCGCTTCGACATTCGCAATGGCATCAATCACTCTAAAAGCAACAACATTGTTTGCTTCTCGCAATGAAGCGAGCGATTCTTTAACACCGTAGAAGGCTTCATATTTTGCGCCTTGAATGCGCTCAAACCAGATTGGAATCGTAAAGCCCACAGTAAACCACCACTGATCATTACCATTAATATCAGCAACTGGACCGTTCGATCTTACAGGTGCATATGTAAAGCCGAATAGGAAGTCCGGGTAGTTCTCCAAGCGTGCCAGCTTGAGTGCTTCTCTATATTTGCCAACATTGGCACGAGCAGCTTGAATCTCTGGGCTGTAAATTTGAGCTTGTTTCAGGATCATCTCGAGATTGATATCAAAATCCTGCATCTCAACTGGTGGTGGGCTAGTGATACCCGCGGTTGGTACACGGTTCATCAATTGATTGAGCATGGCTGTAGATGAGCGTTTCTGTTCGATGAATCGCACGAGTTGCTCATTAAGCACACCAATCTCAACAGCGGCTCGCAATACATCCTGTATACTGGTTTGACCTGCCTTGACGCGTGCCTCTGCAATACGCTGAAACTGATCTAGAAGTTGATAGTTGGCTTGCGCGACTTCAATACCACGAACGGCATAGAACAACCGCCAATACGCACGGCGAACATCCGCAATAACTTGAAGTTGAACACGATCAAGATCCGCTGCCGCAATGGATGCATCCTGAAGTGCAATCTTTCCGCGAGCTTTCAACTTACCCGGAAATGGAACCTTCTGTTGAACATTTGCCAAGAACTCAACTTGGCCCGCTGCGGTTTGTGCAAGTTCACCAGCTTGAAATTGAGCGGTAGGAAAATCCAAGCTACTGACTTGTGGAGCAATGTTCTTCAATCGCTGTACACGATTACGTGCTGCAAGAATAGAAGGGTTCCTGTCGAGGGCAACCTGTACATACCATTCAACACCACGATCAATTTCTGTACTAGGTTGGTTTGGCGTGATAAGTAGGCCTTTGGTGATATCGATCATTTCGTCTGAGGCGGGGGGATCATCGAGCCGTTTTGTGAGCTTGAGTTTGGTACGTTTTGTAATCGCAGCTTCTAACTCACCATCCCATTGGCTGTACTTCCCCCAATCACCACTCATCGCGGCATAGGTTTCCGCATCCCAATCCTGAAAGGGTTCAGCGGCGCAACCAGATAAACAAAGTAGCAACAAAATCATCCCGCACCGCACGACAGTGGACATAAATGTCATAGGTATGCACGGTTTGAGATTAAGCATGGTTTCTCCGCTGTCAAAAAGATCTCTATTATCATGAACGTGGCAAACATGACCTGAGGTTCAATCCTTAGACGTGATACATGAAAAATGTCATAATGTGTTATAGGACGAGTATGTATCTATAGATTGACTATGCTTATCAAATCGGCTTTTTTGAGATTTCGCACGAAAAGTGGAACCAAAACGGCCATGCTCTGCGTTCAGTATGAGTGGATGATGACGTGAAAGAACAGAAATGGGGTATGTCGCCTCAGCAGCCTAGTTTTCAGGACGAACTCCGTCCACACCTGCCGATGTTGCTTCGGGTAGCAAGCTATCTAGCGCGCAACCCGCATGCGGCTGAGGATTTGGTGCAGGAAACCGCCATGCGTGCCTATAAATCGTATCACACGTTTGATCCTGGAACTCGTTTGCATGCATGGCTGCTTACAATTTTGCGTCGAACGCATATCGATCTTTATCGAAGAGATCGTAAGCATAAGAAGGTTTTTTCACTAGATGCAGAGGAGGCTTGGGAGGAGCCTGTCGCTTCAGAAGCTGGCGACTTTTTTATGCAAGGCGATTCACCGCAGACAATCATGGAGCGGTTTGCGGATCAGGTTGTGATTGATGCACTCAAAGCTATACCCGAAGCCATACGGCTGACATTATTACTGGTTGATGTCGAGCAGATCGATCATGCAGATGCAGCAGTCATTTTAGAAGTACCTGTGGGAACGGTGAAATCTCGAGCGCATCGTGGGCGAGCTATGCTTCGGCAATTACTGTATGAGCATGCGATCAAGATGAATATGATTGAGTTATCAGAGATTCAAGATGTCCGTTCAGCATCACGCAAGCGAGAGGTGAAATCATGAACATGCATGAAAATGATTCAACTCGAAGAGATCAACTTGATCAGGCGACATCAGGCCGTTTGGCTGCGCTGCGAGCACATTCAGCTGAAGAGAGCCAATTGCTCGATATAGAAAAGCGGATTGCAGATGCATTGCCAATCACAGGGCCATCCTTTACACAGAAGTTTTCATGGCCGCATCGGTTTGCGGCTGCCGCCTCAGTTGTTTTGGCTATTGGTTTGCTAGCCTTGATCTTTATTTTGTCTGCGAATAATACCGCACATGCCAGTATCACAAATCTTGCTACATTGCATATTGATCTTCTTCAAACTGAGGCGGTTGCAGATATAGCTCATCTTAACCAAACGTTACAGCGGCAGATTGAGAAAAATCTTGCTGATAGAACATCGCCGTTACTGGTAGAGTCGTGTTGTTTGCAGAATAAGAATGCTCGTTTGCTTGCAGCGGTATCGTATCAAGCCGCAGGTTTGTCGAGGGAGCATGTGAGTGTAGTGGTTGCTGAGGGCGAAGATTTTGCGGTGCCGATGGGCGAGACGATCCTTCAAGGCGATCGAGCACTTTATATCCATGATATGCCGCACCTCAGTGTTGGGCTGAATATGGTGATGGCTCAGTCAGGTGATCGTTGGTTGTGTGTGATGGGGCAAGGAGATCGTGATCGTCTGATCGAGATTGCAAGTCAGATCGTTTTTTAATGCGGCAAAGGTTTTGTTTAGTCTTTCATACCGCTGATCGAGAAGCCCTCAATGATGTGGCGGTGGAAGATTAGGAAGACAATTACGGTTGGTAGTGTACAGATCACGCAAGCGGCAAGTGTCAGGCCGTACTCCGTTGAGTAGCTTGTTTGAAATTGTGCAATGCCGACCGGCAGTGTGAGTTTATGAAGTGATTCTAAGAAAATCAGTGGCCCCATAAAATCATTCCAACTGCCAACAAATGTAAAGATGCCAAGTGTGACAAGTGCTGAACGGATGTTGGGAAGGATGACATGCCAGTAAATACGAAGCTTACTGCAACCATCAAGTGCCGCCGCTTCTTCCAATGATACTGGGATGCTCAACATAAACTGTCGCAAGAGGAAGACGCCGAATGCCGCCGCACCCGCCGGGACGATCATCGCAAGTGGTGAATCGATCCAGCCAAGAGAATTGAGTAGCAGGTAAACTGGCACGAGCAAGACCTGCCCGGGCACCATCATCGTTGCGACAATAATAGAAAAGATCAGTTTTGATCCTTTGGGTTTGAGGCGTGCCAAGGTGTAGGCTGCCAGTGAATCGACCGTCAAAACCAAGAACGTGACACTCCCCGCGATCAGAATACTATTTAGCAACCAACGAAAGATGGGGATTTCTTCGGGGCTGCCCAACACATGATTAAAATGCTCTGTGGTGAATTTCTTCGGCAATACTGAAGTAAACTGAAGGATTTCAGCGTCCGGCTTGAACGCGGTGATGAAGATCAACACAATCGGTGCTATAAAGAGAAAGACCGCGAAGATCACGAACAATTCAACAAGCCAAAGGCGTTTGGTTTTCATGCGTCTTTTTCCCCCATGATTCGGAAGCCAGCGAAAGAGATGATGCCGATGATGACAAACAGCAGCCAACTCATCGCCGCACCATAGCCCAAGCGATATCTGGAGAACGCAGTTTCGTAGATATACTGCACCAGCACACGTGTGGATAGTTCAGGTCCGCCTGAGGTGATCATGTATGTTTGGCCAAAGACTTGGAATGCGCCAATCAATGACATCACGACCACAAAAAGCATCACCGGCCGAAGTAGCGGCAAAGTCAAATGAATGAATGCTTTATATCCCGTGGCGCCGTCTAGTGATCCAGCTTCGTAATAGTTGTTCGGAATCTGCTTCATGCCTGCAAACAGAATGATCATCGGCCCGCCAATCGTCCACCATAGTGTCATGAGAACAATCGAAGGCATCGCCCACGTGGTGCTATTGATCCACGGCACTTTGATGCCCAAAGGTTCAAGCAACGCATTGAACAGGCCGAACTCACTGTTGTAAAACCATCGCCAAAGGATTCCGCCGACACTGATGGTAATCAGCGTTGGTAAGAAGATTGCCGCGCGGTACCACTGAGCACGGACGTCTGGAATTTTCGTAAGAAACGTGGCAAGCAGCAATGCAAACACCACTGTCAAAGGAACAGTCAAAACCACAAACATCAAAGTCGCAAAGAGCGCTTTCCAAAAATAGCGATCAGATAAAGCTTCGGCGAAATTATCAAAACCTATCCAGCCCGGCGGATTGGGTGAAAGCATTTCATATCGCATGAAACTTAATCCCAAGCCATAGATCAATGGTCCTACAAGAAATGCACCAAACAGGATCAGGTACGGAGACATGAAGGCGTAATCGCAAATCATCTGTTTCAACTTACTCATGCGCTTTACGTCCACCCATTCTGAAGGTATCGTTCAACAATAGAAGCTAAGTTGTGATCCGCGAGCCCCATCGCCTCCGCAGGATCTTTGCCGCTTCTCAAAATACGTTCTAATGCCACATCAAATTCACTGAGCATTTCAAAGGTATATGGCACACTTGGGAAGAGTGCGATGCTCGGAATAGAACGGATGAATCCTTGTAATTGCGAATTCTGTTTGATTGATTCATGCTGACGAATTGATGCACGTACTGGTAGCATGCCAGAAACCGCGCGTGATGCGCTTTCGTCTGATAGATACCGTATGAATCGTACTGCCTGAGCGAGACGATCACCTTCCAGATCATTTCTCAAGCAAACTACATGAGCATTAGCCCAAGCTGCATGTTGATGTCCGACCCGTGGAATTGGTTGAATCCCAAAATTAAGATTAGATTGGCGTTTAGCATCCTCAAGCATGTAACTGCCTTCCCATGCAACGCCAACACGCCCTTGTCTAAAACCAATCCATGAATCAAAATTAGCGGGCGAGGGTGCAATACCTTCATCGATCAGGCGTGTACACCAACCCATCGCCTTAAGGTTGGCATCAGATGCAAATGTTGGTTGGTGAGATTTTATATCAACCAGATCGCCGCCGTATTGACGGATGATGCTGTAGGCTGCGGTACGTAACCAATTAAAGACAAAGGCCCAGCGTTTTGATCCAGCTTTATCACGTATATGAAGCATCGCTTCCATAAAGCCTTCTGGGTCTTCCGGCACGGTATCGGCACCGATTTCTGAAAGCATATTGCGATTATAGAACATCCCAATTGGATGAACATCAAGTGGAAGCCCAAAGGTTTCCCCCTTGATACGTACTTCAGCCATCACATCCTTATCGAGATCGTCTGCGGGTAGATTACCATTTGCAAGAACATCATCGATCGGCTTTAGGAATCCTGCCGCTTGAAACCGAACCATCGCATCTGCGTGAATCACAAAAATATCTGGGGCACGTCCGCCAAGTCCCGCTACAAAAAGTTTACTGTAATAGGTTCCCCAATCCATTCGCTGCATCAACACATCAGGTCCTGTGTGCGATTCATTAAACTTACGGACCAACGAAAGTATGTTTCGGCCATCAGGGCCAGTGAAGCCATTCCAAAAGCGAAGGGGAGTCGAGCGAAATGGTTTTTGTGAGCACCCAGGCAAACCGCAAACAGCAGCAGCCCCAAACATGCTCGCTAATCCTGCGAGCAACGCTTGCCGTCTTGTGATTTCTTCAATACTCAAAACACACTTTCAATCAGTTAGAGAGGGTAAATACATTCAGCGAGATCGCAAGATGCGATAAGGAGTCATGCATTCTGTTAATTTCATGTTTTCAGGATAAGGAATATGGCAAGATCCGCCATAGCCGATAGCCAAAAATCCCTGACGGAAATCCCATTAACGCGTCGGAAAGGTCGTTTTTCTAGTAGGAGATTGCATTCTGTGTGAATACGGTTTTGTGATTTTGGATATATATTTTACATAAAAGATCAATCAAAAGCCCGCTGAAAACCCAAAGTAACTCTGAGTTTGCAGCGGGCAGGTTTGATCTGCATTGCCTTCATTTATGAGGTGATATTGGCGGGTAGCGGTTTCACTTCGTCAGTACTGAGATTGCGTGGTGAGAACCATTTATATAGTGATGGAATAACCAGCAATGTCAGGAAAGTCGAGGTTACTAAGCCCGCAATCACGACAGTCGCAAGTGGCCGCTGTACCTCGCTACCTGTACCCGTTGCAATCAGCAGCGGGATCAATCCTAACGCAGTGGTGATGGCAGTCATCAACACTGCACGAACACGCATCGACGCGCCTTTGATGGAGGCTTCGTTTACGTCTACGCCTTGTTCGCGGAGCTGATTGAGATATGTCACAAGGACCATACCATTTTCAAGTGCGATTCCAAAGAGCGCAATGAACCCGACCGAAGCAGGGACCGAAAGGTTTTGTCCCGTGAGGTATAAACCGACAACACCGCCGACCAGGGCAAGCGGGATATTCAGCAAAATAAGTAGCGCATTGCGGAGTAAGCCAAAGGATGAGAACAACATGATTGCAATAATCAGCAGTGTGACCGGGATCACAATCCGAAGGCGTTTGTTAGCTTCCTGTTGCAATCTGAACTGTCCACCCCATGTTGTAAAGTAGCCAATAGGCAATTCAATTTCAGAATCAATCATGCTTTGGGCTTCTTCAACGAATCCAACTATGTCGCGTTCCACCACATTACATTGAATCGTGATGAATCGTTGGTTGTTCTCACGTTTGATTTGTCGCGGTCCGACGATGCGCGTGATACTTGCCAGATCGCTAAGTGGGATACGTATGCCATCAGGCGTAGTAATGAGTGTGCTACTGATTTGCTGTGGCGTTGAACGTGCATCAGCCTGATACCGTACGTAGATATCATAGCGACGTACACCTTCGAAGACTTGCCCCGCAGTGATGCCACCAACTGCTGCATTGATCGTTCGTTGCACATCTTCGATGTTCAAACCATAACGCGCAACTGCTTCTCGGTCGGGTCGGATGAGTAGCTGAGGGGTGCCTGAAACTTGATCGACTTGTATGTCTACTGCGCCCGAAACATTGCTAACCACAGCAGCAATCTCATCGGCTTTATCCTTAAGTTGATCGAGATCATCACCGAAGAGTTTGATCGCGAGTTCCGCCCGTACACCTTCAAGCAATTCATCAACCGTCATCTCGATCGGCTGCGTTAAAGCTGCACGAATACCCGGGAGATTGTCGACTTTTTCGCGGATGAGCGATTCGATCCGCTCTTGATCGCCCGGAACATCCCACTCTGATTTATCCTTGAGCACTACAAACATTTCCGAAGAATTGATCGGGTCGGCATGTGCGCCGACTTCACCTCGTCCAACACGTGAGGTGACCTCAATAACTTCCGGCACTTCAAGAACCAACTTCTCAGCAATCATCGCGTTACGTTTGCTCTCTGCGATCGAGATCGATGGTGCCATGGTTAGGCGAACTACAATCGTGCCTTCCTTCAGCTTAGGCGTGAACTCGGAACCCAGTTGCGGGAAAACAACAGTGCCGATGGCGAGAAAACCAACAGCGATGAGAACCGCAGCCCATCTTTGCGCCACAAAAAAGCGGAGAATGGGTAAGTACGGAATAAGAATTAGGCGAACAACAAACGGCTCACTGTTTTGCTTAGCGCCTTCCTTACTCGGCTTGAATTTCATTAGCAACGCGCTAAATACAGGGGCAAGAACAATCGCAAAGATCAATGACCCCAGCATGGCCAGTGACACCGCATAGGCGAGCGGCCGAAATGTCTTTCCTTCCACGCCTTGCAACGTGAGCAGTGGCAGGAACACAATGATGATAATCAAGATGGCAAACACAATAGGTCGGCCTACTTCAGTGCAAGCGTCAATCACAAGCTTTAATTTTGAATCGCCCGGTTTGCCACATCTGAACACCCGATCAACATTCTCGACAATCACAATCGTTCCATCGACCATCATGCCGATTGCAATAGCAAGGCCGCCCAGTGACATGAGATTCGCGGATAAGCCATAATAGTACATAGCAATGAAAGCAAAGAAAACTGAGAACGGAATTGAGATTGCGACCACAACTGAGGCACGGAATCCGCCCATGAAGATGAGTAGAACCAGTGCAACGAGAACCACGCCAGTGATTAGTGCTTCAGTTACAGTCTTTACCGATGCCGCAACAATATCCTTTTGTTGATAGTAAGGTTTGATCACAATGCCATCCGGCAGATTGCGATTGATCTTAGTGATCTGGTTTTCAACCGCCTCAATGACCGAAGAAGCATTCGTGCCATAAAGTTTGACAACCATGCCCGCAACGACTTCTGATTCACCGTTGAGTGTTTGTAATCCGCGGCGAAGCGCGCCTGATTCTTCAACCATCGCCACATCACGAATATAAACCGCTGTCCCATCAATGGTCTTCACGACCATGTTCCGAAGATCTTCCACGCTGCTAGCCAGACCAACAGAACGAACGATTAACTCTTCACTATTTTGCTCAATATACTGAGCACCGACATTAAGATTATTTGATTCGATGCGCCCAATCACATCGTTAAGTGTGAGATCATATCTCAGGAGCGCATCAGGATTGACATTAATCTGAAACTGTTTCTCGTAGCCGCCGATACCCAGAACTTCGGTCACACCAGAGACAGTTTGCAAATTCCGTTTGATGATCCAGTCTTGTATAGATCGCAATTCTTCAAGCGAGTATTGTCCGGTTGTATCATGAAGATAATAAAACAGTACCAGCCCCATGCCAGTTGAGATAGGTCCCATTTCTGGCTCGCCGAAACCTTCTGGAATTTGTTCACGCGCTTCGGATAGGCGTTCGCCGACAAGTCTTCTTGTAAAGTAGATATCCATGCCGTCTTCAAAATAGATGTTGACGACGGATAAACCAAAGTTAGAGATAGAACGGATTTTTTCAACACCCGGGAGCCCGTTCATCGCTGCTTCAACCGGGTAAGTCACATACATCTCGATTTCTTCGGGCGCAAGTCCTTCAGTGACCGTGAAGACTTGTACCAGGTTCGGCGATACATCTGGAAACGCATCCACAGGTAATTTGGTATAGCTCCAGTACCCCGTAATAATCAGCAAGAGACACATGACGACCATCAACATCCGATGATGCAGTGCAAAAGCGATTAATTTTTCCATGTCAGAATCCTTATCTAGCGCGACGCGGTTTTGCAGATCTCATGATGAGGTCTGACGTTGTAGCGCAAAAGCTGCTAACGCAGCATGATTGATTGGTTTGCAACAGACTTTAATGGTTATGTCCATCACCGAAGTCGCCTTTTTGCATCTGCGCTTTCAAAGTGAATGTGCCTGAAGTAACGTAGGTTTGACCTTCTTCAAGGCCAGTTAATATTTCTACATGCGTTTGGTTTTGCTTCCCAAGCTGAACATGGGCGGGTTCAAATCCTATTATGGTTTTCACAAAAACAACCGCTTCATCACCGATTTGTTGTACTGCGGATAATGGCACAATGAGCTTGCCTTTTGTTGTGGCTTCATGGATATAAGCCGTCACAAAAAGGCCGGGACGCCAATAATTTTGCTTATTGTTCAAGATGACACGTGCTTTGGCTGTTCGTGTTGCTTCGTCAATGGCGGGACTGATGAATGCAATGGTTCCGCTTGCTGAAGGGATATCATGGCCGAATTCAATATCGACTGGCATCCCTTTATGTAGTCGCGGTAGATCCTTTTGATAAATCACAAGATCTGCCCAAACACTATCGGTGTTTGCGACAATAAATGGCGCTTCTGCTGCATCCGGACCAAACACTTCGCCCCGTGTCATTGTGCGTTGTATCACCACGCCATCAATCGGGGAACGCAATGCATATTGCGTCAGCTCACCGTCATCAAGCATGCTGGTTTTAAGGATTTGCTTATGTGTGTACCCAAAAGCATGAAGCTGTTGATCCGCTAACTGCAATTCGATTTCAGCTTCTCGTACGGCCTGTTTTTTTACCATCAACGTCCGTGCAGCCATAAGCTTTTGCTCGAACAATGATTCATCGCGCCGAAGCGTTTCCTGTTGAAGATCAAAACGAGCTTTGGAAGCAAGATATTGGCTACGCGCCTCGGCAAGCTCACGGCTTTGTAGTACCGCCAAGGTTTGGCCGGCTTTTACCTTATCACCCACGCTCACCGCTACCGATTGCGCAATACCCGGGACGACAGGATGGATTTCAGCGAGAAAGTCTTGATTGAATACAATTTCCCCGGGTAAACGAATGATCTGGGACAACTCACCAAAGCGAGCCTGTTTGGTTGAAATACCAAATGAGATCAGTTGCTGACCATCAAGTGTAATACCTTCATCTTCGTGATCATCGTTATGTCCAGCATGTGGATCAACTTGCGATTTATCTATTAGCCCTGTGTTTTCTGCAGAGGCCTTATTGGCATGGTTGTGCTCTGCATGTGGGTCAATTTGTGCCGATGTGGGTTTTTCAGCAAGATCATCCTCAGCGTGATTGTGCCCCGCGTGTGGATCTACAGCTTGTGCCATCAATACTTGTGAAAAACAAAGTACGGTGAAACATAGTAGCATGGCGACGCTATTTTTATATTGATTTTTTACGATAATAGTTTTCATGATTTTATATCCAACATTCTTGTTTTATTCGTTTGTAATGGAACGAAGTGATTGCCCAATGAGTCCTTCAATCTGTGCGACCGTGCGGTGGTAAGATCCGAGGACTTCGAGATATTCAATCTGAGATTCAACAAGTGCTTGTCGCGCATCAAGTACATCTAAATACCGCAAGTTTCCTTGTTCAAAACCTACTTTGGTTGCGTTGTAAGCTTCTTGCGCTGGTGGGATCACTTTGTTCTTCAAGCTCAATACAACGTGATGGGTTTGAGAGAGTTGCTGATAGGCTCGACCAAGTTCAACTGAGACTAAAACCTCAGCCGCAGACTGCGCTTCCAAAGATTTCGCTCGATTGAACCTTGCTTCCCATATATTGCCTTGATTGCGATCAAATATTGCTAATGGTAATGAGAGCCCAAGGACAAATGCGCTGTCATTTTCATCATTAAAATAACGAAGCCCGGCAGTTGCCGTAATATCTGGTGTCGCATTAGCTTTTTCAAGCCTGATGGCGGCATCCTGCTGAGCGATCTCCACAGTTTGTTTTGCGATACGTGGATTCTGATTGATCAGTGCGACAAGTTCACTGATTTCGGGTAGCGGATACAATTCCTCAAGCGTTCCGTCAGCAACATCGAATACAGCATTGGGTTCGCCCCAATAACCTGCAAGCTGTATACGTTCGGAAGCTAGTTGATAGGTTGCTCGCTCCAGTTCAACACTTGCCCGTGCGAGTGGAACTTGAGCGCGTATAGCTTCAACAGCAGGAATATCGCCGGCTTCGGCTCGCCGATTAACGAGGTCAAAAACTTGTTGCGAGAGTTCTTGTGATTCCTTGAGAAGCTCAAAACGGCTTTGCGCAAGGAGCACATCAACAAATTGCTGCCGAACATTCGTGAGCAGTGCAATCCGCTGTATTTCATATTCCCATGCAGCAACCTGTGATTGTAAATTAGCATGACGAACCGCTTTCTTTAGCTTACCAGCCGTCAGGAAGGTTTGAGAAAATGCTGCGGTGACTTCAAGCGAATCGATATTCTCATAACTGCCAGAGCCGCCGATATTCTCCGCTTCAATTGAGATTTCAGGATTCGGCCACAATGACGTTTGTAACGTACGTGCTTCAGAAGCACGGATTTCATAGGCATAGATCGCGAGTTGTGGATTATTCAGTAACGCTGCGGACATGGCATCCTTCAGCTTTAACTTCGATCTTGGTGGCGCGAACTGTTCTCTTTGCTCAACAAACTTATTTCGAGATTGATTAATAGTAGGTGGTTTGAATGTTGTGAGATCACGTCCAAGTGGTCGTGGATCAGACCATGAATCGGTTATGGGCGAAGTTGTACAGCCGCTGATGAGAATTGTACTCAGTAGGCTGATCAGATAGCACCTTTGGCGCATCTTAAGCTCCTGTCATTTATATGTTTTTTGTTTATGGATTAACTGTTGCGTATAAATGTGGCAACGAAACAGTAAGTCTACAGGCGAATAGAAAGGATCAGATAAGCCTGTACATGATAAGTGCGGATCAAATAAGAAAGACTGTGCTTGTTACAAGCTTTAGTGACGTGAAGGATTCGGGCGGGGGGATAAACCCAAATCGGCAACGATTGATACGTGGTGTGGCTGTATCAGCCGTATAGATAATAGATGCTGTTTGAAGTGGTATCGTAACATAGAGAGATGCTGTGGAATTGGCGCTTGCTTGATAAACCATGTTCCATTCAAGCGGGGCGTCGCTACATACAGGTTCATTAATGTCATGGAATATACTATCTGCGTGGTGGCCATGGTTTAGATGCGACGATTCAGTATCTACGCAATGCTTTTCGCTATGGGCTGTTTCAATTGCTTGGTGCCCTAGGGCATTCATGCAGACGACAACACCACCGCATGCAACAAGCTGTGTGCCGATGAATGACATGACAACAAGAAGGTAGATCACAGATTGGGCAACGGTGCGTTTCATATTGACCTTACTGGGCGCCACTCAGTAGATGATGCAAGCGCAACCTTAGTAGTGGCCACGATTATGAAGGAATGATGATCTTTGTGCAAGTAGATACTGGGTTGATATGGCCGCCGATCTATCAAAAGTCAGGAATGAAGCAATGGAAATGGCTTTGAGCACAATATGGGACAACTAAGTCCTGATTTAAGTTTGGTGTGCTCAGGGTGCATCATCAAAAGAGAGCGAGTATACACAAAAGGCTATGAAGATTACTATTAAGCACGTATCTGATATGCCTCAATCATTCAGAAGTGTATAACTGAAATCGTAGTAATTTAAGTTCTGATCCGAAAATCAAACGCGTGCCATGCTCCGTTTCATCACCATTCAGCCAGCGAAGTGGAGTCCATATCCCATCAATAAACTGGCCTTCGCATAACTCGACAATTTCGGTTGAGTTTTTTGAATTATTGGAGAGCTTAAATTCAATCTGTATGCCTATTCCCATCGCAATAAACTCATGATTGCCAAGTGAAATTAACATAACAGCATTGTTTGTATGTTCCGCGTGTATCTTATTCGAAGGTACAATTGCGAACTGAATTTCATCAAGTACGGTTGAATCGTTCGTTTCGCTTGCTGTTTCCCAAAGAGCTCCTGTTACTCCACTCGCTTGTGCTTCGTGTAATACTGGGCCCATACTAGAAATTGTTCGATATGCGTGTGATAGCGGATGCGTTGCATCGGTGATGTCTTCTATACCGAACGGTGCAAACCCAAGAGCGCGGTGGTGACCTAAGGCGAACATAACGCGGCTAGCTGCGGTTTTATCACACCGTGCCTCAGGTATAAAAAGAGGATTCCCTTCTATTGCATAGTCAGAACAAACTTCCTTGAAATGTGGGTCGTAGATATCCGGTGCTATGAGATCAATGCTTGGAGCACCAGCTTTCCATATGTCTAAAACCTTTGCAACAGGTCCGCCGCTTGGATATTCACCCGGTTTATAGCCTGGCCCTGACTGGATCCATGCGTTTGCAAACATGGGTAAGTTATATACCTTTCGTCCAGCTTTAGCGATTTGGTCGAGGAATCTAGCTACGTGCCATGCCATAAAAACCTCATCGGCCATCTTACCGAATAAATTTTGCCAATCACCTTGCTGTTTGCAACCATTATTTTTCCATGCTTGTAGAAGTTCTGTATTCGCGGTGTTACATGGAAAAGTTGCTAACGATTCTATGAGTTGATCAGGTACCACTTGTCTGAATGCTTCTTCCGCCAGTGGAGATCGATCGCGAGTCGTATTGAGAATGCCTGCTTCGTTCTCGACTTGAACCATGATCACAGTGTGGTGGTTGACATCGACATCGTGGATGTGCTGCATCATCGCGGTAAAAGCTCGTGAGTCATATTCCAGAGCATTCTTTGAGAATGGGCTAATCGCGCCTGTGATCATGCCTTCTTCTGTTTGGGCACGTGGAAACTGTTTATGATCTGTTTTAACCCATTTGGGGGTGTATGATGAAGACGCATTCTTATACGTTCCAAACCAAAGTGGGATTAGGCGAATGTTATGCCTTCTTGCCTCACGAATCATCTTGTCAATTAATGTGAAATCATATGTACCTTCTGTAGGCTCAAATTTTTCCCACATGACAGGAGCCAATACTGTATTTAACTCTAATGTTGCGACGTGAGCGAAGGTTTTTTCAATATCATGTTCAGTTGAGACCGCTGAATTATGCAACTCTCCACCTAAAATTATGAATGGTGATCCTTGGACGATTAACTGTGCATAATCATCGCTCGTTTTTAGATATGGAATTTCTAAAGACACTTCAGGTGCAAGATTATCCATTCTACTCATTGTTTCCCATCCTTTGAAATGAATTTATTTTTCGTATCACCGTGAGCTGTGCAGTGAATGCATACGGATATCTATTAATGTCGTGCCTATAGCATCACACGACATTGAATTCAATATTTTTAGATTTTCTTACATCTAGATTGCGATTTAGATCCAGATAGATGTCGCATGTCGAGAGGTATCTATTTGAGGACGTACAGTGTGGGCGGAGTAAATTATTTGCAATTGTAGTTATGGGAGATTCTAAAGTGATTAAAAATATGATACTGATGTTGATATGTGTTTCTTTGATTTGTTTTCATGCCCAATCTACGTTTGCCAAGGATATTGGGTTGAATCAATCAGCATCGATGGTTAACAAGCCGGCAGGGATACCACTATTTACCTGTGATCAGGCTATGTATGGTTGGACCGAGTATAACTCGGCATATGAGATTAATCATAGTGATGGTGTTGAAGTTCAGGCGAGGATTGTTCGTGATTCCGGAAATGCCATGATGAAAATTGCATACAAAGGTCTGGCTGATTCGAGTCAGTATGTCCGCTTAGACATTTCTGTTCGAGGGAAGCTTGATGATGATTTACTTTTACCAACTGAAGTTACAGATGTGGTAAAGGGAATATGTTTTGCAGCAAAAACACATCGCAGTGAGACAATTCTTGTTCAGGCTATAGACTTAGAAGGCCAAGTGATTAAGGAAAAGCAGATCGAGGTTATTTCTGGTATTGCGGACATATACCAAATGGATTTTATATGTAAGAGGTTAAAGAAGCTACGATTTCAAATCGAAGGCGGGTATGGAACTGAGTCCGGAGAGATTCTGATTGATGATGTTGTTTTCAATGATGGTAGTGCACGCCCATTCGCGCTTCCGTCCGATGATCAAGAGATGCTTGAATGGGTAAAGAAAACAAGTCTCGGATATTTCATAAGAGAATACCGGTCGCCGAGGCCGAATCATGGTGTTGTTTTGGAGATGAGTCGGGATCATGATCGTGTTTCGCTTTCAGGTATGGGTTATGCTTTTGCTGCTTATATTATGGCTGAGAATGACGGTGTGATCGGAGACGATATTGCTCGCAATCGTATCCTTAGCATGCTGCGTTGGCTTGACGATTTAAACTGTTTTGATGGTAGTGGTGGGTGGCACGGCTTCCCGTTCCATTACTTTTATCCCGATGGACGCGCAAAATGGCCAGATGTTAGCACTATAGATTGGGCGATTTGTGCCGCTGGAATACGTGTCGTCAGGCAACATTACATTGAGGATGATGAGATCGTTGAATTGGCGACAAGGCTCCTTGAAAGGGCGGATTGGAGCAAAGCTATTGACGTAGATGGTAAGGTTGCCATGGGGTTTAATGGGAAAACAGGCGAGATGAATCCGTATCGTTGGGGGCTAGCATTTTCTGAAGAAACGGATTTGGTGTATCTAGAAGCGTTTGCTTCAAATGAATTTGGATCTAATTTTTTCGATACGATTGTACGTAAAGAAAAGAAAGGATTTTTTCCAAGTTGGTTTGGATCTGGATTCACATATAACTGGCTTCAGTTATGGACTGGGCCCATTGAGCCATTTGCCAGCAATAGTAGAAAAGCTTTTACACGAGATGCCATTTCCGCGGAAGAAGCATTTGGCGTGCCTCTTATGGGGTTAACTGCTTGTGCAACTGTGCATAAATTTCGCGGAGATGGTTTTATTGACTGGGGCAATTACATTGGACACCAGGGGTCGGATGTTCATGGAACAGGTTTTTCTTCTGAAGTTATACGTATTTCGCCTGCCCCATACGGTGCTGCACTTGCATTACCATTCACTCGAGGAAGAGCAATTCGTGCACTTCGCCGATTTGCGGATCTTGGCTATGTACATCCTATTCTTGGTTTTCCTGATACTGTCCGGATGGCGGACATTCCTGAAGGTTTTGGACCAGCACCCAATTGGGAGCAGGTAGACATCAACATTGGGCCGATGGCGATGGCGATTGAACAGATTGGTGCGAATACCATTGGCCGTTTATACATGCAAGATTCAGAGATTGTGGCTGCATTAGATCTGCTAATAGCATCATTCAGAAAACATACAAGTAGCCTTCAAACACCAAATTCCGACGAGAATTAGCCTTGCATCGTCCGCCAGACACGGTGAAACTGTGGTATGTAGTATAAGTACAACACGACGCATCACATATTTGGTTAATTTTAGCTATTTGGGTTATGCGATGTACAGAAGTCGTTAGTAGAGGACATATATAGAAGAAGGAGATGATGCTTGCCACTCACGTCTGAAACCATTATTCGACAGTTAGCAAAAGAACGTGGTCGAATACTCGGCTATATATGGGCCATTGTGCAGGATGAGCATCTGGCGGAGGATGTGTTGCAAGAGGTATTTATCATTGCTTGTCGAAAAGCGGAGGAGGTGGAGGCTACAGATGATATTCATGTTCGAAGATGGATTCGGAAAATTGCCCGATATCAGGCTTTGAATGCTGCAAGGAAATCGAAAAGATCGCCACTTATTTTTAATACAGAAATCATGGATTTGGTAGATGGTGCATGGGATCAGGCAGACGCCAATGAATCAGAAACCATCGATGCATTGCGGGGTTGTATAAAACGGTTGTCGGTATACGCTCAGCAGCTCATTACGCTTCGATATGTCGAAGGTTTTAGTGGCGTGGATTTGGCGAATCAAGTTGACCGTAAAGTCGAAACCGTGTACACCGCATTATCTCGAATTCATAAAGCATTGCGGGAATGTGTTCAAAGAAGAATGGGGGTGGTGCGATGAGTGATGATCATATCGCGGAAGCATATGAGAAAGAAGCATTTGGAGGTAAACCATTTCATCAGATGGTTATTCTACATTTAGATGGTCTTGCTACAGAAGCTGAATCACGAGCGATTGAAAAACTAATTGCGAACAAAGAATCATATCGTAGCGAGTATGTTCTCATCTGCCAGCAAGCAGGTTTACTTTCTGCAATGCTTCGGCCGCAAAAATACACTTTGCCTGCAGCATTGGATTTTTTAGATAATCGAGGTATTGATAGCGATGGTGGTTTATATGAATTGGTCGATGAGCCGACCGAATCTCAAGATTCTATGTCGTACTTCGAAAAATTACAGTCGCAGGAATCGGATTCTATTCAAACATACAAAGTTATTGTGATTCCAAAGGTTATCGCGTACGGATCTGCTGCTGCAGTTATTACGATGCTACTCATGGTAGTTTATTCTATTTTGCCCTCAGGAGGTTCATCTGACCGCGGGGCCATTACAGCTACAAAAACACAAATAGATACATTTGAGCAAGTAGTTGAAAGGGGGCCTGTCGCGAAACTGATTGGAATTTCTGATGGGGCAGTTTGGGCGGATTCAGTTGATTCGATGCGATCAGGGCAGGGTCTTTCAAAAGGGACCTTACAACTAGAACAGGGCGAAATTGCAGTAGAATTTAATAGCGGTACCGTTGCTACAATCAAAGGTCCGGCAGCATTCTCACTCGTTAATGATAATGCTAGTGAGATGATTGCAGGTATTGCAAGTTTTGACGTACCCACCTCAGGACATGGTTTTGAAGTTTTGATCCCAGGTGGTGTTGTTACTGATTTTGGAACAGCATTCGAGATTGATGTAAATGATCATCATGAAGCATCGCGCGTTGAAGTAACTGACGGTATGGTTACAGTTCAAAATAGGGAGGGGGAGAACCGTAGTGAACCAGTACAGTTAAGACGAAATCAATTTGCAGATATTCTACGCACAGGAAAAGGGTTGGCTGCATTCATGAGAGTGCGCGAACGTGTAGAACTGCCAATACGTTCAACAGGATATAGAATGACTGATGGGAAGGTGGATCCAGATTGGCATATCTATAATGCTGCGACAGATAAAGAGCTTCCCGCGTTCATCATTAGCCCACGCCGACTTGATCCCGAAGGTAATAATTTAGTTTGGCTTGCATCAGATAGCCATTCTCAGTGGTTGTCACCAATCCGGTACGCGGCTTCTACAGGTAAAGGACAATATATTTTCAAAACGAATTTATATGTGCCGGAAAGCTTCGATGCTTCAACGATTATTCTTACATTGAAGTTCATCGTGGATGAAAGGCTAGAATCTATACATGTTAATGGACAAGAGATAGCCGGATCATTCAAGGTGCCCAATGAAGATCAGATGGGACTTAATACAAAAATTCGCTATCAAACATGGACGACTCACACTATACAAGATGTCTTCTCTCAGGGTAATAATACCCTTGAGTTTATAGTGTCTAATGATAACGGTGCTATTGGATTCCGTGCGGAATTAACAGCAGTGGGTGATCGACTCTATAGACCCATACTTGCTCCTAATTAATTACATGAATTCATAAAATTATTAATGTGTTTGGTCTTTCGAGTAATGATATGCTTCGGATATTTCTCAGATTGTCTGAGAGGAATAAATAATAATAGAGTCGTAATAGATTGCTCAAAAAGGAGAGATGAATGTTTCAGATTAAACGAAGAAATTATTACACAATACTTTCTGCTGCACTAGGTGTGCTAGTATGCTTCGGTCAGCAGGCTAACGCTGCTAATATTGCTACGGGTTTTATTAACCCAAACGTCTTTTTTGATAATGGTTCTGCAAATTGGACTTTTAATTCACCTTGGTTTTATGACAGCGGACAAACGGCAGCAACATTTCAAACCAGCGCAACAAATGCCGTGGGTTTTTATGCTCTCGAAGGTAGTCCGCGTGATTTGACTGCAGAGAGTAACGTACTTGCATTAGATAATTACAATCCTGCAACGACCAAACTAACAAGCCTCACATTCAGCGATCCTTTTCGTCTCTTCAACTTCGGTACGATCCCAGCGGATGGAGAATACAATTTCTTCATTGAGTTTACGATTGAAACTTTCTCAGGTTTCTATCGTGCTTCAACACAGAAAGTCAACAACCCATTTGAAAATACCACTTCGCAACTGGGTTTAGTGTTTGATTGGGAAACAGGTGGATTCTTAGGCGATCCGTTTGTGGGTGGCAATGGCATTGCTTTAGGGGAGATCATCGGTAGTACTTACAATGCTATTTTTGAGGTTGTTACACCAACAACTGGTGGCAATGGCTTCTTCGGCATTGAAGGATTTAATTTAGCATATGAGGTTACATCATCGATTCCTGAACCGGCAAGTATCGCACTCATCGGTTTCGGGTTTGTGGTAATGTGTCAAAGACACAATCATAAGTATTAAATAATGTGTAATGGTTAGCGCTATTTCTCATGGCGTTGGGTTAATGCCTGTCGTCATGATTTGAATAAAGGAGTATATGATGTCGAAGTACATAGATCGAGGATTCACACTCATCGAGTTGCTAGTCGTCATTTCAATTATTGCCCTTCTCGTTGGTATTCTCTTGCCCGCGCTTAGTGCGGCTCGCCGTACAGCTAGGGGTATTAAATGTAAGGCCAATACAAGACAGTATACGCTTGCATGGAATGCGATGATGACCGACACCAATGGGGAGTTCTTACGATATACGTTGCAGCATCTTCACGTGGCCGCAATGGAGGATTATTTCGGCGGCACGGAGTTTGACGATATCTTATGCCCCGAAACTGATGAAGATCCACTATGGGATGGTTCAGCGAAGCGACCTTATCGGTGGTCTGGTTTTGCAGGTGTAGATGATGGCGAATTTATTGGATCGTACGCATTCAATGGTTTCCTTTATCATGGAGCATTGGCTGGTGACTACACGGCTGATGATGTAGATAATCCAATCGGGCCGCCTGGCGGATCATTTTGGGATCCTGCAATGGACTTAGAGTGGTGGTGGGGAGGAAAAATCTCACATATACAAAATGCATCCAATGTTCCGGTTTACATGGATAGTAATTCTGTTGATGCGTGGCCGCAAAGTACAGATATTCCGCCGATTGATGACACAGGTGAATCTCGTCTGAACAATATGCAGCGAGTTTGTTTTGATCGTCATCTTGGACGTATTATCAACGTAGCTTTTGTTGATGGGCATTCAGAAGGTATATCCGTTGAAGATTTGTGGCAGTTGCAGTGGCATCAAAATTTCGTGTTGCGTGATGATGTTGTAATTGAATGGTAGAAGGACGTTTGGAAATTCTAATTATCAAATCGTTTAGATACAGATAGTGGTTGTATTAAGATTGTGATCGTATTTAGATACTACGTTCATTTGCTTCAAATGTGTAGCGCATTTGTTGTAGCTATCTTCATATCCATACGGGAAAACGTAATGAATCGAATCCTGCAGTTAAATCCAGTATTTATGTCGGTTGGGGCATGGTGTATCCTCATTATTTCGATCAGTAGTGGGTTAGTCCTTGCGGTATGGCCGATTACTCAGCGGGATGGACTAGAGATGTGGACGTATGCCCGAGTGCATGAGGAAACTTATGCTAAGCCTATTACATTGTGGAATGAACAGTCGGCGGAAAAGAATCATGAGACGGTAAATCTTTATGTTCTCGATGGGGCTGCACAGGTTCGGCGCACACTATCTGCTTTCTGGTCTGGTACGCCAGTAGCAGATGTTATGGAAGTAGAGCAGGATTGGATGGGGCGTTTTTTTAGTGGTCCCCAAGACAGTATTGGTTTTGCAGATATTACAGATAGGCTTCGTGATGAGGGAATCCACAAAAAAATCAATGAACCTGCTTTCGGTTTATGGACTTCACGCGGTCGTATTTTTGGTATTCCACATGATGTACATCCGGTTATGCTAGCTTATAGAGCAGACATTCTTGGAGAAATGGGCATTGATATTACTCAGGCTCAAACATGGGATGAATTTGCCAAGCTCATGATGATAGTTTTGAAGCACCAAGATGGATCAGGCCAAAGAATATATCCGATGAGTATTTGGCATACGAATATGCAACTAATTGAGACGCTAATGTTGCAAGCTGGAGGAGGAACATTTAATTCTAATGGGGAAATTATCATTGCGTCCGATGCAAATGCTTTGGTGCTTGCAACGGTTATTCGTTGGTGCATTGGTGAAAAACGGATTGGTGTTGATGCACCTGAATTTCAGCCATCTGGTAATCAGTTGAGACTGGAAGGACGTGTTCTTTGTACATTAATGCCTGATTGGCTTGCTGGCGTATGGAAGCAAGATCTCCCACAGTTGAAAGGAAAACTGAAGCTGATGCCACTTCCGGCATGGAAACCTGGCGGACGCAGAACAAGTGTTATGGGGGGAACCATGATAGCGATTCCTAAATCTACAGAAAATTTTGAAGATGCTTGGGCATTTGCTAAGCATCTATATCTTTCGGAAGAAGTCGCAGAACGTCTTTTCCAGAGAAACAATATTATTTCACCAGTAAAAGCATTGTGGAATTGTTCATTTTATAAGCAGCCTGATCCATATTTTTCAAATCAGGTTGTTGGTCAAATGTATATAGATCTGGCTCCCAGTGTACCTACCAGAACGAGCACACCATATCGTGGTATCGCTATTTCGCGTATTAGTGAAGTGGTACATAAGCTTAGGCAATACGCGGAGCAACGTCCAAATTTTGATCGCGATGCCTTAATTCCGGTCGCCAAAGAATTATTGGCGGATGCGGAGGAGCGTGTTATAGAGGAAATGCAGCAGAATTATTTTCTTAGTCAGAAAGTGAATTGATTGATGAAGCGTTCTAGTTTCCATTCTCGATTGAGTCCATACCTCTTTCTAAGTCCGTTTATTGCCGTTTTTCTATTATTCACAGCCTATCCAATGTTGCATTCAGTTGTTTTAGCTTTTCAACAAACTGATGGCCCAGATGTATCAGTATTTGTTGGGCTGAAAAATTTTCAATGGATTTTTACAGATCCGGATTTCTGGAAAGCGTGTAAAAACACAGCTTTTTTCTCGTTTGGCTCTGTTGTAGTACAGATACCCGCTGCTCTTGGTTTGGCAATACTTTTGAACAGAAAGGATATTGCAGCTCGCAGTATTTGGAGAATGATATTTTTCTCGCCTTCTTTAGTCGGGATGGCCTTTGTTGCAATTCTCGCGAGCATCATCTTTGAGAAGAATACAGGAATGCTCAATGTCACGTTAAATCAAATGATTGGTTTTAATCTGGAGTTTCCGTGGATGGAGCAGTTCGTGATGGCATCTTTGATTATCGCAGCTTTTTGGATGTCAGTCGGTTTTAGTATGGTTTATTTTTTAGCTGCTTTGCAGAATGTTAGCAAGGAGCTGACAGAAGCTGCGATGGTAGATGGGGCAGGGCCATGGAGTCGTTTTTCACATGTGACGCTACCAGCCATACGTCAAGTTTGTGCATTTGTGATTCTCATCTCATTGGTAGGATCTTTTCAAATTTTTGAATTGTCGTATCTGCTTCTTGGTGGCGGCGCAGGCCCAAACAATCAAGGACTTACAATCGTGATGTATCTATATATGAAGGGATTTGATCAAGGTGATTTAGGCATGGCAAGCGCTGTTGGTTGGATTTTAGCTTCGACTCTTTTTGTCTTTGCCATTATTCAGAAACGAGTATCAGGTTGAGTAATAATACATCACAATGTCAAAAAAGTCGTTACACGGTTCTTGTATATCTTGCTTTAGGTGTGTTTGCCATTTTTACACTTATGCCGTTTGCATATTTACTCTGTTCTGCATTCAAAAGTAGTGACGTATTCTTTTCCTCATCTTTCCTCCCTATTAAGGAGGATGGATACTGGTTTGAGATTGAATGGAGCGGTTTGACATTAAACCATTTTCATCGTTTGTGGTCTGAGGTTAATATTGGCGATGCTCCATTTGTAAGATCAGTTTTCAATTCATTGTTTTTTGCTTCCACACTAAGTCTTCTTGCGACATTAGGCAGTGCAATGGGTGGGTATGCATTAGCCATGATGCGATTCCGTGGTCAGGAAACCATCACATATGCTGTGCTGGGATGCATCGTGATACCTGGAACTCTATTGCTTGCTCCCAGCTATGTTGTCCTGCATTGGTTAGGCCTTCTAGATACTTACACTGGATTGATTCTTCCTGGGATAGCCCCAGCTTTTGGAGTTTATCTGTTCCGTCAAGCATTTATTGGAAGTCTTCCGGTTGAACTGTTAGAAGCTTCAAGTATAGATGGTTGCAATGATCTGCGTATGTTCTTACAGATAGCATTACCCATGGTACGCCCCATGATTGGCGCTTTTTTGTTGATCACCTATCTGGGAGCATGGAACAACTTTATTGGCCCACAGATTGTCTTGCAGACCCCTGAGAAATTTCCACTTGCTGTTGCGGTTGCTCAGTTGCGCGGTAATTATGGAATCGAGCATGGAATGATTATGGCTGGTACATTGATTGCGGTTGCGCCAGTATTGATACTGTTTCTAATGCTTCAGCGTGACTTCATTTCCGGTCTTACAACAGGATCTGTCAAAGGATAAACCACGGTATATGAATTATGCATAGCACACACGTGGCATCGCAGTCTGCTCGCGTTCTAGATTTGCTTGGACCAACTGTCGATACATATCAGTTTTCACTTCTTTAAAAGATGGGTTTGTGTATAGGTTTTGATGTTCACTTGGATCGTTCAGTAGATCAAATAGCTCCCCCCATTCGCGGCCACGATATACCGTTAATTTGTACCGATCAGTAATGAGTGTTTGTAAGTGAACTTCCGGGCCAGCCTGATGATGATTTTCAACAATTGCGTAATTACGGCTTGGTTGAGCTTGTTGCTTCCAAGCCTTGAGTTGGCTGCGACCTTGCATGTGCCGTGGTACTTCAAGGCCAGCGGCCTCTAGAAAAGTCGGAGCAAGATCGACGAGTGATTGGATCGCATGGTTTGAGGATTGATGGGGAATCTGATTTTTCCATGCGCAGATGAATGGTACTTTGATTAGATCTTCGTAATGAAATGGACCTTTAGCGATAAGTCCGTGTTCACCGATGAAATGGCCGTGATCGGATGTAAACACGATCAAAGTGTTTTCGAGCTGACCATTTGCTTCGAGTTCGTCAAGTGTTTGGCCAATCCAGTAATCCATAAAAGAAATCATGCCATAGTAAATTGCTTTGGCGCGTTGGAGCTGCTCACGTGTGACATCTGCATGTGGATGATAGCCATGATTACCCCAGCCGTCCTGATTGAATGGTGCAAAATGGTTTTCACTTTCACGTGTCAGTTGATGGGGCAGGGGCATCTCATCCATTTCACCTTCGATGTATTGGTCGATATCCATATCTTTAGGGTTATACATACTCGCCCACGGCTCACTGACACAATAAGGTGGATGTGGATCATGATAGCTTGACCATATAAAAAACGGTTTACCTTGTGCGTGTGAGCGTTTGATTGCGGAGATGGTTTTTTGGCCTGTCCATGCAGTATAGTGGAAAGATTCAGGCAGTTGCCAACTATCGTCTTTACGCAACCCAAGCATGGAATCTGGATCTACCTGCGGTGCACGTGTTGCGTCATGATCTGTATCCTTGTGATTATCACTGCGTGGTTGAAAGTATGCTCGCCAATTGTCCAAGCCATTTTCTTCCATCCATAGTGCATAGTGCTGCCCAACATGGCCTTCATCAGTATGGTTTCTAGTAAGTTCGCAATAGTCAAATCCATACCACGGCGTATGAGTATCATTGAATGTTGACCAGAACTCAGTGTCACGCAGTGTCGGGTAAGCTTCAACTGATTGACATTCATCGGTGGAACGTAGTGGTTGAAAATGTGCTTTGCCAATCAAAGCTGTATCGTATCCATGTACTCGTAAGTAGCCACCAAGTGTTGGTATATGCTCTGGTAGTTTTGTGCCTAATGTAAACGCACCGTGAGCAGAGGGATATAATCCTGTTATCAGCGATGCTCTTGTAGGTGTACATGTCGGGTTGGGGCAATAGGCGCGGTTGAAATGAACGCCCAAGCGAGCCAAACGATCTAGATTGGGTGTCTTAATTTTCGGATTCAACATGCCAATGGTTGCCCAATGCTGCTGGTCCGATGTAATGAGTAGTAAATTCGGCTTATTACACGTAGTCATTTCTGCATTATACTCGCTAAATCATGAAAGGAAGAACAAAGAAACGTGAGGTAGAGAAGCTCGTGTGCATCGATACGATATCCAAGAAAAGCTGGGGGGCGGATCACCCTCAGCAAATCGATTAAGCGAATGTGTCCATTTGATTTTTTTGGCCAAGACAAAATTTTGAGCGGCTATTAATTGAGCTTTGACGTTAAGAATGGTGGAGAGTGCTAGATTGATGTGATCGTTATGATTAGGGACGAACATCATTTTTAGGTATTGATTGTAAAAGTCATTTACTTGATGTTTGTATAGCGATGATGGTAATCAATGAATGAATTCAGGATACAATGTCGCGTAGGTAAATACGGCGGCAATTACGGTTTCGACTTTCAAGCCCTGCGATAATGATTGCCATTTGTGCACGTAATTGTTCAAAGGGTATTGGTGCCACGCCGGAACGCAAATATGAAATAAAAGTAGAGAGTTGGCTTTTAAAGGCTGAAAAAGTATCAGCAAACTTAGCTTCTAATGAACCTCTTGTGCCAGCAACTTGTACAAGGCCAAATGCACCATACATATCATTATTTGTGATAAGAATTACATCAATCTTATCGTGGCGATGTAGATGAACAACATTAGATTTATTGGTCCCAGTATTGATAACCCATTCGTAATCTCCGTGCGGCAAAATTGAATAGACTGCTTCAAGTGCATGGATACCATATCTCTCCCATGATTTTGCCATCATAACTGTTATGGTTCTTACCTCACCAACTTCAGATAATCGATCTCGCAATTCGAAAAATTCTCGTGCATAGCGCATGCAGCTGCTTGAAAGAAATGGCTTGCCTTCGTGATGCCAAGCAGTAAATTGCTTTAACCCGTGTCGATTATCAGTTAAGGGTTTGTCAATAAATACAGGTACACCATTATCCAAAAATGGACGCACACGATCGACATGTTCACTTCCAATATCTGTTGCAACGATTGCAGCATCTACATGGCCAATGACATCTTCAGGTCGCCTAACAATGTTTTGGATTTGTGATGATCTCGCGACACATTGAGCTTGATCAAAATGATCACACCATATATGAGTAATCTTAGCACCTTCAATACCAAGGTTGGCAGGGGGCTGCGAATCTAAATATTCAGTGATATTTGGAAAGCCACAATTAGCGATTAGTTCCTGATCATAATGACCATTTATAATTGCAGACCAACTGAAAGGATGGCCATTGCCTTCCACCATGCCAAGCATTGCAATGCGAATGTCATTTGGATTTTTAACAAGAGATTGATTCATTTTACGTTAAACTCGTATCCTTATGGATATTGATCTATTGTTTCGAAACATCAAAAGCACACATCTGTTCACTTGGTTTGTGATTTGTGATGAATTCATAAATTACAATATAGTAGTGTGTTATTCATTATTCTTGATTTATACATGGTTATGAGTAAATATCGAAATCCAGACTTAGACTAATAATCTGCTTCGGCGCAAGTTCTAAATTGATTTCTCTATCATTATGAACCAGAATATCACCAATGATCTGTGATTCATTGTTTATTTGTTTGGCGTGTTTGATCTTCATATTCATATCTGAATGTAACTCAACCAAACTAAGTTTTGTTGTGGGATTAAATAGCCTTAATTCTGTTGTATCCTGGACCTGCCGCAAGCTAGTTAGAACAGCTTCGCCCTTGAGTTTCAATAGACCGCGAGATGGAGGCAGAGATATTTCTGCACATGATATATCTTGCTTTAAATATTGGGCCGGAAGATTGACTTGCTTTAAACCTGCAGATAGCAACTGACCCATTCGAGAAAGTTTAGCTCGGCTTGGTTCGCCCTTTAGCGGAGTAATCCAATAATTGAATACCATTGGCCCGATCAGCTGCCCGTTGGGCTCGCCGTCTGTATAAACGGTGTGCTTTGTACTGCGGAATAATGTTAGAGCAATAGGACGGTCAGATTGATCGCGTACTGCTGATTCAAGCAGACCATCGCTGATAACTGCTAAGCCATGGTCGTTATCAAAAACAGCAGTCCATTGTTGCTGCGGTTTTGTTTCGATTTCGGGTTCACGATACAAATGATTATCTTTTCGAAGCGCAATTGGTCGCTCTATAACATCAAAAGGGCTATCAGATAAATATGTTTGTGCATCTGTTATACTTGGGAAAAGTACACGTAGCCTATGGTCCGATGCTCGGTTGTTAATTGTGGTTTGAATTTCGATATAATCGGTATTTGGTCGCAAACTGATCTTGCTATCAATATCCAAATTGACAAGATCATTGTTGCGATATTGCCCTTCGTCACTGAAGTTAAATGCGCTTGGAACACACATTGTCGTACGGATACGGAAGCTGGTTTTAAATGGGCCATCTTCGACCAGAGCAATAGATGATTTTGACGCTGTTGAAGTGTAGACTTGATCTGCAACTGCCGTACCACGACTCCAACCGTCTCCGCAATCAACTGAATCCTCGAAAGTTAATAGCCGTCTATATGTTTGCTTTGTTCTTTTGTCATATAAGGTGATAGATCCGTTAGATTCAATTGTGACATCAAAATACATGTTTGACATTGAACATTCACTAGTAGCCAATGTATTTGGCATCATCAATTGTTCAGGCTCATTTACGTTACCTGGTCGGACCGTTAGTGTTGTGTATCCTAGGGCTGGAATTATGAGTGGCAAAGAAACATTTACATCATGTGTTTTGTATGTTTGGGGAAAGCGTGAGTCAGAAATTGATACTTTAGTACGATTGAAAGTTTGCGATAATGTTTGTGTCGGAATTTCATTGCCGTCTGTATCATACACGTGGTAGATCAATTCTTGAGCCACGCCGCCATAGGCAGGATAGATTGGGCAGCTAGCAGGCAGTTGCAGTGTTAAATCCGCGGTTTGATCAAAGATTGTGGCTAGGGGATTGAATACTGTTACTCGTATTTCGTCATCAGCTAATCCCCCTTCAATATGAGCCGTGATTGCTTGAGTTGCTTCAAGGGTGAGGCGTTCAGAAATTTGCTGGCTTTGATTGAAGCGGAATTTCATATCTTCGTGTACCTGATCAATACTACAGCCACAGATTGAATCATGAGGATGGTTCTTGATTAGCCATTTCCATGCAAGATCTAGAAAAGCTTGTGGATATTCACGGCCTAGTATTTGATGCGCCATCGTACTCAAGGGCTCAGCCCATTGGCATAATGATGTCTGACATGCTGCATTTACCTGCTTGATCCATACACGACTTGATCCGGTACCTGGAATTAGCCATTGATTGTCTTCTGTCGAGCGATGGAGGCCCGGTTCACGCAATTCGCCTTCAACAATTTCGTCAATTTGATCTGCATAGTTAATCAGCTCATTTAGATAAGCATCAAGTGAACTATGAGTAATTTTATATTGATCCTCTACGTCTCTTTGCTTCTCTAGTAATAAACTATATGCCAATTCATCCCAGTATTGATGATCACCACCATCAAATGCAAGTAATGGAACATCTTGTGGTGTTAGTCGACATTCTTGTTCAAGATATGTATTCAGGGCTTCGGATGCTTCAGCAATATCGGCAGCAACCTTAGATTTATTTTCTTTTAGTGGCTCGCCGGCATGACGTACTTCATTTGCATAACCACAGTATCCGTGCTTGCCAAAACGGTAGCAAGGTAATTCAGTTCCATCAGCACCTTGCCAACGAATTAATCTGCAATCTTTATTGTTTAGTCCACGCCACACCAATCCGGCTCGTATGCCGAATCCTGCAAGTATTTGCGGCATTTGACTGTTATGGCCAAACAAATCACATAGAAAGCCTGCGTTAGAAGGTTCTCCACCATAGTCTCTCGCAATCTGGCGACCGTATTGTATGTTGCGAATAATTGATTCACCTGAAACAAGAAATTCATCTGGCATGACATACCAAGGGCCGACTATCAGCTGCCCATGTTTTACCAAGTCTCGAATTTTTTGTCGTCTCTCAGGTCGAACCTCTAGATAATCCTCAAGAATAATGGCTTGGCCATCCAAAGTGAATGGCCCTTTTAAGCGCCCATCTGCTAAGCCGTCTAATACTCGATCAAGCATTTGGACAAGACGGTATCGAAAATGCTGAAACGATTGATACCACTCTCGATCCCAATGGCTGCTAAGCACATAATGGACTTTGCGAGATGTAGTTTTGTTTGAAGCAGGAGGTGTGATTTTCACTTTTTCGAGCCTTTGCGAAAGACTGGTTATGACAGGTGTTCGATTTTTCTCAACACTTATTTGGTATTCAAAAAATCTGTAAAATATTTATATACAACTGTTTAAAATTAGTGTATTAAGAGTTTTAGCCTTGGGGCCGATACTTTTTTGATATTATCTCCATATGTTCTTGACGTCAAATATATTCGTGATATCGTATATATTATGTCACTAAGCTTCAAACAAAATTCATACGAATATATCAGGCAAAGAATTCTCGATGGATCTCTTAAAGCAGGGGATCCACTGTCATACCGTGAGTTGGCAAAGGATGTTGGTGTTAGCGCGACCCCTGTGCGAGAGGCGATCAGCAGATTAGAAAGCGAAGGCTTGGTAGATCAGCTGCCGCGTGTTGGAGCATTTGTCAAGCGTATGAGTCGGGGGGAAATTAGAGATCTATATGAATTACGTGAAGCGTTAGAGGGGCATGCTGCATTGTTGGCTGCCGAACGTATCACGGCTGATCAGATGTGCGAGATTAAAAATATTTGTGCTCAAATGCGAGAGTTGTTGCGCGGGCGTAAAAACAAATCCGATTGGGATGTGGCTGGGACAACCAAGCGGATGGGGCAGCTAGATATCAAGTTTCATATGTTGATTGTGACGGCTGCCGGTAATTTGAGAATTGCCAAGCAGATTGATGATTTTCAGCTTATGCGCACCGTTATAGCCAATGGACGCAGCTTCATCGGAAAAATTGATGAGCAGAACCATGTGAGAACTGTGTATGAGCACAGAAGGATTGCGCAATCTTTGTGCAATAGGGATGCGCAGTCTGCTCGATACTGGATGCTTAGGCATATCAGTTATGCAAAGAAATTGACGATTGAGCTTGCTGAAGAATCAGCTGCTGGAGGTTGGTCTGATACATACCGCCATGCGGTATCTCAAATGGAACGATACTTATAAGCAATTTGTATTCTTTATGTTGATCTAACGAGTAGACTTTTTTGTAAAGCTTAGTGAGCTTTAGGGCTATTCTCATCGACTTGTTTATGTGGTGGTACTGTTTGATTGTTTGCATGCTTGTCAGAAGCATCTGCTGAGCGTTCTGTAGCTACATACCTTTAAGATTGGAGAAGAGTAATGATTTGGAATCGCATTTTTATGGTTTTTCTATTGTCCATGGTAGGGTTGGGAGGAAGCTTCGCTGAAGCGGCTGTAATTTTGGATCAAAATTTTGATGATACGGGGACATTTGCTCCAGGGATCACTGGTTATGTCGGTTCGCCGTCAGATTCAGGTGGTCGATGGGGATCATTTGATGCTAACAATACGCGTATTAGTAATTCGGTTGCGCTTAGTGGTACACAATCCCTAATTGCAACACGCGGCGGTGTGGCACTTGGTCGAACCGATGCTTTTGTAACAACAAACTTGTACGATATTTCGTATGCGATCAACCGTGTAGCATCCAATAGCGAGTTGATTGTTCAGGTAGGTAATATTGCTTCAGTTGCTTCTCAGGTAGGTTTAGCAACATTTGTTCGGGCAAATGGCTTAATTCATATCAACACAGGCGGCGCATGGATTGCAACAACTGCTTCGGCACCAGTCGGTAAATGGACAGCAATCAGGATACGCGTTGATGCTGCAGCATCAAGTTATGATTTATATGTGACACCTGAAGGTGGTGCTGAATCTTTTGTGCAATCGGTTGCAATCACGAGTCTTCCCGCGAACGTTAATGCGATTCGTTTAAGTCCGCAGGGGAGCGCTGGTACAGAAACATACTTCGATAACGCTTTGATAAATGAAGTTATTGTGCCTGAGCCTGCAATGATGGGATTGGTTGGACTTGGTGGTCTATTGCTTGTTTCTCGTCGTTTAGGCCACTAATTATGTTCTCTCTTTGGCGGTTTGTTTTAGCAAATAAACCGCTAATTCAAAAAAGCGACGATGAGAGATCTTGGGCAGATGTTAGGCTTAGCGATGATGCAAAGCAGTTAAAGGACATGTTATGAAAAGAAATGCATTTACACTTATCGAATTGCTTGTTGTAATATCTATAATAGCATTGTTAATCTCTATACTTTTGCCAGCCTTAGCTTCTGCTCGTGAGACTGCTAGGCAGGTACAATGTTTGAGTAATCTTCGGCAAATCGGTCTAACGTCTGTGTTTTATACAGAGGATTACGAAGGTTATTTTCCAAGCATGCGGTCAGGTTTAGATGGTAGCGCTAATACATGGTATACGAAGCTAACGCCATATTTGGCGAACACGAATCGTGTCACTCAAAATATGTCGACTTCAATGTCGGCTTCAGAACAGGCTCGTTATAACGCATTATGGCAGGAATTTGCATGTCCGTCAGCGGATAAGGATTCATTTTCACTGTTTGTTCAGGGGGTACAACGTACATATGGGATGCATGTGGCGACAAGCCATAATGGCAGCAGGCAGAGCTACGACAAGGGATATGGGGTTGCTGCTTGGGCGACAGGTTTAACTCGGAAGATACATCATCTTAGTTCACCATCCTCTTCAATTACATTTAATGATACTCAGAATGTTGAGTATATTTATGCGAATATGTATTCGGCACTTGGTGTTGCACTGCAGCCAACATATCTTCCCGCGCGACATCTTGAGCAGTATGTGGGAGCTTTTGCTGATGGCCATGCATCGGTCACACTCACAGAAGAGATTGCGAATCCAGAAACACCATTCTGGCGTTTGGTAGATTGATTATGATCTTATTTACCTAGTTATAAAAGTATGTTGTTTCGTTATATGTAATCCATAGTAGTGAAAGTGAATCATGTATAGATTACGTTTTATAAAGATAGAATTACGCCTAAGTAAGTTATTTCAATCCACAGTTGGTATTGTTCTATTGTTAACTTTAGTGTCTACAGCATTCGCCCAAGGAAGTCAGAATTTGATTAACGTTAGTTGGGGGGATCAAATTCTAATTGGATCTGGTAATGCGCGGTTGGATACAGCAGAGAAAATTCGTAATGCAATGGAAATATGGGATCAAAATAATCAGGGCAATACGATTCTCTGGCGTACAGGAGCATATGAGCATTACAATTTCTTTGATGGACGACGGTATACTAAACCCAACTATTGGTCGAAGCTTGATCAGATATATTCAGAGTTCGACCCTATAGCTGTTGCAAGGCAGGCTGCCTCTCAGAACGGTCAAACATTTCTAGGCTATACAACTGTATTTGATCATGGAGCGCCGGCTAGTGTTCAATACGATGGTAGGCATGATTTTGTTTGGCAAGATAGAGCTACAATCAATAATCCTTCCTATCAGGTTAAGGATCGTTTGGGTAATTATCAGTATGGTGTTTTAGAGTTTGCAAATCCATCAGCACGGCAGTTTATGGTGGATCGGCTTAAGTTTTTTGCAAATGAATGGGATATGGACGGGGTTTATATAGATACACGTACGCATTCCATTCCCGCAGAACATGCCGATCAGTTTGGTTTCGGCTCTGAGGTGGTCAGTGAATACCAGAATCGATATGGCATCAATATTTTGACCGATTCAAGATTTGATTACACAAGCTCCAGTTATAATCCGAATCATCAAGTGGTTGAAAATTGGCGTAAGCTGCGCGGCGAGTATCTCATTGAGTTTTATCGGGAAGCTCGTGCAGCAATGCCAGATAAGATCATCTATACGAGTATTCCTCGAGGCGATTATCTTGGAGATCCATACGGTAATTTACATATTGATTGGCAAACATTAGTCAATGAAAAGCTAGTCGACGGTTTAGTCATAGGTGTTTCGACAGGGATACAGCATCCCAATCTTGCTCCTGATCCTAATACAGCAGGTTATCTTTCAAGTGAATCGGCGAATATCAACATTCCTACTCGTGATGATGCCGTTGCAAATATATATGGCCCCGTGACACAATCTAATTCCGTTAAGCTTTTTTTTGACACGAAAGATTTTGCACCGAACGATCAGCAGTTCCTCAGTAATCAGCCCGCGCTAGATGGTGTGATGATCCAGACACCTTCGGGTACTGGCGGCGGCGTGATAATTAGTCAGAATGATGCGTTCGATTTTTCTGGGGGTAAGATGACACTTGAAGCTTTTGTTAAAGCAGGTGAGGGCAATACAGGTGGCCAGAGAATTCTTAGTAAATATGACCATAATGATAATGGTCGTAATAGAGGTTGGGAGTGGATTGTATCTTCAGAGGGAAATCTTCAATTTCGTGTTCAACAAGTTGGTGGTGAAGTAAAGATTGATTCGAATACAACGTTGCCAGTAGGTGCATGGGTCCATGTTGCTACAGTTTATGATGCGACTAATGATGAGATGCGTATTTATCTTGATGGTGAGCTTGATTCAGTTTTAGCTATCGATGGAACATCATTGAACTCGACGCCAGATCAAGATCTCTTTGTTGGTAGATATGGTGGATTTGACGGATTGGTTTTTGATGGCCAAATCGATGAACTTCGTATTACAGCCGATGCGCTGATATTCGATGGTGTACCGCAACAGCCGTATACCGGTACGGAGCCTGATACCATTGCACTTTATCATTTCGATGAAATAGTTGATGGTGAATTCGTAAACTCAGCAGAAGGATCTATTGAGGATGCGTTTTTGCTTGCGGGAGGTGATCAAGCCCATATGGATTCACAGCATGGTTTCGGGAAAGCATTAAACATAGGTTTCATTATTAACCCAATACCGGAGCCAACAACGATGACGCTTTTGTCATTGTTAGGCACAGTGTTGCTTGGGAAACGATGGTACAAGGCAGGAGTAAGATAAATTTGAAAGATCAATTGTTTGGTTGTGAAAAAGTTTTAACTATATGATCTGCTATGTCTTATTCAGTAATTATTAACGCATAAAGGCAAAATGTAAATGAAGATTAGTATATCAACCTGTTTAATATTAAATTTTATATTTTTACTGTGGTTCTGTGTAGCACCATCCACGTTCGGCGAAAACCTTGAAGAACATAGGAACCATTCAGTCGAAAATTTAATTAATGTGAGTTGGGGCGATCAAATCATGATTGCTCGAGGCGATGCTCAGCTTGATACGCCTGATAGGGTAAAACGATCTGTTAAGAGTTGGTTAGATAATTATGATGGCAAAACTGTTCTGTGGCGGATGTCCGCAATTTCTATGAAGCGATTTTTCGAGCGTAGGCAGTCCGGCGATTTTACGAAAACATATCTCAAGAAGGTTGAGAAAGTAGAGAAGATATTTTCTCCTGCCACAGTTGCACGGAAGGAAGCACGAAAGAACGGGCAAAATTTCTTGCTATACATGACAATATTTGATCATGGAGCTCCGCTCACAGATTTATATGGTGGCAACACACCGTTCCCTTTTCAAGATCGATATGTCATAGAGCATCCAGATATTCAGGCTGTTGACCTTGAAGGAAACTATCATAACGGCGTTTTAGAAATGGCGCACCCTGAAGCTCGAAAACTAATGATTAATCGTATTGTTAGTTTTGTTGAAGAGTTTGATAGTGATGGTGTTTATATTTGTTCAAGAACACACTCGCTCCCTGCGCTACATGCGGACCAATTTGGTTTTGGCAAACCAATTGTTGATGAATACCAGCAACGGTATGGCGTTAATATTCTTCAGGATTCTCGTTTTAACTACAAGAGTCGAGATTACCGCAGTAATGATCCTGCTGTAGAGAAGTGGCGCAGGTTACGTGGTGAATACCTTGTACAATTTTACAGGGAGTTACGCGAAGCACTTCCAAACAAAATTATTTATACCGGTATTCCACGCGGTCGATATCTAGGCCCTCCGTATGGAAATTTATATTTAGATTGGGAAACGCTTGTTCAAGAATCACTTGTCGATGGCCTTGTTCTAGGTGCTTATTCCGGAAAGCAGTTGCACCCACCTTTATATAAGCCACATAATCAGATTGGATATCAGTCTAGCGAAGATGACAGCCTCAACATTCCTTCTGTTGAGGAAGCGATGGAAGAAGTATATGGACCATTATGTCAGCAATACAACGTTAAGTTGTTTTATAACAGTGCAGCATATGGGTCTTTAGAAAAAAAACGTTTGAAAAACTTGGAAGCTCTTAATGGATTTATGCTTGTAACACCTGCGTCGGTACCTGGACGTGGAGCGATCACGTTTGATGGGCCAATGTTGCGTAAGAATCGTGAAATGACTATTGAAGCGTTTATTTATGTTAACAAGATGCCAGATTCACATCAGGGTACTCCGCGTATTCTCAGCAAATACAGTCATTATGAGGGAGATCTTCATCGCGGATGGGAATGGATTGTAGATGCAGATGGTCGATTTAGATACCGTGTTAATTTAGCTAATGATCAGCTTGGTATGCAAGGTGATCAGGTGGTGAAATCGCAGGAACCGTTACAGTTACGTCGTTGGATACATGTCGCAACTGTTTTTGATATGCCACAGAGAGAAATACGTCTGTATCTTGATGGTAAACTTGATCAGACGCAGAGAATTGCTGCATGCCCAATTCGCGTAACAGCTGAGCAGGATTTACATCTCGGAAGATATGGTGGTTCAGATTCAAATCAATTTGATGGAATGATTGATGAACTACGGATTGTGGAACGTGCTCTGAAATTTAAACGTGTACCAACTCGGCCGTACCGAGGTGATGAACCCGGCACAGTTTGTTTGTATCATTTTGATAAGATTGGTCCTACATTTAATGTCACTAATGCTGCTGACCCGCAACAATTTCCTATTAAGGTCATAGGAGGCGGAGATAGTCTTTTAGTTGATTCGGTCTCTGGATTTGGTCGAGCTTTTGACATGGGTACGGAGGAGAAATGAATTTCTTATCTGCTTCACCCGTCTCAAGCGGAATCATGCTTTCCATGTTAGATTGGATCGCGATTGGTGTATTCCTATTCCTGGTTGTTTGTGCGGCTATGTGGGCACGTTTTCAACAAAAGGGCAGAGCTGACTTTTTTCTAGCAGGCCGATCGATGAGCTGGGTTGTCGTAACTTTTTCAACATTTGCAACGTTGTTCAGTACTATTAGCTTCGTCGCGATTCCAGGTGAGGCATATGATCATGGATTAATGCTTTCGCTTACATTGATAGTTGGTGCGATGTTTTACCCTTTGGGAGTATGGTTGTTTCTCCGTTTTTTCTTTAATACTCAGACATACACTGCCTACGAATACCTTGAGCGAAGATTTAATTTGCCCACACGCTTAGGTGGAGCGATGACATACTGTATTATCCGTCTTTTATATGGCGGTACGGTATTTTATGCTGCTGCAAAGGTTTTTGAATCACTCGCGGGATGGCCTATGATTGCTACAGTATTAGTCATAGGAGTATTTACAATTATATATACCGCAACAGGTGGTATGAAAGCCGTTATGATCACTGATACTATCCAAGGTGTGATTGTTGTTATTGGTATCGGAGCAATTCTGTATACATTGCTTCAGATAACAAACTTCGATATTCAAGGCATTTACACCTATGCATCTGAGAATGGGCGTGGTTATGAGGGTGTGGTTCAGCCGGAGTTCTATCGAATGAATCTTTTTGACAGGTTCAGCCTTTGGCTTTTATTAATTGCTTCGATCACAACACCTCTTGCAACTCTTAGTGCAGATCAGTCTGTGTTGCAAAGACTTCTTGCGTCGAAGTCATATAAACATGCCAGACGGGCAGTGATCGTAAATGCATTTACCGCTGTTCCAGTCGTTGGTATGCTCTGGTTGATCGGGATTGGCTTATCTTTTCTGTATACAAGTGGTAAAACATCATTACCTAGTAATATAGAAAGTGATCATGTTCTAGGTTTCTTCATTAGTTCTCATTTGCCTGCACCTTTCCCGGGATTAATTACTGCTGCACTTCTTGCAGCTTTAATGAGTACCATTGATTCTACGGTTAACTGTATTGCAAATGTGATTCACTGTGATTTTCTGGTTCGCTTGAGGGTAGTTGGTAATAATAGCAATCATGAAATGCTTGTTTGTAGATTGCTTAGCATTCTGATTGGTTTAGTATGCGTAGGCCTCGCAGTTCTGATGACTCTCGCTAATGAGGGTATTCAAAGCAACATTCTTGAGATTACTGGTATTTGGTCGAGCTTGTGGCTAGTTCTTCTGGCTGTATTCCTGATAGGTGTTTTAGCGCCACGTGTGACTGGCAAACACATTTTTATTGGGATGGTTTTAGGCGGAATGGTTAGTTTGTACCTTCCCTACACACTCTATTATGCAACACCAGCTGATGAACGAATTAGTTTTATGTGGGTTGGTGTACCGGGGATGTTGATCACTATTACTCTTCCTCTCCTACTTAGTCTTTTATGGCCCGATGTGAAGAGTACCGAAGGTTTGACGCTATGGTCCATTAAGAATAAATCAAATACTTCAAAGATATCAGATCCAGTTTTAGTTAATTAATTTTTTACTAAGCATGTAAAAATTGTGATTCATAAAATATTTTGATTCAATTAAATATCATATCGGAAGTACTTCACAGTCAGGAGAAATAACAATGAATGACACAATGACAAATTCAGATGTATCTAATGAGAATATCCAGGATCGCAAGATTGATCATGCACAGCATCATATTGAGTCTTCGCCATCGGCTCCTGCAGCTTCTCGTCGACATTTCGTTGGCGCCATGGTGGCTGCAGCTGGTCTGGGCGCTTTAGTGAATACACCGCAGATTGCAAAGGCTGCTACATCCTCAAGTAGTAGCCCGTATATCATTTATCTTGCAGATTATTCACCAGTTGGGGATGGTATTGCGGATGATACCACACCTGTTAAAAATGCCTTACTCGCGGCTGAAGGTAAGTTGCTTGTATTCGAGGAAGGCAAAACATATAAAGTGACACAGGCTTTAACAGTGTCAAAAAATACAACTATTTTTGGTATGGAATCTGCATTAAAATTTGTCGTTAGCGGGTACACTGAAAATTTAGTTTTACGTTCACATGTTACAATCTCAAACCTTACGGTTGAAAATGCAGGTTCAAGCCCTGTCGGAGCAGGCAACTTTCAGTGTCCAATTCTCATTGGTAAATATGGCCCAGGCACTGGTTATAGTGGTATTACACTCCGCGATATAACAATCAAAAGCAATCGTCCTAATGGCAATGGCATACTCATCACAGGTGATTCACATGACATTTTGATCGATGGCGTCACCATGCGATCCGCAACAAGTTTGGGACGAGGTATTGCGATACACTGGGGCGGTGCAGATGTACATACAAATGGTACCACGCATCCGTACAATATCAGAATAACCAATGTTGTTGCGAGTGACTTTACATATAGTGGGGCTGATACCGGCGTTATTTTCCTGTCTGGATGTTACAATATTGAAGTCAGCAACGTAGATGCAAATAATGTTTATAAAGGTCTTGTTGGATATGCAGGAGATAGGGGCGATCAGTATGCAGCAACGATTCAGTCTGGAAGATCAGGTCAAGGTATTATATTCAAAAATATTGTTATGAGATCTGTGATTTATCAAGGAGTAAAAATTAATGGAAAACCAATTCTGAGTGGAAATTCACAGCCTTGGCCAGTTCGCATGGAGTCGTGTATGTTTATTGGCAAATCTGGTTCAGGCAATGGTATAATTTTAGCGAATTGTTCTGCTCCTGTTTTTGACGGATGTAAAGTGTCTTATTTCGATGGGCAAGGTATTGCATCACATGAGAAAGCTAATGGGGTGAGATTTTTGGGTGGTGAGGTAGATCATAATGGAGGAAATGGTTTCTATTGTTCGCATAGTACAAATCCACCAGCGAATTGGTACATTTCAAATGTTTATTTACATGACAACAATACAAATAATAATACGATCGATTCGCAATCATCAGGCATTTTTCTAGGCAATTCTATCAGGCCGATTATACATGGATGTCGAATCGGAGATCCCGGAGGTGAAACACAAAGATATGGCATTAGGATTTCGCCATCGTGTGTGTCGCCAAAGCTTGAGGATAATGATGTACAAGGGGTATACTCGGGCGGAGTCGCGTATTCGATCGGGGCATCAAGCAATTACGATATCAATGCTCATGGCCAGAATAACACTGCGGCATCCGGTATTACTGGGTATGAGGGCGCTCCGATTTACGTTATTGATGGTAACGGGAATCGTGTTTTTAAAGCAAGTTCATGGCCTTTTTCAGGAAGTTGGGTCAAGGGCGACCGCGTTTATAATTCGAATCCATATTCGAGTGGTCCTGTTGGCTGGGTGTGCACAAGTGCTCCAAATTCATGGAACTCGTTTGGCTAAAGGGTAATGCGGCATCATTTACAGTATCACCAAGTGGCTGCATGATTCATCTATTTGAATATTATTACTTAACATGAAGAGGTAGATTATGAAATCGATCTTCTATGCTATTTTCATATCCTTTTTTGCTTATAGTTCTCTTGCCGCAGAATCGATCATGGTTTCAGGTACCGTTTATCATGATTCGAATGCTAATCAGAAGCTGGACCTCGACGACAAACCTCTTCCTGATGTACTTGTTTCTAACGGTGTCGATATTGTCCGAACAAATGCGCAAGGCAAGTACACGCTCCTACTTGAATCTAAGCACGACGCTGTTTTTCTCATTAAGCCGGCTGGTTATCAATCTCCTCTGAACGAATATTTCATTCCAAAGTTTTTCTACATCAACCGGCCTACTGGATCACCTGTTAATCTAAAATATCCCGGCCACAAACCAACAAACCTCATTGGAAAAACTTTAGACTTTCCACTTAACAAACAAAACGAATCTCTCAGTTATACCGTTCTTCTTTTTGGTGATACCCAGGTTCCGAACTACAAATCCATCACATGGATGCGGCATGATGCCATCGAACCGCTCATTGGTACCACGGCAACCTTTGGTATTACACTCGGAGATGTCGTCCACGACAATCTTGTTACGTTTGACCAATACAAAACGTCTATCGCACAGTTAGAAATCCCATGGTACAACGTCCTTGGTAACCACGATATCAACTTCGACGTTCCTGACGACAAACGATCAATAGAAACTTGGCTTACGCATTTTGGTCCGCCCAACTACGCATTTAATTATGCCAATACACATTATATTGTTATCGATAACGTTAACTATCACGGCAAAAAAGAGTATGGATGTGATCTTTCAATCGACCAACTTACTTTTATCAAAAATGACCTGAAGAACGTATCTAAAGATACACTCGTTGTTGTACTCATGCACATCCCTCTTTACCATCTGAAAGAAGAAAAACGCCGAGCACTTTTCGATCTCATTAAAGATTTTCCGTACACCTTCTCTGCGTCCTCACATAGACATTACCAACAACATGAATTCTACAATTCTTCAAACGGATGGGGAAGCGCAGCTTCTCCTGAGCATCATCATCTCATTGCCGCCACTATTTGTGGGGCTTGGTGGGGTGGGGTTCGCGATGAGTTTGGTATTCCTACTGCCTCGCAACGTGATGGCTCTCCTAATGCCTATAACATTCTCTCCATCAAAGATAACGCTTACTCTCTTCGCCTCCATAATCTTCGTAGGCCGAAATCTGATCAAATGTCCATTTATCTTGCGGATAGCATTCCCGTTGACAAACTTGCTGATCAAACAGCATACATCAATATCTATGCTGGATCCGAAAAAAGCATTACAATGGCGCGTATCCGTCATCAAACCGATTGGCTTTCAACTCAGCCAGTTACACGCATCGATCCATATCACTTAGATCGTATTCAACGCTATAAATCAAATCACTTCCCGAATGATAAAGCAATTTCGATTGCATCAAAAACGCCCCATCATGCCGCCTTCAAACTACCAACCAATCTTAAATCCGGCACATACCTTCTTCAAGTTAAAACCACCGATCTATTTGGCCAAACTGATACCGCATCACGTATTTTCAATGTGACATCACCCGGCTCAGCACTCGTTGAGCCTACGACACGTTGATAATCACGGAGTCGTCAACGATTACAGTTAATTTACTATATATGCGGCGGGATATTGCGGCGTCTTCGTCCAGGAGTGTATTTAACAGCATTTTACTGAGTGGGGTCTATGGGCCAATATTTATTACCTTATCAAGCTAAGAAGTATTCATGTTTGTGGCCTTGATTTTTAAGGATCAATTTTCAACACATAGATAAACGGATATGCTTTTGATACTGAGATGGAAGCAATTCGGTATCATTATCAATGAGCGTAATATCCAAATACTAGTTTAAGCGTTTGTGTAAAATATCATTTCAACACTTGTGCAATGAATATCGCGAGCAGTTATTGTGTTTCGGTAGCAGCACTATTCAACACAATTAGCTGATTAAATGAGCCAGACGATATGAGGCGGAGTGCAATTGCCACAACATTATTTGCAATGTGTCGTAATTTTTTATAGATACTTTGCATATTACGGATTGACGATTTAACGTATAGCTACTATCGTAAAGCCTGTGCAGCCTAAGGTAGGTTTACAAGGTGATGTCGCAGTAAATAAATATCCGGAGGTTCCAGGGCAAGACACGTAACCTTTAGCATCATTGCATAATAGGTGACTCATACTAGTGTGTGTTACAAAAAATGGACCGAACATAAGAACTATGTTTAGAGTTATGTTTTATCTAACTATTCTTTAGCTGTAGAAGTAATATTTGATCGTTTGTTGATTTAAATATACGTAGGTGAATGTTTATATATTGATTCTTTGGGGTGCAAGTCTTATGAAATTTGAAAAGATTTTGAGCGTATGGTTTTGTTATGGCAAAGGTGCAAGCTACTTGACGTTGTGTTTGCTTGGCGTTTTAGGTTTTTATTCGCTCGTTTTGGGTGAAGTCGAAGAGCCGGATGACAAAGGTCCAGGCAGCGGTGATGGCTCAGATTGTGCGAAATGTATCGTTAAAGATCTGGAGTTTGATGAAGAATCTCCGGGGTCAATCACGTTCGAAAGCTTAACTATTAACTACGATAGTAATGGTGAAATACAACAAAGACGAACATATAACTATACAGGTGAGCAACTTAAGTATGTTGCGTGTAATAAGTGGAAGGGAAAGGGTAACTTATCAAGATTAAGAGAAGATAAGACATCGAACGGCCTGGAAACGATAATAGACGATGACCATGAAGTTTCGGCAAACGTGTATTATCTCGGCGATGCATGGGGCGGTGGTTTTGGTACTGTCTCGGGAGGGTATAGCGGCGAGATGCCAAAACTAGAAGTTTATGACACCGAAACGAGTGACGGCACAGATTTCAAGAGGGTTATGTTTACGAGTAGTGGTTCTGTTACGACTGATGTTACATATGATGATGTCGACGGTAGCGTGCCAGAAACTAGTGCTGATGCGACATATGAGCATGAAGGGGAAGATGCGCAAGGAAATAAGACTTCATATGTAAAGTATGAAGTGACAATATCTGGTGGTGGTAAGCCTGTAGATGAGGAAGGAGATGAGGGAGGTGAGGGCGAAGCCGAAGGTGGGGATAGTGGGAAAGGCGGTTCGCAAGCATCTAGTAGTACGGGCGGAGCGAGTTCGGGGTGCGTTAGCTGTACGAATGCTTCGCCAAGCTTTGGCAAAACGGGTCTCGGTTCGCTGCACATTACATGGGGCTTAGGAAAAAATAATGCAGGTGATCCTTTGGGGCATTTGGAGCTACATGCAGAAGAATGGTCGGCGGATATTGCAAATAAATCGTCACTACGGTTATATGGCAATGGCAATTGGGACAAGAGTGTGACTGGGGGGACCATCGTAAATTCATCACAGAATGGTCGTCTTGCGGTAGCAGATTATGATCCAGATAGCGATGGGACGATTGATGGCTTTGTACTTACTGGTGAAAAAACAGAAGAAATAGAAGTGGTTGTCGATCCTGCTTTCCCGGATTGGACGATCCCGATGAATGTAGATGTTAAATACATGACTTCTCAGGTGACCAGTCCTGCAACGAACCAAATTCTTGTAACACAAACAAAATATGAATCTGATGGAACTGGCGGAGCCAATGCTGTCAGTACAACGAGTATTTTATATACCTATAGTGAGGATGGCACCAAGAAGATTTGGGAGATGAAGAATGGAGTGGATCCAACAACACTAGTTTTACAGGATGGCGGGTCGCATATTCGACAAGAAGCTTGGGAGGAGATTGTCGGCAGTATTACTTATTCTGTAAAGCGTTATATTGCTTACGATTTAAATGGGGGCGTTTTGGGTGTTGAAGAAATTCGTTTCCAAGATTTTGCGCCAGCAAGTTGGCAAGCCGGTGGTGATCACGATTGGAAGGCGATGGAGTGGGAATGGGGGACGGCAATGAATGCGGATGGTACTCCTGGGGGCGATGTAAAGCGTCGCCAGTGGACGAGGTACGATGACGCTTCAGATTTCTGGACGTATGGTGAGGTTAAAGCGGTTGTTGATGAAAACGGTTATTGGGAACATTTTACATATGGACCGCGTAATGTAGTTGCGACTGCTCTATACTCAAATGGCACTAAATACTATGATGATCCAGCGTCGATCGATCCTATATCCGCAGCGAGTTTTGCGACAGCTAAGCATACTACGGAATACGATTATGATCTGCACCGGGGTACATTGCTAAATCAGACAGATGGAATTTATGCATATCGTGCAGCGAGGATAAAAAAAACGCAGATTGAAACTGCGGGAGGAATTGAGCGAACAAAGTATACAATCTATTGGCCTTATGCCAGGTTGGATAAAGATTTTGATGGTGATGGTCAGGTAGATACAGTGGTCGAAAATCAGCTGGACTACAAAGAAAAATGGAAGATTGAATGTACAAGTAATCCGAATGCAAATGGTGTCACTGATGAAGCATATTTACGTCAGCTTGTATCTGATGTCGATTCAGCGAGCAGTATTTCAGATCGCGTGGCGCGTATTTACCGTTACAAGCCTAGCGTAAATATTGCAGGTGTTGGCGTTGGTGGAAAGCTCAAGCAGCGGATTGGTTGGGATGGTGAGGTCATCGATTATAGCTACCCAGACGGGAATACAACTGTCGTTGAGTCTGGTTATTCAGGAGCTCGCAGGCGTGTCAGTACGCGTGAGGATAGTAGCCGCCGTGTGACCGGGAGATTAACTTCAGAGCAAGATCAGGGCGGTAGCTGGTTCGATGTGAATTTGGTGACAACGGATTATTCTCAAGACCGTTTTAATCGGCCAACGTCAAATAACTATTATTACGGATCAGAAGCAACGAATGAATGGGCTTCAGAGGGTAGCGGTACGCCAACTTATAGTACGTCAAGTTCGTATGGATGTTGCGGAATAGAATCACAAACAGGTGCGGATGGTATTACAACAAGCTATACGTATGATGATTTTTATAGATATGAGCATGTCGAAGCAGGTACAGGTGTACAAACGAAATATACCTACGATGAGCTCGGGCGTGTAATCAAGACAGAACGCGTTTCGTCTGACGATTCTGATACGGTTGTTCTTGAAGAAACGTTTTTTAATCTTAGTAATCAAATAGCTAAAACTAAAGATGGCCGAGGTATCTGTAGTTTTTACACATACCGCAGGATTGGCCCGGATGGCACTACCTTTAACTCAGCAACACATGATCGTATGTATCGTGAGAACCGCGTATATCCGCATGATTCAACAAGCGGTCCTGTTCAGGTTACTTGGAAAGATTCGCGTGGTAATGTTGTTCGTCAATGGACAGGAAGTTCATCAAGCTCATGGAGCGAAGCATCGCCACCAGTGGGTGATGAGCTACTTACCGAGCTTAGTCGTAGTGTGGTGAGTTTGGATTGGGCCGATCGTGCTATTGAAACGAAGTTTTATCACAATCTCACAGGACTTACTGGGATTGATGATCTCGGCAGTTTGAACACAAATTACTATGTGGGCACGTTGGATTATGATCACTGGGGTCGTGCTTGGAAGCAAATTGATCAATCGGGCAACATTACCATCTCAAAGTTTGATGACGAAACTGGCAACCTGATTGAAACTTGGGTTGGTACGGATGCAACGGGTGCGACATCGAATGATCCGGTGGGATCCGGCAGTAACAACATGTTAGTGGTTTCCAAGGTGTACTATGACACTAATTATGATGGAACAGGCAATCGGCGTGCCTATCCGACTAAAACCATCACGCTTGGAACGACTACCAATATTAATAGTAGTAGTGCCCATGCCGTGATCAATGAGCAGTTTTGGGATAGTGTTAATGATGAGCGAGTTATTTGGCAAAAACCGGCTCAAGATTTGTGGCAGAAACAGGTAGCTGATTTACGTGGTAGAACAAAACGTGTTGAAAGTTATTCTGATGATGGCAGCACATTGATCTCCAAGCAAACGAATGTTTATGATGATAGTTCTACGGGCTACGGGCGATTGATTGAAGTTAAGCAGCACGAAGTTATAAGCGGTGTTGCGGGAAATTATATCGCGAGCAAGTATGCGTATGAAGATGTTGAGGATGGGGGGCGTCAGATAAAAGCTGATGAACCAGGAGGTCCAATCACAAAGCAGCAATTTGACTTGCACGGCCGTCTACTTCGAACGGTTCAGATCAGCGATGAGGTCGGCTCAGATCCAACTAACTTTAATGATGATATTGTGCTATCTGAAATGGTTTATGAGTATGATGACAATGACAACATCATCATGACAACAACTTATAGCCGTCTGGAAACCGTGTCAGATTCACAAGCCGGGCTTTTGTCAGATAATCCAACTTCGGCACGTGTGACTTATAACGCCACTTGGTACGACGATGCGAATCGTCCGACTCATGTGGTAGATTACGGAACGAATGTGCCACAGTAAGCAACCACGCCGTTAACTCATTTTTCCAATGGTTTTGAGCTTTACTTTAGCTATTGATGATTGATCAACAAGATATTTTAAGGATCACATGATGGGGTCTACTCGTATAAACGTTCTTGCAATTAGTTTACTGGCTATTGGAGTTGTGCAAAGCAGTACTGTGTATGGGGTAAATCGGCCTGCTTCCCCGCCAGTGAGTTCCAGTACCGCTCATGTGACTGCCTACACGTATAATGCAGCTGGTATTACAGAAACAATAACGGATCCGAGTGGCATTCAAACAAAACACGAGTACGACGCGCTAGGGCGGATGCTGAAGCAGATTGAAAACTATCAGGACAGTGTTCCGGGTGATAGCACGTCTGGCGATGACGATCGTACAACGGCTTACACCTACACCTCTGGTAATCAGATCAAAACCATTACTGCAGACATGCCGGATGGAACAACTGATCAGACGACAACCTATGTTTATTCAGGAGAATTAGCTTCACCACAGGATCACCTTTATGTGTTTAATAATGATGCGCTTTGCTCAATCATTTACCCCGATTCAGATGATGCTCTGATCTCTGGTGCTTTGGATGATGGAAGTGACGGTGAATATGATCGCGTTGAACTTGAGTATAACGTGTATGGGAAAATAAGGTATAGGAAAGATCAACAAGGAACGAAATTAGAAACAACTTATTCGCCAAATAAAAGGACAGTTGAAAGTATATATTTAGACCAAAATCCAGAAAATATAGGTGGGATTGGGTTATTGTTATACGCATATAAATCCCCCGGTCCATATGCACAGTTGGATACAATCACTCAGTATGACACTCAATTTTCTATTATTGGCGTACTGAAATATGATTACGATGGTTTTGGCCGTATCAATAAGGTTTATCAGGCGCATGGAGGACCGATTAACACTAGTACCTCCCCAGCAATCACCTACGAGTATGACGACACATTGGTCGGTCAGGAGTATGTCAATGGTGCACGCCTCAAAAAAATCATCTACCCCAATGGCCGTGAGATCAACTACCTTTATAGCGAAGAAGGTGACATCGATGGCATCAATCATGACATTGGCCGCATAACTGCAATTGCATCTGCTTCAACACGCGGCACCAACGACAGCAATGTCATTGCAGCTTATAACTACCTTGGTGATGGTATGATGGTCGCCAAGAATTTACCAACCCCTAATATCAAGCTTGATTACACCGGCGATGATCCAGAAACAACAAGTGTAACAGAAAATCTACAAGGCTTTGATTCGTTCGGCCGTATTCGCCGGCAGCGATGGGCTCGATACGATCCTAATAACGGCAATCAAATAACAAACAACGCCTTTGACATCCGCCATGGCTACGACCTCGCGTCAAACCGAACACATGCTGAGCGTGTTGAATACCCACGCGCTTCGCAACACTACCAGTACGACAATCTTCATCGCCTGAAATCTTATGAAGCCGGCACCTTCAATGGCACGACAGCCAATCCAAGTATCTCTGATATTGCCTATACCGACTACTCAGATTGGAAACTCGACCAGCTCGGTAACCATTTGGAAGTGAAGAGGCTGGATGCCTATAACAACAAGGGAGATGTGGTTTATAAAAATACTGTAAACAACGCGAATGAATATGAAAGCCATAAAGTTAAAGCGGGGACGAACAACAGATATCATGCGCGTGTGAGTGATCCAAGTCATTCTAATTTGTGGGAACAGCTGGATCCAAACGATCAATTTACCTTTGACCAGAACAACTCGAATTATTTAGAAGTCACGAATGTTTCTGGATCAGATGCGATTATCCTTGTAGATATGCCTGACGTTGGTCCCAGTAATGACGGCACCTATGTAAACTTTCCTGTAGGTACACCTGACGGTGCACAAGCGGGTATCGTTTTTGGCTATAAATCAAACGACGATTACTGGTTGAGTGTTTGTGAGTATCACACCGTTCAATCATACACCCGAGTTTATCACGTAGTTAATGGCGTTCAGCAATTAATCAGAACGTCGAATATGACGATTAATTTTGGCTCAGACCACTTTACATATACGCGAGGCAGATCAAATTCACTCAAGGGTTATATAAATTTACTGGGTGGCTACCCTTCTGGGCGTATTGGTCTTTATACTACACACGCGGGCATCAAGTTTAAAACATTGCTTCATCAGAACCCGTCTTATAGCGAAGATTTCTTGGGGCGTTGGGCAAATTATGGTTTGATTCCTCTTGCTCTACCTGATACTAACGGCAACTATAGAGTTGGCGTCTCTTGGTCTTATGGTTGGCAAACCTATCCATTGTTAGCAAAGGGGATCTATGTTGAAGATTTTGAAACAACATTCAGTCTGGAAAGAAAGCAAAACCAAACGAGTTGGAATCATGCGGTACAGCTTATTTTCGATGCCAAGGATATGCATAATTTCAATTCGCTTACGATTGAACACGAATTAGCATCTCGTAAAGCAGACTCTGGAACATTTCAAGCGTTCATTCTCGCGAATGGTGGTGCTCGACAATGGGTACATAGCCAGGGCACCTATACCAGTGCCAACTATCCTGACTTGGCAGATGCCGACAAGCTGTGGTTGCGTGTTTCCAGAGTTAACGGTGTGATCCAAGTGAAAGCTGTTAAATCACTACCTACCGCGCACTACGATTCCACGATCGATACTGCGCTGGATAACGCTGCAGTCTGCTTCCAGATAACAATCGCAAACAACGGTGGTGGCCAAGTTGGCTGGCTGTCTCGTCATGCGACGTCTTATGTCGATGACTTTATGCTCCGTACTGACGCTGATGGCAATGGCTCGTTTGAAACCGTTGAGCATTTTGATGATTTTGAAGTCGATAATGACGGCTATGCTGACAACACCATGGCGTACGACGCGGCTGGTAATATGACTTTCGATGGCGTATATACCTACACTTACGATGCATGGAACCGTATGATCTCTGTGAAGAAAGCGTACCGCGACACCAATGGCGTGTTGCAGAGTGGATCAAACATCATCACGATGCAATACGATGCACTTGGCCGCCGTATTGTGAAGAAGGTTGAAAATTCTGGCGACCTTAATGCCGAGTATCACTACTACTATGATGGCCAGAAACTGATTGAAGTACGTGATGGTAGCAACGAAACTTTGAAGCAGAATGTTTGGGGCTTACAATATATAGACGAACTTATTCAAAGCAGGGCTGCGACGATTTCAGGTGAATTTGATGGCGACTATATTGACGCCTACATGATGCATGATGCTAATTACAATATTCTTGGCATTACAAATGAGCACGGCGTGATGATGGAACGCTATGAATATACACCTTATGGCGAGCGGACCATATATACATTCTCAGGTTCGCCGGGTTATGCCAATGAAGATTTTACATTGTCCGGTCCTTTGTACATAGAAGGTATGCAAGAAAACGACCCCAAGCTAATGACACCAATTTTCCGATCGCAACCCACGCAGGGTGATGGAACGATTAATCATAATATACGGCTAAATGATTTCGGCCACCAAGGCCTCTTCCATGATGAAGAGATCAATTTAATTTACAACCGTGCACGTATATATAACCCTGCGGATAGCAATTTTATTATGAGAGATTCTGGAGTGAAGTAAGCGATATCGTGCAAATGGTTCAATCAGCCTGAATGTGCCCAACTTGGATGAGAGTCTTTGTATTCTACTGAAAGTGTGTTACCCAGAATCTCTTGTAGTCATTTACTGTCATGATATGACGATTGCATTTAATTTCATAGATCAATCACTTGAGAGTCACGGCGATGTATACATGATGGAGTTTATTGCGCAATTCCAATTTTTTTTTTTATAAGTCACATTGCCGTGTGATCTGCCCCCGAAAACCTGAACCATTTTTTGTTTTAGTTTTTTACTTAAAATGGATCGTCTTCGAAAGGCAGGAAACGCATGGCACGTACGAGATATACCTCCGAACAAATCATTACAAAACTGCGGGAAGCTGAAGTTCATCTCAGCCAAGGGTAAACAACCAGGTGTCACCAAATAGACCTACTACAGCTGGCGGAAAGAATATGGCGGCATGAAGATCGAGCAGGCTAAGCGGCTCAAGGAACTTGAAAAAGAGAACGCTCGACTCAAAAAACTCGTAGCAGATTTGAGTCTGGATAAGCAGATGCTTCTGGAGGTGGTGGAGGGAAAGTTTTTGAGTCCGCGTAAGAAATACAAGGCGGTCAGTGTGTTGTGCGAACATTACCCGGTTTCCCAGGCGGGCATGCAAGTTACTTATCAGCCGCGGGCGACGCAGCATTATATGACGGTTGAGCGTGATGATGAAGAATCTCTGACCAAACGCATCATTGAGCTGGCATCAATGTTTGGTCGTTACGGCTTCCGCCGTATCACGGTGTTATTACGTTTTGAAGACCACAAACGCATTGAGCGAATCTGGCGGCGAGAGGGGTTGCAAATACCACAAAAACAGCCTAAACGTGGCAGGCTCTATCTGGGTGACAGTTCATGAGTGAGACTGAGGCCGGAGCATAAAGATCATGTGTGGTCGTACGATTTTGTGCAGGCACGTACGTGTGATGGGAGGAGCTTTCGCATGTTATGTCTCATTGGTGAATATACACGTGAGTGCCTGTCGATTGATGTGGCAAGGAGACTCAATCACGATGATGTGCTGGAGCGTCTGGCGTGGCTGATGGCAACAACGTGGGGTCCCGGAGCATATCCGCTCGGACAACGGCAGCGAGTTCACGGCAAAAGCATTGTACAGATGGCTAAAGAAGGTTAATGTGAAAATGCTGTACACCACACCAGGTAGCCCATGGGAGAATGGCTACGTCGAGAGTTTTAATGGCAAGCTGGCAGATGAGTTGTTGGAGCGTGAGGTGTTTGATCCGCTGCATGAGGCGAAGGTTTTGATCGAGCGTTGGCGTGTGCATTGCAATACGATGCGGCCGTACTCCGCACGCCCACCGGCACCTGAAGTGCTTTGTGTTGTTGAGCCGTCCTTCGCTGCGCTTCGGCCGACTCAACAACCCCTGGATTGCTCTGTTAATCTAATATAACTATTGGCATCGTTCGTGGGGTCAGATCAGTAACGGTCTGCCCAAGCTCTGGTCCAACAACCTCAACATTAACACACCCGACAACGCCAGCATCAATGACTCCGCAGATCCGGAGTTCGCCATGATGCTTGCGATGCAGGCGCAGGAAACACTCGAGCAGCAGCAGGAAACCGCTCGATTTACAGGCGCAGAGAAAGACATCTGGGGCGCCTGGGTGAACGGCTTCGGCACCTTCGGCGACTACGATTCAACCTCCAGCCAGGCGGGTTACAACTTCAACACCGGCGGCGTCACCTTCGGCTTTGATTACCGCGTGCTCGACACACTCGCAGCAGGCGCATTCGTGGGTTATTCCAACACCGGCGTGACCGTTGACAACGGCCAAGGCACCAACTCGTTCAACAGCATCAACACCGGCATGTACATGACGTGGTTCAACGAGCAAGGCTTCTACGCCTCCGGCCTCTTCGGCGGCGGCGTGAACTTCTATGAGAACAACCGGCGCATTCGTTTTGGTACCGTTGATCACTCCGACATCAAGGTTCAAGCTGCCGGTTCCCGTCTCACTGTGCGAATCAATTTGCAGATTCACCCATTGCGGTGTCACGCCTGTTTACTAGGGCAGGGTTTTTGTGGTGATTTTTGCTGTAATTTTTCTTGAAGGGCCTTTCTGTTCTATTGGTCACCGTCAAAACCGACGAAACCCAGCAGGTGGGCTCCTGCATAACAGTTTATAGAGGCGAGGTTCGATCGAGTTGCGTATGAGGTGCTTGGCTGGCCCTGTCCAGAGCCATGTTTGCAAAACGGCAGAGCATCGCACTTCGTGCACCCAGTGGCATTTTGTTGAGCCGGGTGCATGCTGTTGTGGGTAGGTAGTGTGGTATTGGCAAGCCATAAATCGTTCGTGTTCATATGGAGTATCACGGCGATCTTACGGCTGCTTAGCTGACGTGCAAGTTCTCGGGAAGACAAGTTTGCGGATAGGGGGTGTGAGGGATGATTGATGAGAAGAAAAGGTTGAGAAATGGGGCAATAAGTCGGTGGATGGTGCGTTTGAAAAGTAGTAGGCGGGGACAATTCTGAATGATTAATCATGCATAAGGGAAATAGAGATGAGCAGAGCTGGCAAACGAAGCGGATTGTTGTTTATTTTGGTGGCATTGGTTGCGTTGTGTGTGTTGGCGGATTCTGCGATATCGCAGAATTCACAGACAACTCCGGCGGAAGGAATGCAGGAACGGGTTCAACGATTTCGAGAGGGGCGTGGCCGTATGTCGCCGGAGGATATGCGAGCACGGATGATGGAACGGATGCGTGATGTATTGGGGTTTGAAGAGGAGGAATGGGAGTTGGTATTGCCGTTTGTTGAGAAGGTTGGTGAGTTGAATCAGCAATTGAATCCGAGAAGGCGGAGTATGCGAGGAAGAGGTGGGTCGGAGGGGCGGCCACAGGGTGATCGTTCTCAAGAAGAACGTCCTGATGGTGATGTGATGCGTGAGGCGGCGGATGCGTTGCGTGAAGTTGTGGAGAAGGAAGATGCTTCGCCGGCTGAAATACAGGCAGTACTTGAGCATTATCGAGAGACGCGAGCGCTGATTGAATCGGAGTTGGCGGTGGCGCAGCGCGAGTTGAAGGAAGTGCTGACGGTTAAACAAGAGGCGCAGATGGTGATGTTTGGGATGTTGAAATGATGAAGGGAAAGCGGTCTGTGGGGTGAATAACGGAATGGAAGAAAGGCAGGGTATCGGGTTTATAAGTCCGATACCTTGTCTGCACATTTAGCAAGTGAAGAAGCGTCGTTATGAATGAGATACTGAATAAGCTTGTTGATGGGGGGCTGGTTGATGCGAGGGCCGTGCAGGAGATTGTGGCGCGTGTTGGTGAGGGAAAGCCTTTGGATGAGGCGGTGTTAGGTGAGGTTGAAGATGATAGTGGTGTGCTGGCGATGTTTGCAGCGAAGTTGGGGTATGCGTTTAAGGAATTGACGGGGTTCGATGCGGATTTGGAATTGGTGGGGAAGTGTCCGGCGAAGGTGCTGATGCGGCATGGGATATTTCCGTTGCGTGTGGTGGATGGGTGTGTGGAGGTGGCGACAAGCCGTGTGTCGGATCGGCGGGGATTGGATGAGTTGCAATTGGTGACTGGGATGCGGTGTGTGCCGGTGCTTGTTGGGCGGGAACAGATTGATTTGCAGTTGAAGGGGACGCTGGGTGTTGGTGCGGATACTGTGCAGGCGCTGGTGACGGACGCGGATCAGGATGAAGCGATTACAGTGATTCAGGATGAGGATGAGGGTGAAATTGATCTGTCGGATGGTGCAGGTGATGCGTCGATCATCAAGTTTGTGAATCAGATATTGGCGGAAGCAATTGGCGCGCGGGCGACGGATGTTCACTTTGAGCCGTTCGAGAAAGAGTTGGTGGTACGCTATCGGATTGATGGTGTGTTGCAAGCGGCGCAGATTCCTGCGGAGGTGAAGCGTTTCCAGCCTGCGATTGTTTCACGGTTGAAGATTTTGAGTCATTTGGATATTGCGGAGAAGAGGTTGCCGCAAGATGGGCGGATTCGGTTGAAGATCCATGGGAAGGAGATCGATGTTCGTGTTTCGGTGATTCCGATGTTGTATGGCGAGGCGGTTGTGTTGCGTATTTTGGATCGTAATACGACGTTGATGGGATTGGGGCAGTTGGGAATTGCGGAAGATGATATGCATCGGGTGGATGAGGTGTTGTCGTTGCCACATGGGATTATGCTGGTGACGGGGCCGACGGGGAGCGGGAAGACGACGACGTTGTATGCGGCATTGTCGCGTATCAATAACGAGGATCGGAAGATTGTAACCATTGAAGATCCGATCGAGTATCAATTGCATGGGGTGAATCAGATACAGGTTGCGACGCGGGCGGGGCTGACGTTTGCGAAGGGGTTAAGGGCGATCTTGCGACATGACCCGGATGTGATTTTGATTGGTGAAATACGTGATGGTGAGACGGCGCAGATTGCGGTGCAGGCATCGTTGACGGGGCATATGGTGTTTTCGACGTTACATACGAATGATGCGCCGAGTGCGCTGACGCGACTGGTTGATATGGGTGTGGAGCCGTATTTGGTGGCGTCGAGTTTGGAAGCGGTGTTGGCGCAGCGCTTGGTGCGGGTGAATTGTCCGAACTGTAAGCGGGAGTATGAGGTGAAGGATCGTGATGCTTTGGCGGAGCGATTAGACTTTGACTTGCCGAGTCGTTTGTATCGGGGAGAGGGGTGTCGGCATTGTAAAGGTACTGGTTTTAGAGGGCGGACGGTAATTTGTGAGATGATGGCGATCAATGAATCGGTGCGGCGCATGATCTTGGAGAATGCATCGGCGTCAGAGTTGAGGCGTGTTGCGGAGGAGGTTGGGTTACGGTCATTGCGAGAGGATGGATTCAGGCATGTGGTTGCGGGTCGGACAACGATTGAAGAGGTGTTGCGTGTGACGAAGGATGAGCGAGATTTGACGCAGCTTGTTTCGCCTTTGGCGAGTGATGGGGGGCGATGAAGATGGCGGCGTATCAATATCATGCGACATCAAATGATGGGGGGCAGGTGAAGGGTGTGCTTGAGGCGGGTAGCGAGGCAGAGGCTGTATCGCAGTTGTCGAAGCAGGGATTGTGGGCGACATCGGTGCAGGAGCAGGCGGTGGGTGGTCGCGGTGGGAAGCGTGGCGGGTTTGGTCGGAAGAAGATTTCGAAGAAGGTTGTGGAGTCGTTCACGCGGAGTTTGTCTGATTTGTTGCAGGCGGGTGTGCCGTTGTCAAAGGCGCTGCGGATTATTTGTCGGGAGACATCACATCCGGTGGCGAAGAAACAGCTTGAGCAGATTGTGGATCATGTGACGGATGGATCATCGTTGGCGGAGTCGCTTGCGCGGTATCCGAAGTCGTTTCCGATGATTTATATTGCGATGGTGCAGGCGGGTGAGACGGGCGGGTTTTTGGATGTTGTGCTGGGGCAGATTGCGGATATGCGATCGCGGGAGCGTGATTTGGTTTCGCGGATCCAGAGTGCGCTGATTTATCCGGTGGTGTTGTCGTTTGTTGCGGCGGGTGTGATGATCTTTTTGCTGACGTATTTTATCCCTAAATTTTCGCTGATTTTTGCTGATTTTGGAAGTGATTTGCCTCTGCTAACGAAGGTGATTGTTGGGCTGAGTGATGGGTTGTTGCAGTATGGTGCTTATGTGTTGATCGTATTGGCGGTGGTGTTGACTTTGCTTAAGCGATTTGGTTCGACGGAGCAGGGGCGGCGGACGTTTGAGCGGTTGGTGTTGAAGCTGCCGGGGTTTGGGACGGTGGTGGCGCGGTTTGCTTTGATTCGTTTTACCTCGTTGTTGGGGACGCTGTTGAAGACGGGGGTGCCGTTGGTGACGGCGCTGAATGTGGCGAAGTCTTCGATTGGGAATCAGGTGCTAACGGATACGGTTGATCGAGCGGTGGATGATGTTAAGCAGGGGGCATCGTTGTCGAGTAGTTTTGGTCAGTCGCCTGTTTTGTTTCCGAAGTCGGTGATTGAGATGATTGCGGTGTCGGAGGAGTCGGGGCAGTTGGATCAGGCGCTCTTGCGGATTGCGGAATCGCATGAGAAAGATTTAGATATCAAGCTAAGGACGTTGGTTTCGTTGTTTGAGCCGGCAATGTTGTTTGTGTTGGCGGCGTTGGTTGGGACGATCGTGATTGGCATGTTGTTGCCGGTCTTTGAGTTGCAGGATTTGATTCAATGATGAAGCATCGGAGTAAGACGATGAAGAAAATGATTATAAAACAAGATAAGAATCGTGGTTTTTCGTTGATTGAATTGTTGTTGGTGTTGGTGATCTTGGCGGCATTGACGGCGATTGTTGCGCCGAAGTTTACGAATCGTTCGAAGCAGGCGCGCGTGACGGCATCGCAGACGGATATCTCGAATATTGAGTTAGCGCTTGATAGTTATGAGATCGATACGGGCGAGTTGCCGACGTCGTCGGAGGGGTTAGAGGTGCTTGTTGAGGAGCCGAGTGATGTTCAGAACTGGCAGGGGCCCTATATCAAGCGTGGCGTGCCGAAGGATCCGTGGGGGAATGAGTATGTTTATGTTTATCCGGGGAGAGAGAATGAGAATGGGTATGACTTGTATTCGACGGGTCCAGATGGGAAAGATGGGACGGATGATGATGTTGTGAATTGGCATGAGGATGAGTAATGCGATGCGCGGGATGAAGGCGTTTACGTTGTTGGAGTTGATTGTGGTCATGCTGCTGATGGCGAGCATGTTTGCGATGGCTGCGCCTTCGTTGCGGGGGTTCTTCAGGTCGAGTGAGATGCAGCAGGATGCGCGGATGGTGTTGGGGATGATGCATAAAGCGCGTGTGCTTGCAATGCGTGAGGGAAAGGTTTATTGGGTGGCGATCGATGAGAGGGAGGGGGAGTTGACACTATATTTGCCGGGAGAAAATGAGAAGACGGAGGTGAAGGCGGGGTGGGCGAAGCGGGTGCGATTGAAGGATGGGATTGAGATAGCTGTTGAGGAAGAGGAAGTTGGGGAAGAGGTTGATGTGATTGTGTTTGAGCCGGGCGGGGCGAGTACGCCTGTGTGTTTGCGGTTGTCGGATGATAGTGGGACGGATTATTTGGTGAAGAGTGAGTCTTATGATCGGCCGTTTGAAATGTATGTTGAAGCGAGGTCTCGATAGTCGAGATGAATGACAGAGCTGGACAACATGGCGGGATGGCGCGTGGGTTTACGCTGATTGAGGTATTGGCGGCGTTGTTGCTTGTGAGTTTGGTTTTGCCGATTGCGATGGGTGGGATATCGTTTGCGATGCGGCGGACGGGTGATGCGCAGAAGCAGGCGGTTGCGGCGCGTTTGGCGAAGTATCAGATGAATCTGTTGCAGTTGGAGACGGTTGCGGGGACGACGGGGTTGGCGGGCGATTTTGAAGATTTGGGTTATGTGGATTATACATGGGAGGCAGATTACTCGGAGTGGATTGATACGGCGGTGTGGCGGCTTGAGGTGGTGGTGACGTATCCGGATCGTGATGATGTGCAGCAGTATGCGCTGGATACGCTGGTGTATTCGGGAGGGGGTGAATAATGAAATATACTTTGAATAAAGGGGATTATGCGTTTACGTTTATGGAGATGCTGCTTTCGATGGCGATTGTGGGGGTGTTGGTGGCATCAACGTATACGAGTTTTTCTGCGGCGCATAAAGCTGATCGAAAGATGCGTGAAGTATCGCAGAACACACAGGTGTTGCATCGTGCGCTGGGCGTGATTGAGAAAGATTTGAAGGGGGTTGTGACGCCGACGGGGGTGTTGCGTGGTGATTTTGTTGGTGAGGATTTTGGTCAATTTGATGGTGCGGATTCGGATTATGTTTTGTTTCATCGCACGGCGACCACAGTGGGGACTTCACGTTCGGGGAAGGCTGACATTGAGCAGATTGAGTATTTGCTTGTTGATGATCCGGATGATGGGGGTGCGTATCAGTTGGTGCGACAGGTGAGTTCGAACTTGTTAGCGATGGAGGAAGAAGAGCCGGTGGTTGAGGTTGTGTGTGAGGGTGTGCGTCATTTGGGTTTTCGTTATTACGATGGTTATGAATGGTTAGAGACTTGGGATACATCGGGTAATGGGCAGGTTTTGCCAGTGGCGGTTGAGGTGAGTTTGGGAGTTTATCCACAGGCGTATGTGAAGGTGTCGGATGCATCGCGTGGTGGGTTGATTCGGCGTGGTGATTGGGAGGACGCTGATGTGCGGTCTGACTTGATGGTGACGGGGGTTGTGATTTTGCAGACGTATGAGGAAGAGGGTCGTGCGTCATTCATGAATCAGCTTGGGGGAGGTGGATGATGAAAAGTGCATGTTTTATAGGGGTAAGAGAACGTGGAGCGGTGTTGATTGTGATGGTGTGGATTGTGCTCGTGCTGGCGGGGATTGTTCTGTTGACGGCGGATGGCGTGCGGGCGTTTTCGTATGTGTCGCGGAACGAAGCGGGGTTCGTGCGGGCTGACATGGCTGGGCAGGGAGGTGTTGGTTTGGCGCGTGCGGTGGTTGATGGTGTGGTGGATGAAGAATCGCTTGATGAGGTGATGGATGTGGGGCGGTCGTATGTGTGGTTTATTTCGCCTCGATTGGATGAGCCGGGACAGATTGCATATGTGCTGCAGGATTTGGGTGGACGGGTGAATGTAAATACGGCATCTAGGGAGTTACTGCTTGCGCTGCCGAATATGACTGAGACGATTGCGGATGCGATTATTGATTGGCGAGATGGCGATGATGAAGCTTCTGAACAGGGAGCGGAATCAAATTATTATCAACAGTTAGATGATGGGTATTACTGCAAAAATGATTTGTTTGAGTCGGTAGAAGAGTTGCTTTTAGTGAAGGGGATGACGAAGGAAATTTTGTTTGGGGAGGATGTGAATCAGAATGGGATTTTGGATGCGAATGAAAATGATGGGGATGCGATGTGGCCGGAGGATAATAGTGATGGTGTGTTGGATATGGGTTTGTGGGCTTATGTGACAGTTGATTCGCGGTATGCGAATGAGTCGGTGGATGGCGTGGAGCGGGTGAATGTGAATCAGGGTGGCGGGCAGAATGAAGATTTGCGGCGGTTGTTTGAAGAGAAGTTTTCATCTTTGTCACGAGCGCTAACGGTTTATAACTATTCGAGAACTAGGGGGCCGTATGAGAATGTGTTTGATTTTTACATGAAGGTTGAGATGACGCGTGAGGAGTTTGCGGCGGTGGCGGATTATGTGACGACGTCGGGTGAGGAGATGATTGAGGGGGGCGTGAATATCAATACTGCTGAATATGAAGTGATTAAGTTGCTGCCGGGTTTGGAGGAATCGGATACGTCGGCGATTGTGTCAGCGCGTGAGGGTATGGATGTGAGTGGTGGTGATGTGACGTGGTTGTTAGATGCAATTTCTGTGGAGAAGGCGGTGGCGATTGGTGGGATGATTCATGGGCGGAGTATGCAATATTTGGCGGATGTGGTCGTTTTGAATAAGGATGGGTATGGGTACTCGCGCTGTTGTGTTGTGATTGATGGTTCAGAAGGATCGGCGCGGGTGATTCGGCAGTATGACATGTCGCACTTGGGCTGGCCGTTGGATTCAATGTATGTCACTGGTTTACGAAATGCTGAAGAGATTGAAAGTCTTCATCGTAATGTGAAATATCAATGAGATTAAAGCAATCAAAAATCGTTCTGTTGCATTTCCATCCAAGTGGTTTATATGCGCGTGGGATGGATGGTGGTGTGTCGCAAGCGTATCAGTTGTCAGAGGGTGAATGGTGGAGTGAGGCATTATTGCGAGAGGGGTTGGCGGAAGTCATTGAGGCGCGTGGGTTGTGTGGTGAACGTGTGGCATGCTTCGTGCCGGCGAGTTGGTGTTTGTACGATTATCAATCGATCCCGATTACGTCGGGAGACCAGTTGCATGCGGCGATCAAGTTGCAGAGCCAGCAGGTTTTAGAGGGGACAGGCGAGGCGTTTGTGAAGGATTGCCAGGTTGATGTGTGTGAGCGTGAGGCGGCGGTGCATTATGCGGCGATGCAGCGCGGGTACATGGATGTGATTTGTGGTGTGCTTGAGGCGGCGCGGAATCAAGTGCGGCTGGTGACGCCGACATTGCATTTTGTGCATGAATTTAGGGGCAAAAATGAAGAAGGCGGTATGGAGATGACGGTGTTGGCGGGACGAGATTATGTTGAGGTGATATTGCGGGAGTCGGCGGGTGAGGTGCGGGTTGAGTCGATGATGGTTGAGGCGGGTGGTGTTGTGGAACGGGTGGCGGCGTATGTGCAGCAGTATCGTTTGCTGCATGCGTCGGATGATAGGCTTGATGTGAAGCTTGTGACTGAGGAAGATGTTGATGCGGGTGAGGATGAGCGGCTAATAGATGTGCTTGGTGGTGTTGGTGGTGAGGTGAGGCGATATGGTGTTGGTGATGTGATTGATTGTGAGGGTGTGAAGCGGGCGGTGCAGGGTGATGCGGTTTATAACTTTGTTTCGCCGCGATTGGACCGGTTGCCGGTACATGTGAATCGATGGCGGGTTTTGCTTGGCTCGCTTGCTGCGGTTTGTGTGCTGGTTTTTGTGGTGCTTGGTGTGATGCGGGTTGTTTCGATTCAATCGGATATGAATGCGTTGCGGGGACGAATTGAATCGCTTGATGCGCAGCGAGAGCGGGCGGAATCGATGATTCGCTTGGTTGATGAGGCGGAGCGATGGTATGGGAGGGAGCCGGAGGCGTTGGAATGTCTGTTGGCGTTGACGCTTGCGTACAAGGATATTCCGGATATCTGGTTGGGCAGGTTTGATTTGGATGCTGGGCGGTCGGCGACGATTGTTGGTGAGGCGTTGAGTGATCAGTATGTGTTGGGTTTGGTTGAGAAGATGAATCGTGATAGCCGTTTTGATGACGTGCAGATTTTGGATATTCAGAATAATACGAAGCGGCAGGGTCGGATCACGTACAACATTCGTTTTCATTGCAAGGAGTTGGTGCGGCCATGACGAAACGTGAAAAGCGCATCTTGTATTTGACGTTAGTAGTGATTGTTCTGTTTGTGGGCAATCAGTTTGTGCTATCACCGTATGAGAATTATGTTGCGGGGTTGGAGCAGCGTAAGCATGATTTGACGGTTGAGTTGGGGCAGGTGCAGAACACGCTGAAGAAGTCGAAGACTTATCAGACGCGGTACAAACGGATGCGTGCGATGAATCTGTTGCAGTCGCAATCTTCGGCGGAGAGTTTGGCGATCAATGAGATACGGGATGGTGCGCAGGATTCGAAGATTACGTTGTTGTCGGTGAAGCCGGAGCACGCGAAACCGCGCGGGGCGTTTACGGAGTTAATTGTGAATCTGTCGGCACAGGGTGATGTGCAATCGGTAACACGGTTTTTGTATGAGATTGAAACGGCGGAATTGCCGTTTCGAGTTGATAGTTTGCAGTTGTCCTCGCGGTCGGCAGATGAAGATGCCTTGAATGTGCAAGCGAAGGTTTCGTTCTTGTATGAGAAGACGCAGCAGAAGAAGGGGGAGAATGCACTATGAGAGTAAGTGTTCTGGCATTGTGTATTTTTATGATGGTGGCGACGTCTGGGCAAGCGTTGAGTGTTGTAAAGACGTCAAATGGGGTGGATGTGAAGCGGGAGCCGGTGCCGATTACAAAGTATGAATCGATTGTTGATTACAACATTTTTTTGAAAGTTCGGCCGAAACGTGGCGGTGAGCGATCATTGACCGGGACGGAAGTGGTTGTGAAGAAGCAGATCAGCTTGAAGCCGTATTTGTATTTGAAGGGGATTGCGCTTGAGAGTGAGCGGCCGTATGTGTTTATGTATGACACGAAGGCGGGACGGTTTATCCGGTTGCATGTTGGTGAGAAGTTTGTGGATTGTGAGCTGAGAGAAGCGACGCTGTCTGAGGCGGTATTTGTAAATGGGGATGAAGTTGCGCGGGTGAAGATTGGGGAGGCGTTGATGTTTGAAAATGTGCTGTCGATGCAGGTATCTGACGGTGGGGAAGAGAAACCTAAAGAGGTTGCAAAGGAATCAGAAGAGACAACACCAAAGAAATCAAATTCACTGCTTGAGATGCTAAAGAAACGCAGGCAGCAACAGATGAAATAAGGATTGATTATGCTATCCGACTATTCCAAACCATCTTTTATGAAATCATGTTCGGTCACACTGTCGCTGATGTGTGGGGCAATGGGGTTTGTACAGGTTGATGCACGAGCAGAGGCTGTTACGCCGTTGGTGCAGACGTATGGTGTGATCCAGCCGAGTGTGTTGGGTGCGATTGGTGATGATCTATCGATTAAGTTGCATTTTGATGAGGTACCAATTGATACGGTGCTTGAGTATATTTCGGAGAAGGTGGGTTACATTGTTATCAAGGAGGTGCCGGTTGAGGGCGTGATTTCGATTGTATCGAAGCAGCCGGTGAATCGTGATGAGATGATACAGTTGTTGAATACTGTGCTAAAACAGCATGGATTAGCGGCGATTCAGAACGAGCGAATTTTGACGGTTGTGCAATTGGCAAATGCAAAGAAGCATAATATTCCGGTGATGTATGGTTCAGATCCCAAAGAGATTTCGTCGGCGGGTCACATGATTACGCAGGTGATTCCGATTGCGAATATTGATGCGACGAAGTTGTTGGAAGATATTCAGCCGTTAATTCAGGATCATGCGCAGCTCACTGCGAACGAGAATAGTAATGCGATCATCTTGACGGATACTTCGAATAATGTGAGGCGGATTGCGCAGATCATTGAGGCGTTAGACAGGCATGTCTCGACGATTGTTGATGTGCGTGTATTTCCGCTTGATTATGCGGAGGCAGACTCGACGGCGGATTTAATCAATGAGATTTTTGAAGAAGATCAGCAAAGCAATCAGCAATCACAGAACCCATTTGCAAGATTTATGATGGCGCGTGGTCGTGGAGGCAGAGGTGGGCCAAGCGCTGCACCGGCAGCTGAGAGTTCGAATAGATCGGCGCCATCAAGGGAGATTAAGGCGGCGGCGGATGAGCGGACGAACACAGTTGTGGTAAGTGGACCGTCAGAAGTGCTTGATACGATTGCGAGTTTGATCGAAGAATTGGATGCGGATCCAGCGGCGACGCAATCGGTATTTATCTATGATTTGAAGAATGCGGATGCGGAGACGCTGGCGGAGTCGTTGAATGAGTTGTTTGCTGATGTTGAAGAGTCTGCAGTGCGGACGGCGGCAAACAATCAACGGAATAATCGTCAGGGAGGCAGGCAGCAGCCACAGCCAACGCGAACAACATCGTCGTCTGATACGGGGAATAGTTCAGACTTGGCGGGTGAGGTGACTATTGTTGCAGATACGGAAACGAATTCGTTGATGGTGCTGACTTCGACGAGCAACTTTGATCGTGTGAAGGAGATTATTGAGAAGTTGGATCGGCCGGTGCAGCAGGTTTTGATCAAGGTGTTGATTGCGGAAGTGACGCATGATAATTCGCTTGATTTGGGGGTTGAGTTTTCATCGTTTAATTTGCGTGGTGATCAGGGTTGGAGTGTTGGGACGGACTTTGGTTTGTCGAATCTGACGGATGGTATTTCGTTTTCATTGATGGAATCAAATTTAGATGTGGCGGTGAAGGCGTTGGAGCAGGAAGGAAAGTTGGATGTGTTGTCGCGGCCGTACATTTTGACGTCGGACAATCAGACGGCGTCTATTACAGTGGGTGAAGAGGTTCCGTTTGTACGTGATTCACGGATTACGGATACAGGACAGACGATCAATACGGTGACGTATGAGGATGTGGGAATTATTTTGGAGGTGACACCTCAGGTGAATGCAGAGGGATTGGTTGTGATGGATGTGTTGCCGGAGATTTCGGTGCAGTCGGAAGATTCGGTAGAGATTACGGATGGTGTGAATGCGCCGAAGATTTCGAAACGATCAGCGGAAACGCGGGTTGCGATCAAGGATGGTCAGACGATTGTGATTGGTGGCTTGGTGCAGGATCGTGTGAATGAGCGTGTGTCGAAGGTGCCGTTATTAGGTGATATTCCGTTGCTGGGTGAGTTGTTCAAATCGCGAAGCAATGAGAAGGTGAAGACGGAGTTATTGATCTTCTTAACGCCGTATGTTGCGATTGAACCGGACGAATTGAGTGAGATTTCTGCGATGGAGTTAGACGATTATCGTACGCCGTCGCGGTCGACTCATCCGGAGTTATTCAAAGAGCATTTTAAGAATATGAATATTGATATGATGGAATTGGAGGTGGAGTAAGTCACTTAGGCGCAGGTTAGTCTTCCTTCCGGGTGACGGGGGTTGTTTGGCCAGTTGCATGGCGGAAGTAATGTAGAGATGCTGGAGATGTTGGTGGCAAAATGAAAAAGGCAGCGTAATTTGGGTATTATCCGAGGTCCAGTATCTTAACGAAATGAATATGCCACTATGAGCAACGTTAACTACAAACCTCAGGTTTTCCTAGCACAAACATCTGATCCTGTGGTCGATCCACTCGCTGAAGTGCTTCGGCGCGGGGTTCGCTAGATGCTCTTTTAAGCTATTGAAGCCGAAGTTGCCGACTGGCCCCAGCAGCACACTCACCTCACCAATGCCAACGGCAATCGTCAGATTTCCGCAACCGCCACACCAAGCCGCGAGCCGATCGTGTTCACGTCTATGTTAATAGGTCGCCTTCTGTAGCCTGATTTCTCGTGACGAATTAATGTGCTGGTGCTAGCCGCTAATGTAGCTTACATCGTTTTTTACGTGGGGAAGCCGTCGAAACCGACGCAACCTAGGCGAAGGTCTTATGCAAATTTGTACATTATATGGCATTGTCAAGCCGTAGATCGTCCGTGTTCACCTATGTAGGTGGCGGTTTACTTCTCTAGCCTGATTGAGAGAGATTAACGTATCTGTATCTTCTGTCGGTGTGAATGATGGCCTGTGGGCTATAGGCTTGGGTGGTATTTGCTGTCCGGGGTTTTCCGCCGAAAAGAATCTGGTGAGGCAAATGATCATTTAGAATACAATTCCTCGCAGAGCTATTTTGGGTTTATGAATCTGGCCTATTTTGGCCGAGCACATACCATTGGCTAATTGACTGAATCGGAATATGTTTGATGTATCAAGCATTCGCTTGATCTCTAAGTGCTCATACCATTGAGAGATTGCGGCGGTTTCGATATCTCCTCTACCGGAGGTAAATCCTCGCCTAGTATGTCCAGCAAGAACATGGACTTAAGGTGTTTCGCGGTCGGTGATGACATCGGCTCAATCATTCCCGATTGCGAGCGCAGGTTAGCCGAGGTACTCTTAATCTAAGGTGTACTTAGTAAGTTGCAATATTGTGTCATTTTATGTATTTATGTAAGTTTTAGTTGTATGTAAGCCTTAGATGACGGTTAATAGAATATATGCCTGTTTCCAATACACACAAGATTATTTTAACACTACTTGCGGTCTTTTTTGCTTTTGGTAGCACTTTAGGCACGAGGTATTCGTGTTCTCCTAAAAGTTCAATTGCTACAAAAGAATTTGATCAGTTGTCTACTTGCTGCGATCAAAGCAATGTTAGTAGTATTGTTGAAGTGTTTTCTTTGAAGGAATGCAACACATTGACTTGCATGTATGGCGGTTGCGAGTCAGGGTGGGGCTTTGATGTATATTTCGTGAGATTGCAGAATGGTCATGAGCAGGATTGGAGCATGCTAAGACCATTAGAGCAATCATATAATATTGTCATGAGCACGTTGGCGGATACGAAGCTACTTGCATTTTCTGTTAATTCAAATGTACCTGTGCAGAATCACTGCGCCCCCGGCACATATCTCATACGTTCAACAATTTTACTCATCTAAGAAGCATTTGGATATGACGTTGTATTGACGTCACTCTTTTGTTTAATTCCTTAACCTCGGCAATTTCCGAGTCATGTTTTCTAGTGAGTACATACGATGCTTCCGTATAGAACTTCTCATGTGATATTGTATTTCCTGTTACTGATGACGCCTGCGTGTGCTCTGTCACCATTCGATTCCGAATCATTGGAACTACGCCCGTTTTCTCGTTCGCTTTCTGTGCAAGCACTTTCGAGTGAACCATATGAGGGAATATCAGACGAGTTGGTGTCTACCGAAAGTGAGCTATCTTTGCGAGATGCGCTGGCGGCAACGTTGCTTCATCATCCTCAACTTCAGGCAAGTGCGTGGGGGCCTCGTATTGAGGAGGCGCGGCGATTGCAAGCCGGACTTTTGCCCAATCCTGAAGTGGGCGTTGAGTTTGAAAACTTCGTGGGGTCAGGCGGTTCAAACGGGGTTGATGCTTTGGAGACAACAATCTTTGTCACCCAGCTTATTGAATTAGGCAATAAAAGAAATCTACGCGCGAAAGTTCCTGAAGGTGCACGTAAAGTTTCTGAACTGAAATATAAGTCGCAACGGCTGGAAGTCATCACGGAAACAGCCAGACGATTTATTCGTGTACTCAAACTCCAAAGCAGCATGTCAAATGCGGAGCAGGTTTGGACGCTGGCAGAAGAAAGCCGCCTTCTTATCAGCCAACGCGTGGAGGCGGGTGAAGTCTCACCGATTGATGAGATTAAAGCGCGGCTTGAAAGTGATTCCGCTAGGATTGCGGCGGATCGTCTAAAACGTGAGTTAGTCGCAGCTCGTCGTGAGCTTTGTGCGATGTGGGATGAAGATGAGCCCGCGTTCGATGTTGCTCTTGGTTCGTTGGATGATTTGCTTCCTGTTCCACCTTTTGATGAACTGGCTAGTCTTGTTGCATCACATCCAAAAGTGAAACAGTGGGCTGTCGAGCGGGAACGACGAGCCGCGGTGGTGAAGATGAAGCAGGCACAATCGATTCCTAATCTCAGGGCTGGATTGGGCGTTCGTTATGCGAATGAGATTGACGAGGCTTCTCTTGTCGGTGGAGTTTCGATGGACATTCCACTGTTCGATCGAAGCCAAGGTAGCACCCTAGCGGCCCGTTTGTTTGCGGCGCAGGCTCAGGATGAGGTTCGTGCATTGAAACGTGAACTGTCGACGCAGCTTGCCCGCGAGCATGGCAGAGCATCCATTGCTTATAACGAAGTGTACGCTATTGATGCGACACTTCTTCCAGCCGCCAACGAAGCATATGAAGCGGCACGTTTGGCCTATCAAGAAGGCCATATTTCTTACCTTGGGGTTCTTGATGCTCAGCGGGCGCTCTTTGATATCATCTCGCAACGCTTGGAAACGCTGGCCGAATATCACACTGCGCTTATTCAAGTTGAAGGAATTATCGCAGAACCTTTGAGCGTATTGACAACTGATGTTCCCTACCTGACACCTACTACAGGAGATCAACCATGAGTTCTTTATTACGACCCCGGTTGGCGGCCATTATGATAACCGGCCTGCTAACCATTTGTATTTATATACCGGGATGCAGTGACGAAGCATCCCGCTCGTCACATCACAGCGATGCAGAGGCCGTGACATCTGCTGCGCACACACATGAAAATGATGAAACCTGCTTTATTTGCGATGCGAGTAAGCGTGATGCTGGCCGACTCTGGTGTAAAGAACATGCACGCTATGAAGACCGTTGCTGGGATTGCCATTCAGAATTAGAGGACAAGTCTCGCTTGTATTGCAAAGAGCATGGCCTGTATGAAGATGAATGCTTTTTGTGTCATCCTGAGATCAAAGATACGAACACGAAAGCTGCAAGTGACAAGTCAGCCGCACTGTTTTGTAACGAACATGGCGTGGCAGAGATTAAGTGTGGTATCTGTCAGCCACAGCTTGCCGAAAGCCTTGCGGTGGGTGATTCGCTCAAAGTCAGAATGAAGTCGCCGCAATCCGCATTACTGGCCGGCATTACACATCAAAAACCCAGTCCAAGTGTTGTGGCTTCTTCGCTCGATCTGCTTGGTGAGATTCGGTACAACGAAAATCGGCGAGCAAAAGTTACGCCGCTAGCCTCCGGGGTTGTTGCCGAGGTCCATGTCGATGTGGGCGAATCGGTGAAGGCAGGGCAGGTCTTGGCGGTTGTTCATTCGTTTGGTGTCGCGCAAGCGAAGTCTGCATATCTTTCAGCACTTGCTGAAGTTGATGTCAAGACGGAGACTTATAAACGTGAACGGCGATTGGTTGAGGACAAGCTTTCCGCAACACGCAACTTGCAGTTAGCCGAAGCCGCTTATCGTTTGGCCGAGCTTGCCGTGAGGCAAGCACATCAGCAACTACTCAATCTCGGTTTCACCGAAAGCGAAGTTGTCCAGATCAAAGAGACCCTGTCCTCCTCGTCATCTCTCTATGTGCGGGCTCCTTTTGACGGGATTGTGATTGGCCGAAATGCTGTTTTGGGCGAAGCTGTCGAGTCCGATGCACTGTTTGAAATTGCCGACCTTTCGACGATGTGGATCGAACTGGCAGTGCCGGAAGAAAAAGCTGTTCATCTCGTTAAAGGTGGCGAGATCGTCGCGCGCTTAAAGTCACTTCCGGAATTAAAGATCGAAGGCGAAATCAATTGGATAAGTCCGCAGATCAATGAGCGGACGCGCATGGTGCGTGCCAGAGCTGCGGTGCCGAATTTGAATGGCATTTTACGTCATGGCATGTTTACCAAGGTGACCGCTGTTGTGGGGACGTCGATTGATGCCATGGTTGTGCCCAACAAGGCAATCCATCGCATTGATGGTTCTGCGTTTGTTTTCGTCAAGGAGCAAGAGGATTTATATGCGGTACGTCGTGTGGAAGTCGGCCCTGCTGTTTCGAAGCAGCTTGCCTCAATTTCAGAGGGCATCACAAGTGCGGACAACATTGTGACAGACGGGGGATTCACAATGAAAACCGAGTTTTTGAAATCACGATTGGGTGCTGGTTGTGTTGATCATTGATGGGAGTTTGAATGCTATCTCGCCTTATAGAATTTGCGCTTAAGAATCGGGTTCTTGTACTGCTACTTTTTACGATTGCGTGTGCAGCCGGAGTGTACCGTCTCGTGCAATTGCCGATTGATGCTTTTCCGGACACGACCCCGGTGCAAGTACAGATCAATACCGTTACGCCGGCTTTAAGTCCCGAAGAGATTGAGCAGCAGATTACGCTTCCCGTGGAACTGTCCATCGGCGGGCTTCCCGGGCTTCAGAATGTGCGCTCTATTTCCAAGTTTGGGTTTTCGCAAATCGTGGCAAGTTTTGATGACGAAACGAACATCATTGATGCGCGGCAATATATTACCGAGCGACTTTCCGCCGTGCAGCTACCTGAAGGAGTATCACGTCCAGAGCTTGGGCCGATTGCAACCGGTTTGGGCGAGATCTTCCATTACACCATTCGCTCAAGCGATAAGAATCGTTCGATTGAAGAACTGCGAACCATTCATGATTGGGTGATTAAGCCGGAGTTGCGTAAGGTGCCCGGTGTTGCTGAAGTCAATTCATGGGGAGGTAAAGAGCGGCAGTATCACATCGTCATCAAACCCGAGTCGCTGATTAAGTACGATTTTACGATGGATCAAGTGCTTGAAGCGATTCGCCGCAACAACGCCAATGTTGGTGGCGGGCAACTTGTTTCTTCCGGTGAGGCGCTTATTGTGCGGGGGCTTGGTCGGGTTTCGAGCATTGCGGAAATTGAAAGCATCGTGATTGCTACAAGCGATGGCATGCCGGTGCTTATTCGTGATGTGGCAGAGATTGAGATCGGTCACGAGATTCGGCGCGGCGCTGTTTCCGCCTTTGGAGAAGGCGAGGCGGTGCTTGGGCTTGCGTTTATGCTGATGGGAGAAAACAGCCAGAAGGTTACCAGGGAGCTTCGGGAGCGTTTGTGGTCAATCAAGCCGTCGTTGCCGAAGGATGTGGCGATTGAGATTGTCTACGACCGCGCCACGCTCGTGGACAAAGTGATTTTGACGGTGAGACACAATCTGGTGTTGGGCGCGGTTTTGGTAGTGGTGGTTCTTTTGCTTTTATTGGGCAATTTTCGTGCAGGTTTGCTCGTTGCGGCAGCGATACCGATTTCCGGGCTTTTTGCGGTTCAGGGGATGTATGAATTTGGCATTGCTGCGAGTCTGCTGAGTTTGGGTGCGATAGATTTTGGCATCCTCGTCGATGGTTCGGTGGTGATGACGGAGGCGAATCTGCGTGAATTGAAGAAACGGCAGCGCGAACTGGGGCGTAAGCTAACGTCCGATGAACGACTGAATTCGATTGCTGAATCCAGTGCTCATGTGGTGCGCCCGATTGTTTTTGGGATGGCGATTATTGCTCTGGTATTTGTGCCTGTTCTTACTTTGGAAGGAACGGAAGGAAAATTGTTTCGGCCAATGGCGTGGACGTTTATCTTTGCATTAGCGGGTGCATTGCTGGTGGCGATCTTTCTTTCGCCCGTGCTTTCGTATTACTTTTTACCCCGTAAATGCAAGTCGAAGGATGGTGCGGTCAGTCAGTCTGTTACCAGTGCATACGGATGGCTTGTTGGCAAGGCGCTGAATTTTCGGTGGGTTGTTCTGATTCTTGTGTTGGGGCTTTTGGGATTGGCCGGTTACCGCAGCAGCCAGATGGGCGGCGAGTTTGTTCCGCGTTTAAGTGAGGGGGCTATCGTGATTAATGCCATCAGGCTTGCAGGCGTTTCGATTGACGAGTCGGTTCGCTATAACACAAAGATTGAAACCACGTTAAAGAATGAATTTCCAGACGAGATCCAGCATATTTGGAGTCGGATTGGGACGGCTGAGGTCGCGACCGATCCGATGGGCACGGAGTTAACAGACATCTTCATCACGCTGCACCCACGACCCCAGTGGACCCGTGCCACCACGCAGGCCGGTTTGGTCGCGGAGATGGAAGAAGTGGTTTCGCAATTTCCCGGACTGAACATGATCTTCACGCAACCGATCGAACTGCGCATGAACGAGATGGAATCCGGCATTCGTTCCGACATCGGCATCAAAGTTTATGGCGACGACTTCGATGAACTATTGCGAATCTCCGACGAGGTCCAGCGCGTTCTTCTGGAAGTGTCGGGCGTGTCGGATATTTCGGTCGATCAAATCACCGGCCAGCCCGCACTCAATATCGCGGTCGATCAGGCCCGTGTGGCGCGCTATGGTGTCGCCTCGCAGGAAGTACTCGATTTTGTCGAAGCCATCGGCGGCATTCGGGTTGGTGAAGTTTTTGAAGGGCAACGGATTTTCCCACTGGTGGTCCGGTTGCCACAACAATTTCGTGAAGATGTCTCAGCCATTCAAGATGCGCGTATTCCCACCGAAGGCGGTGTGATCGTCCCGCTCTCATCGATGGCCTCGATTGAAATGACCGATGGCGCGTCGACGATCAGCCGAGAATGGGGCAGGCGTTTGATTCGTGTTCAATGTAACGTCGTCAATCGCGATCCCGTCTCTTTTGTGGCTGAAGCAAAGGCCGCCATTGATTCCCGTGTTGCATTAACCGAAGGCTATGTGCTCGAGTGGGGCGGACAGTTTGAGAATTTTGAGCGAGCCAAATTGCGTCTGTCGATTATCGTACCTGCGGTGTTGGTAATGATCTTCTTCCTGCTGTATTTCAGCATGAAAAGTTTGCGGGACGTGCTGATCATCTACACAGGTATTCCGTTTGCTGCGGTCGGTGCTGTGTTTGCGCTCTGGCTGCGTGATATCCCCTTTAGTGTGAGTGCTGCGGTTGGATTCATTGCACTGTCAGGGATTGCGGTATTGAACGGGCAGATTTTGATGACCGCGATGCGCGACTGTATTCGTGAAGGTTTACCTCGGCGACAAGGCATTATTGAAGCTGCAAAAACGCGGCTGCGTCCTGTGCTGGCAACTGCCATTACCGATGCGGCAGGATTCATTCCCATGGCCATTTCGACTGGTGTTGGCAGTGAAGTGCAGCGGCCTCTTGCCACCGTGGTCATTGGCGGCATTATCACCTCGACGGTGTTGACGCTCTTTGTGCTTCCCGCAGTGAGCTATGTCATGATGAAGCATACAGCCAAAACTGAGGAGGAGTTGTTGGGGCAAACGGAAGCTACAGCTACTTCCTAATGGTTAGATTTGCCTTTTAGCTTTGGAGCAACTTTCGGATAGATAGTATCTCAGCAGTCAATGGACTGAATCAGAATATGTTTAATCTGCCTTTCTTGCGCTTAGAGATCGTCCAGCCCTGGTTTCGCATGATCCTCGCAACCCGTTTAAGGTTGATTTTTCAGCTTAAATTGTGCTTCAAGTAAGCTCACACGCGTCGGATGCCGAAGGTTGGTAACGAGCTAATAATCGAATAAATCAGGTTTTCCAGGATGCCGTCACGCTTGGGGCCTTGCTTCTGGCGGGGTTGGTAGTAGAGCGTGCTACGCGGCACATCCAATAGCTTGCAGAGCTTACTCATGCTCATTGTTTTGGATTCCTGCAGCAGATCGCTTTTGCCAGCCATCACCAGTTCTCGCCCAGATTGGCCCGCAACTGCGTGTGTAACTGCTTTTTTGCGGCATCGACCTCCAGCGTCAACTCGCTAATCTTGGCGTGAAGCTCACGGCGTTCATTGTGCCACGCTTCCACAGCCTCCTTGGGATTGGGCCTTAAACGCTGTTCAGCCCCGGCGAAGAATTTAGCTTGCACTTATCGATTTCAGCGACGGTCAGATCGTGCTGACGAGCGACTTGGGCGGGCGTGGTCGTGCCTTCGATGATCTCCGGGACGACCGCGGTCTTGCGTTTGGCCGTCCAACGCTGAATGGGTTCGTTCTGATTGGTTTGGGTCTTGTTGTTGTTCATCACGTGCCTCTTTGAGCCATTCGTGGTGTATAGCGATGGGTTTGCCCAAAACCGTCAGCACCTCAGTAAGTGTGCCATTGTGCCTAGGTACAGCGGATGCGTTATGCGGTGTCGTGGTATTGGGGCGAATGGATTGCGTGCCAATCGAAGTCGAATTTGGCGAGGTATTTTCTGAGGCGGTCGGCATCGATGACAATTTTGCAGCGTTTGCGAGAAGCGGAGAAGAGTTTGCGGCCGGCTTCAGAGAGTGATGGTGATTGATGACAAATATTGATGACGGTGCGGAGTTGGGCGAGGTACGACCGAGTAGCGTTCGGGATGTTTAGCCGAGCCCGTCCAGAGCCGTGGCATTGAAACGTGAGAGCGTCACACTTTGTGCATCCAGCTTATGTCGGGGATGGCGCATGTTTTTGAGGCTGCGCTGTGGTGTTGCTAAGCCCACGAATCGTCCATATACACGTCTAGGTTCAGTAGCTTTGTTTTGTAACCTGATTGCTTGTGTCAGATTAACGTGCTTGTTCAACCGACTTTTCACATGCTGTCATAGATATCATCTGTGAAAATTTAATATAAAACCAATTACTTCTGTGGTTGCAGTAGAATCTGTATAATAACTGCTTTCGAGTTTAGTATTTCAATTGTTTACATCTTTATGCTAGATAAGATCAGAATGCTAAAAAAACAGACCCAAAAAGAAAGACCTTCAAATATTGTTGAGCTTGATCGTCGGCCAATTGCAACTCGCGAAGCGAGATGGAGCCAACGAATAGCAGGATGGATTGCCCAAAAGGGGGTGACACCGAATCTCATCTCGATTATAGGTATGGCCTTTGGAATGCTGGCTGGTTTGATGTTTGCCGCATCAAGTAAGGGAACGTTTGGTGATTGGATTATTGCAGAAGATGTGACTTGGAGAGTACGATTGCTGTTCTTAGGGGGAGCGCTTTTTGTACAGATGCGTCTCCTGTGCAACATGCTAGATGGTATGGTTGCGGTTGAGCGAGGGATGAGCAGCCGAGTGGGTATGATGTTAAATGAAGTTCCTGATCGAATTTCAGATATCGCGGTGCTGGTTGGGTTGGGATACGCGGCAAGTGGAAACGTTGTGATCGGTTTCTGGGCTGCACTTGTAGCAGTTATGACGGCTTATATTCGTGCAATGGGGAAAGTGGCAGGCGGTGAAAAAGAGAAACAGGAATTTGTTGGATGGATGAGCAAAAGCAGGCGAATGTTTTGGGTAACCGTTCTTGCGGTATGGATGATCGTTGCGCCAGATAGTAGTCAATGGCTATGGGGCGGTATGGGTTTGGTAGGTTGGTTTTTAGTCTTGATCTTGATGGGAAGTATTGGAACATGCATACGGCGGTGGATACGAATCAGACGCAGGCTTTCTGAGCTGGATCGTGAGGAGTTTACTCAATGATGGACGGGCAAAACTGGGATCGTTTCTTTGGAATCACGGACATAGTTAACGAACCGATGACTATAGTTTTAGCAAGTTTTGCGGTAGGTATTTTGCTTTTAGGGACTTGCGTTATTGCTGGTATCAGCGTGACTCGCGTAGGGAATGATCAATTACGTAGTGAACTATGGCGACGTATGCGTGCGTGGTGGGTACTTGGGTTTGTAATTGGTGGGGTGATATTGCTCGGACCTTTAATGACAATCCTTGGCATGTTGATACTTGGGGTCTTATGCCATGCTGAATTTGCTCGAGCTACAGGACTTTTTCGTGAGAAACTGATGAGCGGGTCAGTGGTATTTTGTTTGATACTAATGAGCTTGGCGATTTTAGATAATTGGTATAACTTTTTCGCTGCGCTGCCTGGCTTGTGTTTGGTCGCTATTGCTATGGCCGCTGTGTTGCAAAATCGAACTGAAGGATTCTTACAGCGATATGCTTTGGCAGCGGTGAGTCTTATGTTGTTTGGCTATGGGCTGGGGCATCTTAGTTACTGGGCGAATGAATCGGGGTATCGCGCAGTCTTATTACTTGTCGTATTGTGTGTAGAATTAAACGATGTGTTTGCATTTACTTGTGGTAAATTATTTGGCAAACGTAAATTGATTGTCAATGTGAGCCCTAATAAGACGATAGGTGGTGCAGCTGGCGCATTGCTGCTTACCTCTTTGTTGTTTGTGCTTTTAGGACGTAAGGTGTTTGAAGGCATGAATGTGGGAAGTTGGTTCCACTTGTTGATTTTGGGAATACTTATCAGTATCGCTGGTCAAATGGGAGATTTGTTTATCAGCGCGATCAAGCGTGATATTGGAGTCAAAGATATGGGAGCTATTCTGCCCGGTCATGGCGGGATACTTGATCGCTTTGATAGCCTTGTTCTTATTGGGCCAGTTCTTTCGCATTATGTGTGGTATTTTGATAAAGTCGATCGTGAAACAGGCATTCGCATATTAACCGGTGGCTTGCTGGGTGGTTAAAGCCGACAAGGCAATGGATAATTCACCTCTTTCGTCAATGACTCTGTGCTCCTAAAAGCACCTCTAAATGAAAATTTAAATGTATGTAGTTGATTTGTTTATATCAAAAACCCAACATGCATATTATGCTAAAACACTGCTTCCTTGAGCTTTTCGATAATAACGGACTGTTTTTTTAGAGATCATTACTTACATTATTCTGGGCATTAAAGTAATCAACCAACATATGGAAGACGGATTAAATGGATAAGTTACAAGCAATCGAATCGCAGATGCAGAGTTTTGATGGGAATACAATATTTTATCGCGAGTGGATCCCTCAGAATGTTGCAGATAAAGCTGTTGTCATTTTTCACCGTGGCCATGAGCATTCAGGCCGTTTAAGCGGATTGGTTGAGCAGCTCAATCTAGACGGTTTTGCGTGCTTTGCGTGGGATGCACGTGGGAATGGACGATCAGAAGGACCTCGAGACTGGGCTGAGCATTTTGGTGTTTACGCTAAAGATGCGGATGTATTTGTCAGGCATGTATCGCAAAAACACCATATTCCAATTGAGAATATGGCAGTCATTGGCAACAGTGTTGGATCTGTTATTGCATCGAGTTGGGTGCATGATTATGCTCCGCCAATCCGCGCATTAATTATGGCAACGCCAGCTTTTCGGATTAAGCTTTACGTCCCGTTTGCTGTACCTATGTTGCGATTAGGTCAGAAACTGAACCTAATGAAAAATGTTCCAAGTTACGTAAAAGGTAAAGTTTTAACGCATGATAAGGCCGAGCAACAAGCATTTGCTGATGATCCATTAATTACTCATGGTATCTCAACGAACATTCTGTTAGGGCTACACGATACTGCAACCCGAATTATCCAAGATGCGGGTGCAATACGTGTACCAACACAAATGCATGTTGCTGGTAATGATTGGGTCGTTAAAGTGAAACCTCAACGTGAATTCTTTGATCGTTTAGGAAGCGACGAAAAAGAGTGGTATGAATATCCGAATTTTTATCATGCTATTTATCATGAACAAGGTAAAGAGTTGGCGATTGATCGTACGCGCCAATTTATTCTCAAGTACTTTGATGAAAAGCCTGCTTGCAAATCTCTAATCAAAGCTGACCGCTCTGGTTATACATATGACGAATATCAATCTTTGCAAAAACCAAAATTCAGCATTTTTTATAGCACAAATCGGCTTGGCATTAATACATTGGGCAGATTGAGTAAGGGGATTCGCATTGGCCTTAAAGATGGATTTGATTCAGGGGTTATGCTTGACTACGTTTACCAAAACAAATCGAACGGCCAAGCAGTAATTGGAAAAATGATTGATCAAACTTTTCTGGATAGCATCGGTTGGCGGGGTATTCGTGTACGTAAAGTGAACATGAAAAACACATTACGCAATACCATCAATATGCTTGACAAAGAAGGGAAAAGTGTACGTATTGTTGATATAGCGGCCGGTCCTGGCCGGTATGTGATGGAAACAATTAAGGAGATGAATCATCTGCCGATTGAGGCTCAGTTGAGGGACTATAAACAAGTCAATGTCGAAGCAGGTCAAAAGCTTGTAAAAGAACTAGGATTGGACAGAGTTTATTGCGAGATAGGGGATGCGTTTGATCAAGAACAGATCGCGAGCATAGCCCCCAAGCCAACATTAGGTATTGTTTCTGGTCTATATGAATTGTTCCCAGACAATCAAGGCATTCAGCGTTCGCTTCAAGGGCTTGCTGCTGCAATCGAGAAAGATGGCTATCTTATATATACAAATCAACCATGGCATCCACAGGTCGAGTATATTGCTAGAGTTTTAGATAACCGAGAAGGAGAGAATTGGGTCATGCGTAGGAGGACGCAGGAAGAAATGGATGAACTTGTAGGGGAAGCTGGCTTTGAAAAAATTGGCATGGAGATTGATCCGTGGGGTATCTTCACAGTTTCAGTCGCAAAACGAATATAAACGATCGCTTTCTGAAAACTGAGATCTCTAGCAAATTATCCGTGCATTTCGAATCACTTGTGGGGTGTCGTATCCATGCAATTGTTATCAAATAACGATACTCGTTCACAGCAGTCGCCGAGAATATGGCATCGTTTCTTATTGGCAACCGGGCTTTCGATATTTTTTATATTGATCTATGGCGGATGTACCGCAATTAATGAAATGCGTGGGGATTTTGGCGTCATCTATTTTGAATGGGAACAATATATCCCGTTCGTTCCTTGGCTGATTATACCATACATGTCGATTGACCTATTTTTCTTTGGCGCACCTTTTCTTCAATCAAACCGAGATGAACTTAGAATTTTAAGACAAAGAATCATGTTGGGTATTTTGATTGCCGGAGTATGCTATATACTTTTGCCACTACAACTTGTAACAGATCGACCTGCTGTTGAATCAGGTATGCTCGGTTATATTTTTAGATTCTTACATGGTTTTGATAAACCGTATTCTAATCTGCTGCCATCTTTGCATATTATTCTCCGATGCATCCTCGTTGTATGGTACATCAAGCGCGTCAAACGGATTGAAGGTGCGATGGGTATAGTATTACGCAATATCTTGCATGCGTGGTTTTTCTTGATTGGGTGTAGTACGGTTTTAATTGGCCAACATCATATTATTGATATTATAGGTGGTTTTATCGTCGCGATACTTGTGTTTTATTGTGTGCGTGAACCGAAGCTACATATAGAACAAACAACGCATGTACGAATTGCAGTTTATTATCTGGCTGGTGTCTGTATATGCGCACTATTAGCATTCGCAGGATTTCTAATTGATAGTATTCTTGGCTGGTTACTGATAGGTTTAAGCACTTGGATCGGAGTTGCATTACTGATCGTTGTTTGGGGATACATGCATGCAGGCTACCGGGTCATCGCCAAAAGTGACGGAAAAATTCATTTGAGTAGTCGGTTGCTTTTAGCACCCTGGCTCATAGGGCATTATATTTCATTACTTTACTACAAGCCTCGGAGCAAGGTTTGGGATGTCGTAGACGATCATGTATGGCTTGGCCGATGCCTTAATTCATCGGAAGCAGAATATGCGGTTAAGAATGGTGTTCAAGCAGTTGTGGATATGACTTGTGAATTTAATGAGGCAAAAGCTTTGCGTCATTGCACTTATATCAATCTTCAGACACTTGACCTGACGGCACCGACGACGTCCACATTAGATCAAGCGGCTGATTGTATTATGTCACAGTCTAAGAATGGGTGTGTTTATGTCCATTGCAAGATTGGTTATTCAAGAAGTGCAGCAGTAGTTGCCGCATATTTTCTAAAGGCCAAGAAAGCTCAAAATGTAGAAGAAGCAGTTGCAATGATTCGAGAAAAGCGTCCAAATATTATCATTCGCCATGAGGTCATGGACGCCCTACGCGCGTACAAAGATGCGCTTTCACATCCACCGGTTAGACCTGCAATCACATCAACAGGCTATTAACAATACAGCGTTCTGGTATAATTTGTCCATGTAATTTGTTTGTTTGAATTCATACGGAGTTTAAACTTGGTGCAATGGCAATACCAAACCGCGCGAGATCATGGCGTCTCTGGTTTCGAGCGTATGAAAAGTTCTCGCAGGGAGATGGGGTTAATTGGTGCAGTTACATGCCGTATGTGGGGATTAATGATTGCTGCATATTTGAAGTTGATGCACCAAATAGAAGTAATTGACGGCGAGTATCTCCCCCGGAACGGGCCTTTTGTGATAATTGCCAATCACACAAGCCATTTAGATGCATTGGCCTTGGGGAGCATCTTAAGAAAAACTTCGAGAGATCGTGTATTTTCAATTGCTGCGGAAGACCTTTTTTTTAAGAATGGCGTTCGTGGAACAGCAAGCGCAATGCTTATCAATGCTTTGCCAATGAGAAGAGGGCGAATGGGTAAGTATGCTATGGAAGATTTGCGTCAAAGATTAACAAACGACAAAGTTGGATATGTCATATTTCCTGAAGGCACAAGATCGAGGGATGGGGAATTAGGAAAATTCAAGGCGGGGATCGGTATGTTAGTGTGCGATACCGATGTCCCTATTACCCCGTGTTGGATTGATGGGGCATGGAAGGCATGGCCAAGTGCAAAGCGATTTCCAAAACGAGGAAAAGTAGTGATTAAGGTGGGTAAGCCTGAACGTGCAACCAGTTTTCCACATGATATTAATGGTTGGCGAGTATGTGCTGAAACTTTAAGGGAAAGGGTACTAGAAGCCAAAAATGTATCCACATAGATTTTAATATTAATCAGAACTATGCTTTGATACTTAACTAATCTTAATAAACGGAGATACATATAAGCAAGTATCTATTTTTTTGAAGCATAGATTGTATGGTCTTTGGCATAGTTAATGCGAAGTATTGGGCTAGGCTGCTAAAGTCGATTGGATGGGGTGTTTACTGTTGCAGGACCCGCCAAAGTAGCGTTTGAGAGGTAATCAGCGACACTGCCAAGAGCTGTGGAGCCAAAACACGAGAACGTCGCATTTCGCCGTCGGAAGTGTATCCAATGGCATTTTGTCGGGTTTTCGCATGTTGTTTGAGGCTGTGAAGTGGTGTCTTCAAACTGAGAATTACGCGCTTACACCTCTGTTGAGCCGTTTTCTAATGTGACAGATTAAGGAGCTTGAACCAGCTGCCGGTGTGGTTGGTGGCATCTGGCTATGCGCTTGTGCAGTTTTTGCGAGAAGGGGTTTCGTCGGTATTGACGGTGGTTGTCAGAGCGGGGAATGTGGCCTCACTGGCTGGAATCGAGGGTAGGGGAGTGAGCAGGGTACAGTTTTGACCTGATTGGCATGGCGGTCACACGCCTCGGCAAGCTCAAACAAGCCTGAGGCAAGCCCAGGGATGCGCATGAAAAAACACCGATCCCGTAAGTGACTGGCGTTTATTAGTTTTAAAATAGCGGGGACAGGATTCGAACCTGTGACCTCCGGGTTATGAGAGGGTGAGGGTGTAAGACCGCAACTGTATGCTAAGCCTCGTTTTACGATTTGTGCTCAAGTTTTCCGATCCGGCAAAAAGCGGAAATGACCGGAAAAAGAAGGCAAGAATAGCAGTATGTGGAATTATCTGTAGCTTTATGATACGGATTGATGTGCATCAGTCACTCAGTGGTTTTACAGTGCATTTCAAGCTTCTTCTCATTTATCAATTAGTTGCCACTTTTTGGATAGGCAATGGAGTTGGTGTGGCGGATAAAAGTAAACACATATAAGCATTTAAATGTAAATAAAAAAAGCACATAAAGTTTGACAATATAATTGCATTTTGAAATAATGAGCTTGCGGCATAAATTCGTTTTCGGAATTTATCCGTGATGCCAGTTAGGGTAATGGTACTCCTAATACCGGATCTGTATGTCGAGGCAAAGGAGCATGACGTGTTAAAACACAAACGCATTCTTTTGGCGAGTTCAATCATTGCAGCCTTGGGTGGGTTGCTCTTTGGGTTCGACACAGCGGTGATATCAGGTACGACAGCGGCGCTTCAATCGCGTTTTGCACTAACGTCTGGAGGGCTTGGCTTTACAGTTGCGGTTGCTTTAATTGGCACCATTATGGGTGCACTTGTGGCGGGGTTTCCGGCAGATCGTTATGGCAGGCGGTTTGTGATGTTTGTCTTGGCGATATTCTATTTTGCTTCTGCTTTAGGGAGTGCGTTAGCATGGGATTGGTATTCCTTCGTCGTGTTTCGATTTCTTGGTGGATTGGCAGTTGGTGGGGCGTCGGTTGTTGCGCCGATGTACATTGCTGAGATTGCGCCAGCAAGATTGCGGGGTCGGTTAGTAGCCTTGGCGCAGTTCAATATTGTGCTTGGGATTTTGCTGGCGTTTTTGTCGAATTATGTTGTCGCTCAGTTTGGGTTTGGTGAAATTGAATGGCGTGTCATGTTTGGTGTCGAAGCTTTTCCTGCTGCGGCCTACTTTGCATTGTTATTTATTGTGCCGTGTAGCCCACGCTGGTTGTTAGCGAAGCAGCGGGAGTCCGATTCAAGGCGCGTGTTGCAGATGGTTGGGACAGATGAAGGGCGATCAATTGATGAAGAGGTTTCGGAGATTAAAGAGTCGCTGAAGCGTGATTGTGATGCACGTCATGAGCCATTATTTCAACAGAGGTATATGAAACCAATAATGCTGGCTGTTGCGATTGCAATGTTCAATCAATTGTCGGGTATTAATGCCATTTTATATTACGCGCCATCAATATTTCAAAGTGTCGGTGCGAGTGGTGATTCGGCATTGTTGCAGTCAGTGGGCCTTGGGTTAATGAATTTGCTGTTTACAGTTTTGGCAATGATTGTGATCGACTTTTTTGGCAGGCGTAAATTGATGCTTATTGGTTCTGTTGGGTACATCATTAGCTTGGGCGGTGTGACTTGGGCATTCTTTACGCAATCCAGTCTGGGTGTAGATGGGAGCCCAGAGTTTACAGGTTTTGGTGGTGTTGTTGTCTTAGTTGGGTTGTTGCTATTCATCGCTGCGCATGCATTTGGGCAAGGTGCCGTGATCTGGGTCTTTATTAGTGAAATTTTTCCAAACAACGTGCGTGCCCGAGGTTTGGCGCTCGGAAGCTTCACGCATTGGATTTTTGCTGCAGCAATATCATGGACATTTCCAGTTATTGCCGAAGCGTCGGGAGGGTTTGTTTTTGCGTTCTACGGTATTTGTATGGTTTTGCAGTTGCTTTGGGTGTTGTGGGTGATGCCTGAAACAAAGGGTGTGCCTTTGGAAGAAATACAAAAGCATTTGGGTGCAAATGTTTCTAAAGGTGCTTCTACCGTTTGCGAGGATATGTGAGGAAATGAACAGTATGATTAAGTTTCTTTTTGTCGCAATGATATATGTTTTCAGCTCAATGTCTGTAATGGCTTCGTCTGTTGCGGCACAAAAAATATTTGATGATGCTATTGCGTATTGGGGGATGCGTTCTTTAGATGATGCTTCGGGACATAATAGTCGATTGAAGGTTTATGGCGCTTCAGCGAAGTTTAATGTTGCGTTAAAGGGGGATGAGCTGGAAGAGTCATTACGTGTGGGTGGTGATGGTCGAGTTGTTCGGCTAAATGACACGGCGTTATCAGCAGGATTAGGGGCGGATGGGGAAATGACAATTCGGGGTGAGCAGATGACGATTGCCATGCGATTGAAAAATACAACGAATAATTGGGAGGTAACGCTAGCAAGTAAACACGGCGGGCATGATATCTTACAGTACAATATTTTTGGTTTTGATATGCCTGGAGATACAGGCGCGAGAATTGGTTTCGAAATTGGAACAAAAAAATATGGTTTTGGTGAGAATGCCATCATTAGTGAGGCCCGAGCCAATCAGTGGTGTACGATCATTGGGCGATATGATGGGCGTGTTTTTGAGATGTATTTTAATGGTCGGCGTGTGGTATCAAATAAGGCAAGTGGGATAATGCGACCGGAAAGTGGCCAGCCGTTCATTATTGGTGGAGAAAAACCAAACGGTGGCGAAGTGTTTAGGAAGTTTACAGGCATGATTGATCATGTTGCGCTTTGGGATCGCGCGATCAGTGATGAGGAGATTGTGTTGTTGAGTGGTGCAGATGCGGAGCCATTATATAAAGAGAAGTATCGTCCGCAGTTTCATTTCACACCGCAAAAGAACTGGAGTAATGACCCGAACGGATTGCTTTTTGCAAATGGTAAGTATCACCTGTTCTACCAGCATAATCCATTCGGTCCGCGTTGGGGGCATATGAGCTGGGGGCACGCAGTTAGCAAAGACATGTTGCATTGGGAGCATAAGCCGGTTGCGCTTGAACGTGAAGAAGGCGTGATGATGTTTTCTGGTTCGGCAGTCAATGATCGTAACAACACATCTGGTTTTGGCCAAGGGAAGAATGGCCCTTTGGTTGCAATCTATACGGCAGTTGCTGAACACTCAGATCCAATGAAAATACGTCAAACTCAGGATATTGCATATAGCAATGATGATGGCGAAACATGGACAAAGTACGTAGGTAATCCTGTGGTGGATCGGAAGAGCCACGATTTTCGTGACCCGAAAGTTTTTTGGTTTGAGCCTGAGAAGAAGTGGGTGATGGTTGTTGCTTTGCCGGGTAAGATCCGTGTGCTTTTTTATGAGTCGTATGATCTTAAGAATTGGAATTTGATGAGTGAGTTTGGACCATCTGAGGCGCATGATACGGCTGCATGGGAGTGTCCTGAGTTAATTGAGTTGCCTGTTGATGGTGACGAGGAGGATACGCGATGGGTGTTGCAGGTGTCTGTTGGCATATCTGCATCAGGTGGAACAGGTGGCCGGTATTTTGTTGGGCAGTTTGATGGTAAGCAGTTTATCAATGAGAATCCGCATCACCAGAAATTATGGGTTGATTATGGCCGTGATTTTTATGCGTTGCAATCATTCAATGGTACAGTTGAAAATGATGGTCGAACGATATGGCTTGGCTGGATTAATAACCTTGCATACTTAAACGATTTGCCGACTAATCCTTGGCGGGGGGCGATGAGTATACCGCGGGAAGTCAGCTTGGTTACGACTCCAGATGGCATCCGTCTGGTGCAAAAACCAATCCGTGAACTTGTTGAGTTGCGTGGAGCGCCGGTCGTGAGTTTGATAAATGAAAAGCTTATTCCGGGTGTTGATCCATTAGATCAATATGATGTTCGTGGTCAATCTTTGGATATTGTTGCAACCTTCTGGCCGGGTAATGCAACACGCTTTGGATTGAAGGTGTTAGAAGGAGACCATGAGTGTACAGTGGTAGGATTTGATACGATTCGCGGGGGTATGTTTATTGACCGCGGTCGGTCGGGAGTGACGGGCTTCACATCAAATTTTGGTAACTGGCAATGGGTGCCAATGAAGCTACATAGTGATGGTCGTGTAACGATGCGCATTCTTGTTGATCACAGTGTTGTAGAAGTTTTTGGGGGTGACGGAGAGATCGTCATGACTGATCGTGTGTTTCCAAAGAAGGCGAGTGCAGGTATATCGCTATTTTCAGAGCATGGTGAAGCAGTGGTTGAATCATTGCGAATATATCCGATGAGTAGTGTTTGGGAATGAATTGAATCTAAGATTCATTAGGAAGATAATAGTTTGTGGATTGATTTGGATAATGTCTAGTCTATGAGGCATGTGAGGATAAAAAAATAGGAGTAATCATATGAGACGTCATTCTGCATTTACGTTAATTGAGCTTTTAGTAGTCATATCAATCATTGCATTGCTAATTTCCATTCTTCTACCTGCGCTATCGGCAGCAAGGCAATCAGCCAGAAAAGTCATTAATTCAACGCAGCTAAGAGGCATTCATCAGGGAATGGTTGTTTTTGCTCAATCTAATAAAGGTATGTATCCAGGAATTGAGAAAGATGGAAAGATTGTTGGTTGGGGGTCATCGACAACACAAGCGCCGTCCCTCGCAAGCGGCGATGACTTTGAGGGGCGGCATACGGATGCGATTAGTGGATCAGCTCGCTATGCGATTTTGTTGAATGCGGCATTTGCACCGCCGGAATACCTTTTGAGTCCTGCAGAGTCGGAGGGTACTGTTGCAATTGCAGGTGAAACGGCAGATCTTGATGGTGATGGCGCTCCCGAGGGAACGCTAACAACTTATGACTCAAGGTATGGGTTTGGCCATAATGCCAAGCTCTCTTACACGACCCTTTTAGTTGAACCAACTCCTCCGGTAAATGACAAAGGTAATATCGCTCGGCGTGAAGAATGGGCGGAAACGATGAACAGCCGATCAATACTTATTTCAGATCGGATCATTGATACTGGCAATGGTCTAAGTAGTTTATGGACAGAAGATCCGGGTGTTGGAAATGTAGATTGGCAAGGAACTGTGGTACGTAATGATAATAGTACTAGTTTTGAGCCTAGTCATATTGTCGACAATTTACGCTACGGTACAGCTCCAGCAGCAGAAGAGGATAACTTGTTTGTTGTGGATGATGTAGATTCGGATGGGAATATTGGCTATGCCTTTTTGTTGTGGTTGTAGTTGCATGCTATAAAAAATAGAACGCTTGCATGGATTCGTGTCTATGCAAGCGTTTTTATGTGATTGTTGTTTGGGGATGTTGTGGAGGTTTATGGGTTTGGTAATACGCTCATGCTCGAATTGATGAGTCTCGTGTGATGAGATTGATGCTGAGGAGAATGTCACGTGCTGGTGCTTCGGGCCATTCCATTCTTTCAATCATCGCTAAATATGCTGCCCGGCCAATTGCTTTGCAGGGTTGATGGACAGTTGTGAGCGGTGTTCTTAGTAGTTCTGCATACTTTACGTCATCCATGCCAGCAACCAAGATATCTTTTGGCACTGATATGTTCAGATTATCCAAGCTATGCATTAGCTGGCCTGCGGTTACATCGTTTCCGCATACAATGCCATCAGGTTTATGCTTCTTTAGGAGATTTGCTACGAGATTGGCATCTGTTGGATCGCAATAAATGCTTGTATTTGTCTTCGAAGAGATATTGCGAAGTCGCAATGCGTGTTCGTAGCCGTCGATACGTGCTTCTATCGTACTGGCTTGGTAAGGGTGTGCGAGAAAAAGGAGTTTTTTGCATCCTTGTTCAAGCAGATGTTCTGTTACGATGTATCCGGCGCGACGGTTGTCAATACCAATAAGATCATGATTGCTTCTCTTGGGGTAGGGGGCAATATCGCGGTCAAGCAGAACTGTTGTGATGCCTGCATTGTCTAATTGATCTAAAATGTGTGTGTTAAGCATTTCGGCATTTTGTGCAACAACAAAGGGGGCAAAGAAAACACCGGAAACATTTTTGCTGCTAAATTGGCGGCAAATTCGCATGACTTGCTTGGTAGGATCGGTGTCCGGGTCATCCGTGATCGAGCCGGTTGCCCATAGGAGTGTGTGATTGTCGTCTTGTGCAGCAGCAGCAATTTCTGCGCAGATCGGCTCGAAAATTTCAGTGCCGCTTAAGCCGGGGATAATAAACCCGAATAGCATGCCACTTTGTTCGGTATGTTGTACGTATGTGCCAGAGCCGGGGCGTCTGCTGACTAAACCTCTACGTTCGAGTTCTTGTAGTGCTCGAGCAACTGTTGGGCGAGACGCACCAAACTCCTTAACGAGTTCGGCGTCGGTGGGTATTTGTTGCCCAGGTTTAAATTTCCCGGTGCGTATACGCCTATGCATCTCTTCAAATATCTGTTTATGTTTTGGGCCTGATAAGACCTGTTCTTGTGCCATGCGGCTACGCTCCAATTGAATTCCTTGGGTCAAATCGCTTCGTTAGAGAGTATATAATACCATGAAACTTTACAAATATCCACTAAATGTAAAATAAATATGCAAATAAATTGACAATATTGTGTTGACATTAAAGGTGCATCTGTTAAATTTAAATGCATGGTATTTAGAATGCGCTCGAAGTTATGTTTGTACGCATTCGCTTTCAAAAATCTGCCTGCTCGGCGGGCCATATCTACTTGGAGGTAGCTTGATGTTACGAAAGAGATGCTTGTTAACACTGTCTGCGACGGCTTTAGGGTGTGCGTTGTCTGGGGCTAATGTGTCTGCGGATCTCGTTTTCTTTGAAAATCATGTGGGTGACAATGAGCTGACGACGCTCGGTAATTGGTATAACGCGACAACAGATACAATCGGTGTTCCTCCTGGAGGGACTGATTTGGCAGTGATTGATGGTGCGCGTTTTGCGAGCGGCCCGCGTTCGGTAACAATTGATAATGACTATAGTGTTGATGCATTGCGTACAATGAACGGGGCGATTGTAAATCATGTGTCAGGTACGCTGACTGCTTTGGCTGGTGGTGATGGAACTTGGTTGGGCGAATTTAAAAATGATCCAACCGCAGGTGATATGGAATACAACCTAAGTGGTGGGGCAATTGTTATTCAAGACAATAATGATGATGCATTTCAAATTGGTCGTGCACCTACCGCAACAATCGCATTCAATATGACTGGCGGCACGATTGATAATGCTGGTGTTACGCATGTTGGTCTCGATGGCACTACAATATTTAATCATTCGTCCGGAACACATAGTGCATGGTATGTGCATATTGGTCGATTTGGACCGTCAAGTGGTACGTTGAATCTGAGTGGTGACGCTAAGTTAGAAGTCGATGAATTATTAATAATGTCTGATGGTGGTGGTGTTTCAAAATTAAGCATTGAAGGCAGCAATGTTGATATTGATGCTAAAGGTTTGGTGTTTAGAGATAATGCAACTGTTGAGTTCATCGCGGATGAAAATGGTGTAAGTGCTGTCGATTTGTCTAGCGATATTCGTGATTTTTGGTCGGGAGATATGACAGTAGCGGCATCACTCGTTATTGATTTGTCTGCATACACTGGCTCACTTTCAGATGATATATTGTTGTTTGACTCTAATGGATTGTCTAACGGGAGCATGTTTGATGGCTTGGCTGAGGGCGCAGTTGTTGCGGGCACTGGCGGGCGTACCATTACGTATGTTGGTGGCGCAGATGGATTTGATGTTGTGCTTAAGGGTGTGATTCCAGAGCCAGCCTCGCTTGTTCTGCTTGGATTGGGTTCATTGGCAGTTTTTGCTAGACGTCAAAGTTAGTTTGTAAATATGTTGCCTGGCTGGATGGAAACATTTAGTCAGGCATTTGCTAATTACAGTTATTAATTTATGTTCTTAAAATACGTGATGCCGTAATATTCTAGGTAGTTATTGCGATTTGTTGTTGTAAGTTTAACTCTTGTAATAAATTCATTTGATGTGAAATTATACTGCTGGCTAGATATATTTCACAATAATGATCTGTATTTGGAATGTTGTCCTTGTACTGCATAGAAGTAAGAAATTTGAAATATTCAATATGTCAACTCACGTGGATTTTGATTTTTTTTATTGGATTCATCCAATTTTATGAAGATGCTCAGGCAAGCATAATATGTATTGGTTCGGCGGATAATCAGAATGAGTTGCCGATAGAGTCGCGATTGGCTTATCAATTTGCTCAAAGCAATTTTGATGTGCGATATGTTAGCATTTCACAGATTCTTCATCATCCCGAAGTACTTGAAGAGGCGGCGACCATATGGTGGCATGAATCAGGCATGCCGAACTTGCCTTCTGGGATAAAACAATCAAAAGTAAAAGAAGCTATTCTCACATGGATTCATAAGGGTGGTAATTTACTGCTTACTGGGTTTTCTCCGCAGTATGTGAAAATACTTGGTTTAAGCCAAGGGCCAAACATAAGTGAGTTTGACCCAACGATTAGCGGGCAGTGGGGGATTACACAGAAGCGACCGCATCCCATTTTTAATGATCTGCCAGCTACATTTTATCTGGCATCGGATGGATATCTCACTAAGAATCGTCTTTGCTGGTGGGATGATCCTTCAAAGTTTAGTGGTGAATGGCTAGGAGATGTTGAACGTAATGGAAACATTGTGGGTGTTGGTGAGATCAAACACGGTGCAGGCCGTGTGCTAGTTGTTGGTGTGGGGGCGTATCAATGGTTTCAGAATCATGCAATCAACTTGAACAAGAAGGTGCTTGAGTTATTTACTAAAAATATGTTGGCATATCTTGATAGAGAGATCACAAGTGAAAACAAGATGCCAGTAGAGCCCATTCGAAACTTACGCAAGCATGTCAAACGTGTTGGGTTAATCGTTAAAGCAAACAGCATTAAATCAATGGATCAAGAAAGTCTTGCCGTTTATCGTTGGTTAAAGAAGCATACAGATGTAAGGCTGATTACATACAAACAGCTTTCTGAAAAGAAAACAATAAAGAAATACGACGTGCTTTGGTGGCATTACTCTCAGAAAGGTATACCAGAGGCGATGCTACGGGGTGATGTCATTCGTCACGTTAAAGATTATCTTCATCAAGGTGGTGGTATCTTGTTGACTCAGTTCGCTACGACATATGCGGCTGATCTGGGATTGGAATACTCTTCCGCGACAACACAGTTAGTTGAACCAAAGCTATCGAGTGGTTGGGGCTATAAAGTTCGTAGCTTGAATCATCCAATTTTTGCTGGGTTGAATGAAACATTTCTTACTGTTTCATCAGGTGTTCAGGTCGATAATTATGTTTGCTGGTGGGATTCGCCACAAAAGACCCGAGGTATCTGGCTTGCCGACATTGAAGTTGGTGCAAATAAGCTGGCGATGTCAGAATATCGACTCGGTCTGGGCAAGGTAATTGTTACTGGCACGGGCGCATATGAGTGGGCCATCGAAGGAAATAAGAAAAGCAACAAATCAAATCTTGAACAGCTGACGCGTAACATGCTTGCTTATCTTGCCGATTCTCATTCTTCAACAGAACGTAAGTTGGTACTTGATGAGAGCACTTCTAATGAAAACCGAAAACTAGCCGCACATTGGTCATTTGATCGAAGCGATGGTTTTCAGGCTGTAGAAAGTGTATCTCAACGAGAAGATGCTGTTGCCAGTTATCTACACGACGCATCATGGCGGGCTGGTGTAAAGGGGCAGTGTTTAGAATTTGATGGTTATTCAACATATGTTGTTAGCGAAGAGCAAAACCTACAATTAAATGGAGATGCATTTACGATTGATGCATGGATTGCGGTTCGTGAATATCCGACTGAATTTGCGCCTATCGTGAATAATTATTCCTCTGGCGCTGGATTCCAGTTCGGACTTACAAAGCACGGCCAGCTTCGCGGTTCAATTAAGACAAGTACGCAATGGCGAGAAATACAGTCTAAAGAAGCTTTAGCCTTAAATGAATGGCTACACGTTGCGATTACTTTTAGGAAGAGTGGGAAACTTTGCTTATACGTAAATGGTAATCTCGTAGCGAGTTCTCGTGCAGGATCAGAATCAATTCAATTTGCATATGACGAAAAGTTACTAATAGGTCGTGATATTAGAACTGGTTTGATTGCTGGCATGTTTCCGACGGGCATGTTTAATGGCTTAATTGATGAGTTGAGAATATTAGGCTTTGAAATGCCACGTGAGCAAATATATAAGACGAACCGTCAGCATCGGCCAATTGCACCTCCTGATTTATCGGTTGCTTATCGTTTCAAGGACGATTTGCATCGACCTCGATACCACGCAATGCCAACACATGCTTGGGCAAATGAACCGCATGGGTTAATTTACTTTCAAGGTCAATACCATATCACGTATCAGGCAAATCCATCTGGGCCGTATTGGAATTATATTCGATGGGGACATTTGGTTAGTGACGATCTAGTTCAATGGAAGCAGAAGTCGGTTGCAATTCGACCAAGCGATGATAGGGAGGATAAATTTGGTATTTGGTCAGGATGTGCAGTTGAGGGAGATGATGGGAAATTGTACTTCTTTTATACAGGGGTTAATGGTTCGGTTGCAAGTATATCTGTAGCGACGTCTAGGGATGGAGAATTATTTAAGAAGCATCACGGAAACCCGCTTATCACGGGGCGCCCAAAGGGTAATTATGATGATTTTCGTGATCCGGTCGTTTGGCGGGATAAGCGAAAACTTTGGCATATGGCAGTAGGTGGCAGCATTCCTAACAAAGGAGGCACGATTCATCATTACACGTCGAAAAATCTAATTAACTGGACTTATACAGGTGAGCCTTTTACCGGAAATCGTAGTACTTCAGGACGATTCTGGGAGATGCCGGTTGTACTCGACTTTAATGGCAAAACATGGCTTGGTGTAACCGAAGTCCCCGGTCGAAACAGTTATTGGGTAGGAACGTGGGAGCATAATCAGTTCATCCCGCTTAGTCCAAATCCAACGCGTCTTGATTTGTTCAATCACTTTTTAAGCCCAACAGTTACAAAAGATGAGAACGGTCACTATGTTGCCATAGGTATTGTTCCAGAGAGCCGATCAAGTGCGGATCAACTCAAAGCAGGTTGGGCACATACTTTTGGGTTGCCAAGGCGGTGGAGGCTGAATGAAGACAACGTGCTTTTGCAATCGCCGCACCCTAGTTTGAAAAATCTTCGTGGGGAGCCCAATGAGAAGATTGTTCAACGATATGTTCTTAAAGAAAACCAATCTGTTGTCGATTTCAATAAGACTGGAGATCAATGCGAAGTTGAGTTAGATCTTGATGTTAAAAATGCAGAAGAGATTTGTTTAGTACTTAGAAAATCGCAAGATGGCAAAGAGCAAACTAAGATTACATATTATCCTAAACAAGGTGAAATTTCGCTAGATCGTTCAGAATCAAGTTTAAGTAATCGTTGGTTGCCACATCATCTTAAAAAGCAAAGAAAGAAATTATTGTTGCCACTTGAGGGTAAAATATACTTCAACATATTCATTGATAAATCTGTGATTGAGTGCTTCATCAATAATCAAGAAGTTTTTTCGACGCGTGTTTATCCTTCAAGATCGGATGCAAATGGTATTGAATTATCCGCGGTCAAAGGTGAAGTAGTTATCAAAAAAATGACAATCTGGTCAATAGGCGACGCGCAAACGGTGGAATATCAGAATGGAAAGTAGTAAAGACATTCTGAAAATTGATGATCTAAGAATCTCATTTCATACGGACGATGGTATTGTGCCAGCGGTTCGAGGTGTTTCTTTAGCAGTCCCTGAAGGTAAGACAGTTGCATTATTAGGTGAAAGCGGCTGCGGGAAGAGCGTAACGGCTCGGGCAATTATGAATTTTATTGATTATCCCGGCAAGCTTGATCGTGGAGCAATACGTTTAAAACGTCAAGGAGCGGGGGGAGCTTATGATGATATATTGAAGCTTCAACCAAATAGCAAACAGATGCGTTGCTTGCGATGGGCTGAAGTAGCCATGATTTTCCAAGATCCAAGGCATTCGTTAACACCGGCGTATACGGTTGGAAACCAGATTGTTGAGGCGATTGTACAGCATCAGAAGATCAGTAAGGTCGAAGCAAAGAGAATCGCCATCTCTCTATTAGATGAGGTTGGCATTCCTGCACCTGCCCGTCGCGTTGATGATTATCCACATCAGATGTCAGGTGGGATGTGTCAGCGAGTGATGATTGCGATGGCGCTAGCGTGTCAGCCACGCTTACTTATTGCGGACGAGCCGACAACGGCACTGGATGTTACGATTCAAGCGCAAATATTAGATTTACTTCGTCGTGTGCAAAAAGAACATGATATGTCGATGCTGCTCATTTCGCACGATATGGGTGTTGTTGCTGAGATGGCGGATGAGGTTGTTGTGATGTATTTAGGTAAGATCGTTGAACACGGAAATGCGATAGACATTTTTGATCGACCGAAGCATCCATATACACAGAAGCTATTCGCGAGTATGCCACGTCCAGACCTTGATCGCTCTATAAGGTTGCCAAGTATACCCGGTACAGTGCCGGATCATTTTCATGTGCCGGATGGATGTCCGTTTCGAGGGAGATGTGAAGAAGAGTTTGAAGCATGTAATAATGAACCAGATTTACTGAGGGTCGTTGATGGTCATTATTGTGCGTGCTGGAAGCATGATGCAAGTGAGGGGGTGATCATATGACAGATGTCGGAATGTATCATCCTAGAAGAGAAGTGATGAGTGGCAATGAAGCGACAATTTTGCGTGTTCGGCAACTTCGAAAGTGGTATCCAATTAAGCGCGGTATATTTCGCAAGACAGTAGGATATATTAAGGCGGTGGATGGCATTGATTTGGAGATTGAGAAGAACGAAACATTGGGTTTAGTAGGGGAGAGTGGTTGTGGCAAGACTACATTTGTGCAGAATTTATTGCGATTAGAGGAACCCACTGGAGGTTGTGTTGAGATTGAGCGAGACGGAGAACTGTGCAATATCACAAGTATGTCTCGTCGCGAATTACGGTCGGTGCGTGGCGAGGTACAGATAATCTTTCAAAGTGCTGCTGCTGCAATGAATCCACAAATGTCGGTTTCAGAAATTATTGCAGAACCGATGCGGATTCATGGTGAAAGTAATCGAAAAAAAATAGATGATCGAGTTTCAGCGTTGCTGCATCAAGTAGGATTAAATCCATATCATGCACGTCGATATCCATCTGCATTTTCAGGTGGTCAATTACAACGAATAGGCATTGCACGTGCTTTGGCGTTAAATCCTAAGTTGATCATCGCTGATGAACCTGTCTCTGCGCTTGATGTTTCTGTGCAGTCACAAATACTCAATCTGCTTAATGATTTGAAAGAGCAGTTGAATCTGACTTATTTATTTATTGCACATAATTTGAATGTCGTGAAGTACCTTAGTGATCGCATTGCGGTGATGTATCTAGGCCGCGTTGTTGAGATTGGCAAAGCGGATGAAATTTACCATACGCCGAAGCATCCTTACACAGAATCATTATTGCAGGCAGTACCGGTTTTGCATCCACGAGAACGAATGCGTGAGCGGCGAATGCTAGAGGGTAATCCGCCGGACCCGGCGCATCTCCCTTCAGGTTGCCCGTTTCATGAAAGATGCATACATGCGACGGAACGGTGTGAGCAAGAAATGCCTGAGTTAATTGATATTTCAATATCTCGTTCCGTTGCGTGCCATCACCAAGACGAGTTGGCATTGGATGGGGGGAAGTGATGACGCAATGTTTTTATAGTTTGATTTGTGTTCTAGTGATAGCTGGAAATCTGTTTGCGAGTAATGACATTACGCCGACAGAAAATCTATTCATGAAGCAGTCGCCGATACTGGAGGAGTTAGTCCAGCGCGGTGAGTTAGAAGTGTTGGCGAATCGCTTGCCAGAAGACCCTATGGTGGTACCGGTTGTTGAGAAGATCGGATATTACGGCGGTACATGGCGAAAGTTCGATTTGACGCCAGACTTTGTAACAATGAAGTTGATGAACGCGTACTATGGTTTAACTCGGTGGAGTCCGGACGCGAAAACGATTCAACCGGGTTTGGCATCATCGTGGGAATATTCAGAAGATGGACGTGTTGTGACGTTTCATTTACGGAAAGGTTTGAAGTGGTCGGATGGTAAGCCTTTTACATCGGATGATATTCTGTTCTGGTGGGAATTGTGTTTACATCCTGGGCATCCATTGAGCCCACCGGACTGGGCATACACGGGTGGAGATTTGATGGATGTTCGAGCGCCGAATGAATACACGATCCAGTTTGCGTTTCAAGAGCCATTTTATTTTGTGCCGCTAATAGTTGGGACAGGATTTTGGTGGCCGGAGACAATGATTCAGCCGCGGCATTATCTATCGCAATTTCATCCAGATCAGAATGAGTTGTATGAAGACTTTAAAACATTTGATCGCAAGCGTGATACAGCTAGTAATCCTGAGCGGCCGACACTTGGGCCGTGGCGTTTGAAGGTGTATTCTTCAACAGGTGATCGTGCTGTGTATGAACGTAATCCTTTTTACTGGGCGGTTGATGAGCATGGGCGACAACTTCCATATATTGACCGTATTGAGGTGATTCGTGTGCAGAATGCCGATGCCGGCCTGATGTACATGATCTCTGGTGCTGTAGATGCTCAGTTCCGTCAAATTGATATTCGCGATTACGCATTACTGAAACGTTTTGCAGATAAGGGTAACTATCAAATTAGGACATGGGAGGAAGGAACCGCAGCGTGGCATGCGATCTTTATTAACTGGTCGGTGATTGATGCGAAAACAAAACAACCAAATGTTAAAAGACGAAAACTGTTTCGAGATGTGAATTTTAGACGTGGATTGGCCGTCGCAATCAATCGGGAGCGGATTAATCAAGTTGTCTGGAATGGATTGAGCCGACCGCAAGCTGCTGCGATTACAGATGAGTCGTGGCATTTCGATTCGCCACGAGGGCAGACTATTCGTGAAGCATGGACGACGAGATGGTCTGAGTATGACGTTAAAAAGGCAAATGCTTATCTTGATGCAGCGGGATTAAGTGAGCGAGATGCGGAAGGATTTCGTCTTTACGATGATGAGCGATTCGAATTACGGCTGGAGTTTTATGATGAACCGTACGCGGCCGATGAGGCTGTATTAATAGAGGAAGATTGGGAACGTGTGGGGGTGCGTACTATTGCTCGTCAAGCAGTCGCAGCCGACCTTGAAAATCGCAGACGTGACGGAATGTTTGATATGTATATGCGTCACAACTCGGAGTTGGATTTATTTACATTCCCTGCATATGTGTTTCCAAATGAAAGTAATTTCTGGCATCCATTGATCGGTAAATACTATGCAACCGCAGGCAAGAAGGGTGAGAAGCCGGTTGGGTTTATGGCAAAGCTTCTTGAGCTTTATGATCAAACAAAGCGCGAACCGGACTTAGCAAGGCGGCACGAACTTGTGTTGGATGCTATTGACATTCAGCTTGAGCATGGGCCTTTTATGATTGGAACGACAGGCAGGCAGAAATCATTGATTCTCCTAAACAAACATATACGCAACATACCAGATTCTGCCATTCTGGGGCCTTGGGCGCAATGTCAACCAGCGTCTTCATTTCCTGAGCAATTCTATTTTGATCGTGCGCGGTTGTTTGGAGAAGATGAGTAAATGGTGCATTACATTGTTAGACGCATCATGATTTTCGCGCCGATGTTGCTCGCGGTATCATTGATTTCGTTTGTGATTATTCAATTGCCTCCAGGCAGTTATCTTGAAGAAGAGATCAGCAGGCTTGAAGCAATGGGTGGTGAGGTTTCACAGTCCCAGATCAAAGCACTTGAGGTGCGATATGGTTTAGACAAACCAATGTGGGAGCAATACCTCATATGGATCAAAGGCATTGTGACGCGTGGTGATTTTGGTGAATCATTTGCATACCAACGAGAAGTTAATGAAATCATCTGGAGTTTTCTGGGATATACAGTGCTTATCTCAGCAACGAGTTTAGCTCTTGTATATTTACTTGCTGTGCCGCTGGGTTGTCTTGCTGCTGTGCAAAAGCATCAAAAAACAGATCATATTATTAGTGGCTTGAGTTTTGTTGGTATGTCGATTCCAGAATTTTTATTAGCCCTCCTATTGTTGGTTTTTGGGCTGTTATATCTTGATTTTGCTTTTGTTGGGTTGTTCTCACCAGAGTTTTACTTTCAACCATGGAGTATGGCAAAGATCTGGGATTTGCTGAAGCATCTGCCAGTACCTGCTGCGGTTGTAGCACTTAATGGTACTGCAGGGCTGATGCGAATTATGCGCGGTAGTATGTTGGATGTACTTGGTCAGGACTACATTCAAACTGCGCGAGCAAAAGGCCTCTCAGAGCAAACTGTGATTAGCAAGCACGCATTGCGTATGGCAATCAATCCAATGATCTCGATTGCAGGCATGAGTTTGCCAACCTTACTTTCGGGATCAGCGATAATCTCAATCGTATTGAATCTACCGACATCGGGATATTTACTTTTTGAGAGTTTGAAGAGCCAAGATATGTATCTTGCCGGGACATTGATATTGATGTTAAGCGTGATGTTATTAGTCGGCAACTTGATTGCAGATGTTGCGCTTGCGATAGCCGATCCGAGGATTCGACTTGAGTAATGAGATGTTAAAAAATGAAGCCGCTCAAGCATTGGACGATCGAGACAGGTTCGAGAACCTGGACGACGGCAATCTTGCTGAAAATATCGAAGTGATGTCGCAGTGGCAGCTATGGTGGCGTCGCTTGCGCAAGTCACGCTTAGGAATGCTAGGCGGTGCAATCGTGTTGGTGTTATATATTTCATCTATTTTTTCAGGATTCATCAGCCCTTACTCACCGAACGAGCAGCATATAAATCATGTTTATGCCCCACCGCAATTTCCGAGTGTGATGAGTGATGATGGTTTACAATGGCCATTCGTCTATGAGTATGCCATGAGTTATTCCGAAGATGGCTTAGAACGGGTTTATGAGTTGGATAAGAGTAAGCGCTTGCCAATCGGTTTGTTTGTACGTGGCGATGAATATTATTTACTTGGTATGATTCCAACAGATATTCATCTTATCGGCGTTGTTAATGGTGAGTGGTTTCCGTTAGGCACAGATCGAATGGGCCGAGATTTACTATCTCGAATACTTCATGGTGGACGAATATCACTCACAATCGGTTTGATTGGTGTACTTATAACGACTTTGCTTGGTGCGTTTATTGGTGCTGTTTCAGGGTATTTTGGAGGATGGATTGATACTGTTGTCCAACGCTGTATTGAACTATTGATGTCTTTCCCTGCGATTCCGCTTTGGATGGCCCTTGCGGCCGCTTTGCCGGCTACGTGGAGTCCAATTCAAGTTTACTTTGGGATCATTTGCATACTATCGCTCGTAGGCTGGGGAGGCTTAGCGCGACAGATTCGTGGGCTTACGCTTTCATACCGCGAGGCGGATTTTGTAAGGGCAGCATTATCGTTTGGTGCCAGTCATTTTTATATCATTCGTAAGCATCTCGTCCCATCTTGCTACAGCTATCTGATTGTTGTTGCAACATTAGCGATACCAGCAACAATTCTCGGAGAAACAGCATTGAGTTTTCTAGGTTTAGGAATACGCCCACCAATGACCAGTTGGGGCGTTTTACTGGAGGAGGCTCAGCACATACGTGTTGTTGTGCAGTCGCCTTGGCTGCTATTACCTGCGGTACCGGTGTTGCTGACTGTCGTTTCATTTAATTTTTTGGGAGATGCGTTACGAGATGCCATAACGCCTGATAGATAATATGACACGGAGATGTGGCGTGGACAACATAACAATTACAGCCGAAGAGAAAATGAAAAATAACGTTATAAATAATAGTCTTGAAAAGGCGATGATGAGTATTCAAGCTGCGTCATCCCAAGTGAATAATGATCCTTTGCGACCCGCATATCATTTTTTACCGCCTGCAAACTGGATGAATGATCCAAATGGAACGCTTTACCATGATGGTTGGTATCATCTTTTCTACCAGCACAATCCATATGATGAAGATTGGGGGCATATCCATTGGGGCCATGCCCGAAGCCGTGACATGCTTCATTGGGAACATTTGCCGGTAGCACTTGTTCCTGACGCTGCTCATGGTGAAGAGCATTGCTGGTCTGGTTGTGCAGTAGTTAATGGGAATGGTGATCCTATGATTTTCTATACCTCGATAGGTAAGGACCATAAAGAGTTCGATTCTGCACAACAATGTTTAGCATTTGGAGATCGCAATTTAATCGAATGGCGTCAAGAAATCAGTCAGCCATTTCTAAGTGAGCAAATGCATAATGGTGTGAAAATATATGACTGGAGAGATCCATATATCTTTGAACATCACAATGAAACTTACATGGTGCTAGGAGGTAATCTTGGTGGGCGTGTAGGAGGGCAGGGTGTTGTCGCGTTATATAAGGCTGACGATCGTACACTCAGGACTTGGCAATATTGTGGGTTGCCATATCAGTGCCTTGATGTAAATGTCAAGCAGTTAGATTGTCCAAACTTGTTCAAGCTTGGCGACAAGTGGGTGCTACTTCATTCACCGTGGCATGGATCAATACGATATTTGGTGGGGGAAATGGATTTTAATAAGCCACGATTTACTGCTTGCCGTGAAGGGTATGTTGATCACGGCCCAGACCTATTTGCTACAAACACCACAATTACACTAGATGGGCGGCTCATAATGTGGGCATGGGTCCGTGGATACAATACGTCACGTGGCTGGAAAGGCTGCATGGCAGTTCCGCGAGAATTGAGTCTAAATAAAAATTATGAGTTAATTCAAAAGCCAATCTCGGAGTTAGATGGTTTGTTCGATCTGAGCAAGTCAATAAAAATGTCGGAACTGCATGGCAAGCAACGTCTTGATAATATTCATGGTTCATCATATGAAGTCAGATGTAAGTTCAGAGTAAAAGATGCAAAACGATTCGGATTACGCTTGTTAGTTTCAGAGGATGGGCGACGTGGTTTCGATATTTGGCATGATGCAGATGGCGTGCATGTAAATGGCACCCCATTGTATGCTGCTCGTGTTGGAGAAGATGATTTGTTAGATATGCGAGTACTGGTAGACCGCTCAGTAATTGAAGTGTTTCTTGAAGATGGTCGAACGACTGTGTCACGTGTGTATTTGCCTGATACCGGCGACGATCGAATTGAGTTGTATGCCGAACAAGGATCAGTTTATCTTGATTCTTTTTGTTACCGCTCACTCAGAAATAGTATGAAAGATATATAGGGATATGAATAACAAACCGATATTTGTGGGAATTGGCGAATCGTTATTCGATTGCTTTCCAGATGGTATGCTACTTGGTGGCGCTCCTCTTAATGTCGCGTATCATGCACACCAGCTAGCACAAGTTTCTGGAGGTTGTGGCGTGGTCTTAAGCCGTATTGGACAAGATGATTTGGGGAAGCGGTTGATTAAGGAACTTGCTGAAAAGGGCATCTGTACAGATTTCGTTCAAGTGGATGAAATGCATGAGACAGGCCGTGTTGATGTAAGTTTTAGCCAAGATGGCGAGCCGGAGTATCAGATCGCGAAAGATGTTGCATGGGATTATCTTGAATATACCGAAGAGATGGCACTGCTTTCGCAGAGAATAGCTGGTGTTGCCTTTGGTACATTGGCACTTCGGAGCAGAACTTCATGTGAATCAATTCTTAGGTTTATAGAAAGTACGAAACAGGCAATACGATTGTATGACGTAAACCTGAGGCCAGAGATTGATTTTTCAATAGTAGAAAAAGCTATTATTGTTTCAAATGTTTTGAAAATGAATGAGTATGAACTGCCAGAACTTGCGAGAATGTTTAGTTTAAAAGCGAGTCCAGAAGCATTTGTTAAGAAATTCAGTCTAAAGGCTGTGGTATTAACACGTGGTAAGCGGGGGACTGTGATAACGACAGATCAGGAGAAAGTTGAGGGTGAGGCAGCGATATTTTCGGCTGATCATGATGCAGATTCTGTTGGAGCTGGTGATGCCTGTGCTGCCGGCGTCATGTATGGCTTAGCAAGTGGTTGGTCATTGCAAAAGACAGTTGATCTTGCAAATAAGTGCGGTGCGTACGTAGCTGGGAAGTTTGGTGCGACGCCAACGCTTCCTGTAGCAGAAATGGTTTGAAGAGGCATCAAATTTTTATAGATATTTCATTTTCGTATGACATTCTGTCGTGGCTGCGCCGTTTGACAAGCGTGCAATTAATAGGTTTTGTGGGCAAAGGTTAGAGTATGCCAGATAATTGAAGTGTTTCACGTCGTACTGGGTAACTCAGCGGGTGACGGGCGGGGTTTCGCCGGTTTTGTTGGTTTCGCGGTGTGGGTTCAGAGGGCGAGAATGTGGCCCCTTTAGCCAGAATCGAAGGTTAGAGGAGGTTGGTAACGAGTTGATGGGTAGACGGACAAATTATCTACCAAACCACACGTATGCCAGTCGTTCCATCTTTGAGGCAGATCATCCTCATCTGCAACAGCAAAGACCATAAGGTTCTTACTATAAGGAATTACCATGTAAAACTCGTTTACTGGTATTCGTTCACCTTGCCAGTCAAGCCAATTCTTTGCAAGGCCTACCCCTTGCCCCAATCTGAAACGTGTGAATGACGGGTCGGTCGCAATAAATTTCCCCGCATCTTGGCCGGTTATAGTTTGGCCAAATTTTGCACGATATAGACCAGCGGTTTTAAATGTTTCTGACGCAAATCCCCACTGGATTCGATTCTTCCTGACGCACACTGCGGCGCATGGAAAATGCGATAGCTGCACCCACCTGACAAGCAAAGAGGTGAATGAGACATCAAGTAGAGTTGCTGTCTCACGCACGTGCTCTAGGGTAGGCTCAATGATTTGATTGATAATTGGTGACAGTAGATAGCTCGGCATTAGTAAGCCTGCCGCAAAAGAATCCGCGTCCTGTTCGATTACTGAGTCCGATTGATATTCCGTATATAATCTGTGGGGTTTCTTTTGGTTAACAAGGTAACGTCTATGATTCTCGATAAAAAATGCTCTAACTCGTGCCCTATCGTAAACTTTACTTTGGGGTGCATGCCCCCTTTGTGTGGCCACTGATTGTATTTTGTGTTGTAGCAAAGGATAAGCATACGTGCTTACACAAAACCGATTAAGCCGGAAAAACATCACGCAAATTAGAGACGTATCAAATCACTAGACTGCTTTAAAGCATAAAGTCCAGCCCATATTTTAGTATCAATCAGAAGTCCCTCTTCGGCGCATTTTTTTAGCCAATCTGAAACGCTGGTTTGTGGAATTTTATGTGTGATGATTGATTCATTTTCAACGCCGCCTCCTTCATGGACTTTCTGAAGCTTCGTAGCTAAGAAGAGCGTAATGATTTCATCGGTTAAGCCGGGAGAAGTCGGGCCAGAGAACAGATATTGCCATTCGCTGACGGTGTATCCAGTTTCTTCAAGCAATTCTCTTTCAGCAGCTGATTGGAGTGATTCGTTAGAGTCAACATCTCCAGAGAGTCCTGCTGGGAATTCAACTACGTGAGCTTTTACTGGTGGGCGATATTGCTCAGTAAATATTATGCGTCCATCAGGCAGAACTGGAATGATACAAACAATGCCGTTTATATTGGGACGAGTTACATACTCCCACTCATCGCGCTGAACTAGATGCAAATATTTACCTTGATACTGGACTTGTGAACGTGAATCAGTCATGATTCATGCTCCTTATTCGTGTAGGTGTAGTTGTGGGTTATCGCCATTAGGGCCATCAATGCGTATTAGACGATCTGGATTTTGGTATTGAGCTACTAAGTATTGAGTCAGATCAATCTGCATCTCTTTCATTTGTTTAAGGTAGTTAGCGCGTTCTGTGTTCTTCTCGTGTAGGTGTTTTAGTTCAAGAATGTTGCTTTCCTGTTCAAACTCCATTTTTTGTTTGTGCTCAGCTTGGTTTTGCTTAATGACTTGTTGGTGAGCTAACTGCTTCATGAGCTGATCATGTTCGGTGCGTTTGTGTTCTAACTCTCTTTGCTGTTTTTCACGGTCAGCTTCACGTGCCAGTTTAAGGTCTGCGAGTTCTTGTGCCTGCTGTTCAGTTTCAGCTTCAAGCTGCAATGCTGTACGTGTTTCAATAGCGTGATCGTGCATTGCTTGAAGCTTGGGGTTTGCTTCATAGCCACGGTATACAACTTTGTTGACCTGATAGCCAATACGTTTGGCACGTGTGATCAAATTGTTATATGCCTCAAGGTTATTTAATTTTTCAGTATCCTGTTTAAATTTCTCAAATAGTCTACTGGCTGCAAAATCAATAATATCGGCAGTGACTGCATTGATAAAATCTGCAACAGGATCATGGGTTTGATCTAACATTCTTTCGATGTCTATGATCTCGAAGAATATCATTAGTTGAACTGTCAATAATGCATCGTCAGCAGTCCTAACATCTTGTACATCAAAATACATTTGATCAGGTATTACTCTCAATTTGGTGAAAGCTAAAGCCGATGGTTTTTTTCGTTTGGGATTGTTTGGATCAGCTCCGTGCCAACTGAAGCGGTGCAGCCACTCATTGGGTTCGGGCATGTACTGTGCTGGTCCTTGCAAAATTCTTCGATTGACTTCTTGCTTGTTTGTGCGTTGATATATAACTACGGCTTCATTCGCATTGATAGGAATGAGTGGTTTTATCTCAATGTTTGCGTGCAACACTGGATCCAGCCAGACAGCTGCTGGCCCGTGTATATGTTTAATGTCTCCGTTTGTGAAACGCACTGCTAAGTATTGATCAGCTTCAGCGCTATAGTTTGTTAGGCTTTCGAATGTTTCTCTAAATAGCCAAAGTCTTTTAGGACCATCGATATATTTTACTTTACCGGCCATATTCCAGACAGCGGCACGTTCACCTTCGCGGATTGTTTTTAATGTTATCATTGCTTACCCCATTCATTAGTCTCATGTATGGTTATGTGTGGTTACAAATCAAATTTGTCAATAATCTCGACGCCTGCAGTGTTTATCTCTTGGATTGCATTGCTACAGTCACCTTCTTGAAGTTCAACACCTCTGCAGCCTTCAAGGATTAGATGTGTATCGAAACCAAGTTGGGCTGCATCTAAAGCGGTGAACTTAACGCAGTAATCGGTGGCCAAGCCCATGATGTAAATGCTTTTTGCATTGTGTTGAATCAGTACGTCCCTTAATTCGGTTTCTTTAAGTTGCCCGTTATCAAAGAACCCGCTGTAACTATCGATCTGGGTATCTGTGCCTTTATAGACAATGTGATGGATCAGATCGCGGTTGAGATTTTCACATAGCTCTGCGCCATAGGTGTTTTGTATGCAGTGGTCTGGCCAAAGTATTTGATCTAATTTGTTCAGTGGAATTAAATCACCAACGTTATAGTCAGGATGTTGACTAGCAAAAGATTGGTGATTTGCGGGGTGCCAATCTTGAGTAGCAATTACTAGATCAAAATGAGGCATGATTTTGTTTGCGACATCAACGACTTCGTTGCCGTTAGGAACAGCCAAGTTGCCTTGAGGTTTGATTGCTGTTTGTGGCGTGAAATCGTTTTGGATATCTACCAATATGAGCGTTTTCATGGTTGGGTTTCCTTTAGTAAGGTGGTGCGAGTCTGCGGAGTCCATGCCCTAAAACGATGGGAATGAACGCAATATTACGAATCAACAAACATATAGGATTGACAGTTGGTGGCTTTTGGTTTGAATGACCGTCAGTTAAAGCTTCAGATAATTCAGTGAGCCATTGGGTAGAGCAGGGCCATTCTGCAAGGTTATTAATCCAATCTGATGGGATTGAAGCAACCCCATATTCAGTACCTGCAAGAGCTCCAACGATTGCTGCAATAGTGTCAGTGTCGCCGCCTAACTTGATGGCATCTTCAACTGCAGCACGAAAGTTATTGCGATTAAAGAGCCAACAATAAAGAGCGACAGGCACTGTGTGATTGATGTAGCCGCTGATGCCATTATTTAGGCCGATTGACTTCGCGTACTCTACGGGAAGTTGATTTTGACTCAAAGATGCTTGCGCTTTTTGCAAATGATTAATGAGTTCATTATCAGAAGCGACTGCTAATAAGTCCTCTAATAAATCAACGGATTCGAGTATGGGTTGTGTGTTGCTCGTGAGAATATGCGTGGCTGTGGCAATCAGCAATGCGCCCTGAAAAGCACGTGGGTCTGTATGCGTAATGAGCGTAGATGCCTTGATGAGGTCACGAAGATGCGTATCGTCTTGAGCAAGTATACCTAGCAAAGCACTTCTCATAGCTGGCCCATTGCCTGCACTTTTAACTCCACTATGTTTGCCAAAGCCAAGCCAAAGTTTGATGCATGCTCGAAGTGTACCGAGACCTACACCAGCAGGTAATCTGACAAACCACCATCTCAAACGCTTAGCGAACTGACGTCGAAATTCATCAGGTTGTCCTTGCGAAGCGATGTAGGCTTGAGCAACCATGATGGTGTGTTCGGTGTCATCACTGCATAAGCCGCGTTTTAGAAGTAAAGTATGTTCTATTGGTTTGTTGCTGAATAACTTCTTGGCTCTTCTTTGGCTTATTCCTTCTCTTGGCAAGCCAAGTGCATCACCGACTGCTGTTCCTAATATGCACCCTTTGATTTTTTGGCTTGTATCCATGATTTGCTCCGGAATCTTGTAGTTCGTTTAGAGTTCGAAATTGAACCCTTTTTTCGTTTTTCGATCGTATTTTTTCTTGTCGAATCGATAGAGGCGAGCGGCCCGATGAGCGACATCTTTCTCAATTTCATTCAGCTCAATCAGGATATCCATACTCAAGATTTTTTTGCGGAAGTTTCGCTTATCCAAGGAGCGGTCTAAAACCGTTTCATATAGGTTTTGTAGTTGTCTCAATGGAAACTTAGGTGGCAATAACTCAAAGCCAATGGGTTGATATCTGAGCTTTCCTCTTAAACGTTCGAGGGCTGTGTCTAGTATGTGCTCATGATCGAACGCCAATTTAGGCAGATCGTTGATAGAGAACCAAGCTGCGTTTCTGGCATCTGTACTGGCCTTAATGTTATGGCCTTCAAGATTTACCAGTGCGTAGTAGGCGACAGTAATAACACGCTCTCTGGGATCTCTTTTTGTTTCGCCGAAGGTGTAGAGTTGCTCGAGGTAAATGTTTTTTACCCCGGTTTCCTCTTCCAATTCGCGGCGGGCAGCTTCGTCCAAAGTTTCTTCAACCTGGACGAAGCCCCCCGGAAGTGCCCACTGTCCCGCGAATGGTTTTATGTCTCTTTCGATCAGCATGACCTGTAGGTCGTCCTCATCTAATGCGAAAACGACGATGTCTACGGTGAGTGCTGGTCTTGGGTATTTGTATGTGTGTGCCATGATTATCCTCACAGTGTTTGATTTACATTAAGCATAATGTATAGATTACACTAAGTCAATCGGCAAATATAAAAAATAACTTGATTAAAACAAAGCGTATTGCATAAATAAACTTTATTAGTTGGTCACAACAGCTAGTAATTCCTCGATTTCACGCTTATATCCGCCTGAAAGAATGGGGAATCGGCACCACGTCTTCGGATCCAGATTTTTGTCATCAACATGGAAACTTGGTGCGTAACGCTCGCGTTTCCACTGATTGCGGCACCAGAGTGTATAGAAACGAGCAATCCATGGAGGCAATAATTGATCGTACTCTGGGTATTGAGGTAGTAGTGCAGCAAGCGTTTCCTTAGGTGCTTTTTTGCGGCCAATCGCTTCATTCTCGATCGCATCCAAAATCTCATAAGGCATGAGATCGTCTTCATCTGTTTGATGTTGCTCAGCGGGGCGAAGCTCTGCAGTCGGTGTCAGTTGGTTAACTGCTTTGACTGCATCGATGGGTCCGACGTCATGTGGCCCATGTTTCTCTAGCCATACAAGCCAGTTTCTAAGGAACGCTTTGTTGATGCCTGCGATAGGACTAATGCCACCACAAGTATCACCATCCATCGTGGCATAACCGACCGCTGCTTCTGAACGATTGCTCGTTGCTAAAAGCAGTTTGTTTTCGATATTTGCCAACATCCAAACGCCTGGTGCACGCACTCTTGCTTGAATGTTTTGTAATGCAATATCATCTTTTTCCCAGTTAAGCTCACGTTTAATACCGCCTTCGATCATTGTTGTGTATTGTTTTACAATAGGATCGATGTCGAACTCATAATGTGTCGAGCCGATGCAATCAGCAACTGTTTTCGCAGCCAATCGTGTTGCATCCGAACTGTTTTGTGTTGCTTGGTATGCGGTCGTGAGTATATGCTTTGTGATTGCGGTGGCTGGAGAGTCAGCTAAAACTGCTGGCTGATCAATACCAAGTTCTTTGCATAATTCTTCAGCACTCTTGTGTTTCAATGCGAAATCAATCATTAAATAGACAAGGCAAGTGACTGCTGTTGAATCAGCGCCACCGCTTAAAGAAACGATAAAGCCTTGCGATCTTGATTTGCGTGCGTAGTCATATAATCCCAGTGCAATGGCTCTCGAGAATTCCTCTTCGTGCAGATACGCGTCATGTTCCCATGCTGCTTCATTTAAAGGGTTAGATTCAGCGATTGCTTGGGGAACTTCAAAATCAACATTGATGATGCCATCTTTTGTATCAGGCGTATATTGCCGACTGGCGAGCTGAGCTTTTGATGTACGTATATCGTCAATATCGAGTACTGCATGCGTGATTTGATGCGGTGTAAAACCAAAACGTGGGCCTGCTGCTAAAAGTTTGCCGTTAGCAGCAATGAGCGTTCCGCCATCATACACAGCGCGGCCGGCCTCATTGCCTACCAAATTGCTGTAGGCATAGCCAACACCAAAGGCGCGTGAACTCTCGGTAACAAGCTGCTTTCTTGTTTTGTGTTTACTGAATGAAAAGTGACTTGCACTCGTGTTCAGAATTAAATCCACATCACGATTAGCAAGGTGTGCAGCAGGCCTTTGTGATGCCCACGCATCCTCACAAATTTCAAAGCCTAATCGTATATCACCTAACTGAAAAACTAAATCGCCAAAAGGTATTGTTTGGTTTTCCAGTTGCAAAACATCAGTACTGCCTTCTTGCCATGCTTTAAACCAGCGTGGTTCATAGTGCAGACCATTCCCCGCCAATTGTTGCTTTGGAACGATACCAACGACCTGGCCGTCAACAACAAAAGCACATGCATTAAACAATAAGCTGTTGTGCATGATTGGTAAGCCGAATGTCGTTGCAATGCCCTTGGTATGCGGTAGTAACTCCCAAAGAATTTGCCGTGCCATACGCCTTGTTTCAGGTGCAAAAAAAGCATCTTCACAGCCATAACCTGTAATGCATAATTCAGGTAAGCATAAAAGACCTACTTCTTTTTCCTGAGCTTCTTTTATTGCATTTAATATGTTTGAGGCATTGCTGTCCCAATCAAGTGGCGTCTGATTTAAAGCTGCGCTTCCTACGCGTACTAATCTCATAGCTCTATCTCCGTCGTCACAACATGATCACGTGCATCCTCAATTAGCTGATTGCGCAATGCATGCAAATTCAGTTCCAAACCAACAGGATATTCATGTGGGTTCATAAAACGCTTTGTACCCGGATGCAGCATGGCGAGCTGATCTTTAACGTAATCACGTATCTCATTTGTACTGCGATTACTGCAAACAGCTTCACCTTGACGCATAATCGGAATCAACAAATCCTCGCAAGTAGACTCTGTATTGATCTTCTTGTGACGTGTTGGATCTTTTGGGTCAACAATGGTATTCGCATGCTTTATTTCCGTGAGTTCATCGTAGATCATGTCAGCAACAAATCCCTGCTCATTCTTAAATCGCTTGACTTGTAGCATGCCTGGAATCGAAGTCTTGATAACTTGTTCAGACATTTTCATGCGTGGCTTCCATTGCCCGTTCGTATCGCGTATCGCGCCAAGTTTGTAAACGCCACCAAGTGCAGGTTGATCGAATGAAGTCGCAAGTTTCGTGCCAACGCCCCAAACAGCGATCTGAGCGTTTTGTAACTTCAAATTCTGAATAATGTTTTCATCAAGATCATTCGACGCAACAATCGCAGCATTTTTAAACCCAGCATCATCCAGCAAGCGGCGAGCTTCAATACTAAGGTATGCAAGGTCGCCCGAATCAAGTCGTATGCCAACCATCTCGTGGCCATTCAATCTCAATTGCTTACCTACTTCTATCGCATTCTTTACACCTGCCAGTGTGTCGTATGTGTCAACAAGAAAGACACAATTATTAGGCATTGATTCTGCATACCGTTCAAATGCTTCGTACTCGTCATCAAACGACATCACCCAGCTATGAGCATGCGTGCCACGAACAGGAATGCCGAACAACTTTCCAGCAAGCACATTGGATGTAGCATCACAGCCACCAATATAAGCAGCACGGCTCGCAGTAAGTGCACCATCAATCCCTTGTGCTCGACGTAACCCAAACTCAAGTACATCATCATCGCCAGCAGCCGAGCATATGCGCGATGCTTTCGTCGCAATTAGTGTTTGAAAATTGATGATGTTAAGCAGAGCAGTTTCAATGATCTGAGCTTGTAGTATTGGACCACGTATGCGAATGATTGGTTCATTGCCAAATACCAATGAACCTTCAGGAACAGCATCGACATCGCAGGTGAACTGCAAATCAGACAAATATGAAAGAAAACCATTTTCAAACAATGGCTGCCCATCATTGCCATTCAATGACGCAAGATATTCCAGATCTTCATCGTTGAAATGAAAATCGGTCATCAAATCAATTGCTTGCTCGAGCCCCGCTGTAATCGCATACCCACCATTAAATGGCGGCTTACGAAAAAATAAATGAAACACAGATTCACGATCCTCGTAGTTCTGCTTCCAATAGCCATAAGCCATCGTCAGTTGATAGAGATCGGTGAGCAATGTTAGCGGCGTTCGATAGATTTTGTTTAATTGCCCCATTGGGTCTCTCCTTAAGATAGTGTGAAAATAACACTAAGAAGTGGGGGTGTCAAGTAAATATTATGTGGGTGGTGTTGTGCCTTCGCCATAGGTAAGTTCTGATGATATTACATATATGTAATGCTTTTTAGGTAATGGACTTGCGATGCCTATTATTCTTGGAGATTCGACAAATAAGTGAACGAAATTTGGTTTACATGCTAGGAGAGCTTGGATATGAGATCTCAGGAATTTGGATTTCGCTTATTGTTTTTCTACTTTCAATAGCTTGAATGAGTGCTTTGATGTTTGAGTGCTCTGAAGAAGGCAACGAAGAAAACTGTGAAGAAGTCAGTTAGAAAGAAAGCAATCAAGAAGAAGCACAAATGGAAACTGTCGGATGCATTGGGACCAAGACCGATCGGCAAGACGATGGGCTTGGGCGTTGAGCAAACATGGGTGGTCGTGTTTCGAAAGAATGCATTGGCCTCTCAAAGACGAAAGAAAACAGATGAACAGATTACAGCGTTTATGAAAGCAGAGTTTCCCGCACGCAACTCTGCAGTGTTTGATCGTGTGTCCAGTGTTCGCAGCAAATACAACAAAGGTGATTTGACTGGTGGCTGTCTGCCTCCATTTATGGTTGTGCATAAATATGATAAGCACGGCAACATCATCGATGGCCGGGGCAGGCCAAAAGGCAGCAAGAACAAACTGAAAAAGAAAAAGTGAATACCGGGCCACAGTTGAAAACCGCTGAGGGCCGAAGACGTGTGGCTTGCAGCGTTTTTTTGTGTGCACGGTTTACTGTGTGTCACCGTCGAAACCGACAAAACCGACGAAACCGACGAAAGCTAGCAAAGGTGGTATGAAGTTTGAAGGTTCATGCGTTTGCGATTCAATTTTCTTGATGAGTGAGACCTGATTTTGATCGATTTCATATTAAGCATTCCGATACTGCTTGTTCACGTGTTTTAGCAAAA